>CANKAM010000016.1 GCA_947479755.1 Bacteroidota bacterium
AGCCATAGCCGAAATAACCGCCTACATTGAAAAATCGTGAAATTCTATCATTGGTGTAAATACCTAAACCTAATCGCACAGATTCATAAGTGTTGGCTGCAATTATCCGGTTTAAATCCAAATCGATAAAACGGATTGGAATTTTTCCTGTAACCAACGCAGATAAAGCTTTCAACCTCAAATCAAATTTGTACGCTTTTCCAAGGCTATCAATTACGTGATAGGTTTTTGTTTCTTTAGCAATCAAAGTATCTTTCCTGTACAAGTTCCAAAACGCCTCTTCTCTTTTTGCTGCTTGAGGAAGAATATCAAGTTCCACCCGTCTGAAATCTTTTTTATTTACAGGCTGTTCAATTTTTATACTGTCCAGATAACTGCGACCTACTCCTTTGATTTTAAATCCACTTAGGTTCAGGTTATTCGCCATAATATCCGTATTCAATTTTACCGGAAACCAATGCTGTTCTCTCTTTTCATATTGTTGCTGTATTTTTATTCCTACCCCTGCCTGACCAGTGGCTTCAGCAATAACGTTTTGTATTGCCCAGCCATCGGTAGTTATGTAAAGCAACCCTACAAGTCCATCAAAATTTCTTCCGGAATAGGGCTTGTAAGAGATAACAAAAATGCTGTCTTTATCAGTATATAGAGTGTCTTCAAGAAGAAAAAAATATTTAGAAGTGCTGCCTTCACTTAATGGATTTAAAAACTTTTGCTGACCCAGATTGAAATAATCATCATAAAAAGAAAAACTTTGCATCTGTGTCCCAAGCATTGCAAAATCAGGGTTTTTAAAGCCTGAAACCCGGGAAGCAATAACCTTCTCATTATTTCTTCCTTTGTATTTGTATTCACGTTTAGATACAAACTCCATCAACATAATATATTGTTCATCCAGGAATTTTTGAATTTCTTTTTCCTCGTCTGAAGTTGGATTTTGTTTAATTATACTGCCTTTGTTTTCCCTTACTTTACCGGTATCTAACGTGAAATACATTTTATTATAAGACACATAAGAAAATGATTTCAGTTGTTCAGGATTGTTATTATTTCTGTTTGCAGTTGCATTCCTGATTATGCGATGAGCCGGATTTTCACCGGGAAAAATCACAACTTCCTGTAATCCGAAATTTTTCCGAATCATTTTAACCCTTATAACTATATTCTCCTCTTCAGATAAAGTAACAATAGCATTTTCGTAGCCTACATAACTGAATGAAAGTTTATGCAAACGGGATTTTGATGTAATACTGAAATGTCCGTCAATATCAGTAGTCGTAGCATTGATTTCAGCATCAGGCAGTATGTTAACGAAAGCGAGTGATTCGCCTGTTTTATCATCAACTACAGTTCCGCTGACACTAAATGTTTGTGCAACTGAAATAATTGGTAAAAAAATGCTGAAGAATAAAAAAATTAGTTGCCTCATAAGTTTATGCGGCAAACCTAAAGAAATCAGACAGACGAAATTTACAGCTGTTGAAATTTTGCAGTGAAGTGACGGAGAAACTCAGGCTCTTCAATTATTTTATATCCTTTAACATTATTGCGGTCAGCAATAATTTCATCAAATATTTCAGCTACATAATCAATATGACTTTGTGTATAAACCCTACGGGGAATAGCCATACGAACCAATTCCATTTTTGATGGAATCAGTTTTCCTTGCTCATCATATTTACCAAACATTACCGAACCAATTTCCACACTTCTGATTCCTCCTTTTTTATAAAGCTCGCAAACCAAAGCCTGTCCGGGATATTCGTGAACAGGAATGTGAGGATACAATGCTTTGGCATCAATATACACAGCATGTCCACCAACCGGCAATAAAATCGGAACACCTTTTTTAGAAATTTTTTCACCAAGATAGGTTGTGCTTTTTATTCTATACGTTAAGTAACCCGGAGCAAAAACTTCTTTCAAACCAACTGCAAGTGCTTCCATATCACGGCCTGAAAGTCCGCCATAAGTTGAAAACCCTTCTGTAATAATCAAGAGGTTCGTGCAGGCATCAGCAAGTTTTTTATCACGCAAGGCAAGGAAGCCGCCAATGTTTACTAATCCATCTTTCTTCGCACTCATGATGCAGCCATCAGCGAACGAAAACATTTCTTTTGCTATGTCAAAATAGCTGTGATGTTCAAACTCTTTTTCACGATGCTTTATGAAATAAGCATTCTCAGCAATGCGGCAACAATCCAGAATGTACAGGATGCTATATTTTGAACAAATACGTTTTACGTCACGTGCATTTTTCATACTTACTGGTTGACCGCCACCTGAATTATTGGTTACAGTCAAAATCACTGCACCAATATTTTCTGCCTTATGCTGAAGAATAATTTCTTCCAGCTTTTCAATATCCATATTTCCTTTAAAAGGATAAATGAGTGATGGCTGAGAACCTTCTGGGATTAAGCAATCAATAGCAGTTGCTCCGCTGAATTCAATGTTTGCTCGTGTAGTATCAAAATGTGTATTGCTGATAAAAACCTTTCCGGGCTTTCCGATATAACCATATAAAATCCGCTCTGCAGCTCGTCCCTGATGCGTTGGTAAAATATATGGATAGCCTGTGAGGTCGTGTATACTTTGCCATAAATGCTCCCAACTGCTTGCACCTGCATACGATTCATCTGCATCAATAAGTGCAGCCCATTGAGCAGAACTCATAGCAGATGTTCCGCTATCAGTAAGAAAGTCAAATGTTACCTGACTGGATTTTAAAAGAAAAGGATTGTAAAAAGCATTTTTTAGATATTGCTCACGTTCCTGCTCTGTAGCAATGTGCAAGGGTTCAACCGTTTTAATTTTAAACGGTTCAATGATTATTTTCTTTGACATGGCAAATTTATTGGCAAGGTGGGGGCTTTAGCCAACACAAATAATGACATTAATCAGTTTTGAAAAATTATATTCTAAGTTTGCTGAAAATATCTTATAAAGCTATGAAAACCTATACCATTATAAAATACGGAGAACCCGAAAAAGCATTTGAGTTACAGGAAAAGCCAACACCTGTTCCGGCTGCAAATGAAATACTTGTTGCTGTAGATGCATTCGGAATCAACTTTGCGGATATTATGGCTCGCAACGGTCTTTATCAGGATGCACCTCCCCTACCTGCTGTTATAGGTTATGAATCGGTTGGAAGGGTTGAAGCCTGCGGAAGTGATGTGAAAAACAAATTGGAAAAAGGAACGCGCGTTGTTGCTTTCAGCCGTTTCGGGGGATATGCTACACACGTTGTTAGTGATGAACGTGCTGTTGTTCCGATTGGAGAAGATATGGATGCCGGTGTTGCCTGTGCTTTAGCTGTTCAATATTCCACGGCATGGTTTTGTGCCGAAGAAATGATTCGACTTAGAAAAGGAAATCATGTGCTGATTCAAGCTGCAGCGGGAGGTGTTGGTACAGCGCTGGTTCAGCTTTGCAAACGTCACGGATGCATTATTTACGGAACAGCAGGGTCGGACAAAAAATTAGAGTATCTGCGCGAACTGGGTGTTGATTACCCGATAAATTATAATACTTCAGACTTTGCCGCTGAAATAAAAAAGCTGAGACCCGAAGGAGTTGATGTTGCTTTTGATTCGGTTGGCGGAAAAACATTCCGCAAAAGTTTTAACAGCATTAACAAAGGCGGAAGAATTGTGGGCTATGGTGCAGCAGAAAACCTGGGCGGTGGTTTACAGATTTGGGATACTTTGAAAATGGTTTTCAATTTCGGAATTTATCATCCTGTTCAGTTCCTGATGAACTCGCGCGGTATGATTGGAGTGAATATGCTGCGCATAGCAGATAATCATCCTGACTGGCTGAAAATTTGCCTTGAAAGTGTTGTAGACCTTGTTCAGAAAGGTGAAATAAAACCAACTGTTGGCGGTGTTTTCAGTGCAGATAAACTATACGATGCACATCGTTTTGTTGAGTCAAGAAAATCAATGGGCAAAGTGATTGTGAAGTGGTAGAAAAAAGCCTCTTGCTCCTTCCCCTTTTGGGGGAAGGTCGGGAAGGGGGCTACACTTTCTTCTTAATATAAGAACGCTTAATCCAGCCGGGAAGAATAATGGCTCCGATAAATAGATACGGGTAATAACTGATAAGCCGCCAGATGATGGCAATGCTGCCTATCAATCCTGCAGAAAGAATAAACTCACCGATAAATCCTGTAAAAATAATTTCGGCAACACCGCTGCCACCAGGCGTTGGAGTAATGTGCATAATTACCCACATCACCAATTGACGTGCATAAATAAGCATGTGTTCGCTTACAGGAAAAAAAGCCATGATAATAAAATTGGTTACCCAAAAACGAGCTGTCCATGAAGCAAACGTAGCAGCAGTTGCCTTGAACCAATAACCAAACGGTTTACCTCTTATCTCTTTTGATGCGATAATAATTTCATTGCCGGTTTCAGCAGCACCTTCTCTCCATTTGCGTAAAAACGGAAGCTGAAATATTTTTATAAGCAGCCATTTAAAGCCGCGGGGCTTAACAAAAATAGCCCACGAAATTATAATAGCATACAGCAGCATCAATCCAAAGCCGATGAAAAATAATTTAATTCCTGCTGAGGCAAAACCTTGCATACCTGCACTACTTAAATCAGGAAGCAGTCGCTGAGTTCCTACTATTACCAAAACAAGAGGAACCATAACAATATAAAAAAGCTGATCGAGCAACGAGGTGATTAATACAATAGCTGTACTTTTTCCCAATTTAATTCCTTCGCGGTTTACTATAAACATGGCTACGGTGCTTCCACCCACAGCGCTTGGTGCAACTGCTGAAGCAAACTCCCACAACATAATCACATCAAAACTTCTGCGCCACGAAATATGATAATCCGTCAATACACGGATGCGGTACATATAACTCAAATCGCGGATGAACATGGAGATGATAGCTATAACAATCCACAAGGTAGAATACCATGTCCAGTTAATGCTGCGCAATTCATCACGGTAAGTAATCTTTACATAATCACCTTTCCCTTCTTCCTTGAAAACAAATTCTTCCTTATCCTCTTCTCCGTTCTCATTTCCATCTACCCATACATAGTTTGCATTAGCCGCAATTTTCTTTTCAAACCGCTCTTCCTGCAGGGCTGAAAAAACCATGTACGATGCAACCGCCAGACCAATAAGAATGGGCAGAATAATTCGGCTGGGAGTAAGAAGTTTTAATCGTTCGGTTGCACGGTTCGACATTATCAGATAGTAATAGTCAGCCCGAAAATACGCATTCCGCCCGAACAGGTTGTTGATATTCCTACTTTTGAAGCCGTGAAAGCAAAAGAAAATATAAGCGCGCATCTTGCCCTGCTTGGCGCCAACATCATTTACGGAGCCAATTATTCTATTGCCAAAGCAGTAATGCCCGAATATGTAAAGCCCTTCGGATTTATTGTTTTACGCGGGATTGGAGCAGTGCTTCTGTTCTGGTTTTTTCATGCGCTTTTGAAACGTGAAAAAGTGGAGAAAAAGGATTTCCTGACACTTATAGCCGGGGCTTTTTTGGGTATAGCGGCTAACCAGATGCTGTTTTTTAAAGGACTGAGTTTAACCACTCCCATAAACGCTGCCATTATTATGACTTCTACGCCTGTTTTGGTTTTACTGGCTGCTTCCTTACTATTAAAAGAACGAATTACACTAACAAAAATCACCGGAATTATTTCCGGAGTTATTGGTGCGCTTTTGATAATAGTTATGGGAAAAGATTTTTCATTCGGAAGTGAAACTATGCCAGGCGATTTGATGGTTTTTATCAACGCATCACTCTTTGGGGTGTATCTTGTTATGATAAAACCATTGATGAAAAAATATCATCCGCTTACGGTAAACAAATGGGTTTTCTTTTTTGGCCTGCTGATGTCGCTACCCTTTGGCTGGAGTGAGGCTCTTGAGATTGACTGGGTAACTATGCCTGTTCCTATTTTAGGCGGTGTTATTTTTGTAGTTGTAGGACTCAGTTTTTTTGCATACTTGTTTAACAGCTATGCGCTAAGCAGAGTTAGTCCTGCAACGGTTAGTATTTATATTTATTCGCAACCGGTATTTGCAACGGCTATTGCGATAGGACTTGGTAATGATTCACTTTCAGCTTTGAAAATAATTGCAGCACTTCTGATCTTTGGCGGGGTGTATCTGGTAAGCTGGGGGAAATAAATCTTCAGTTACAGTTACCTGATAAGCGTAACAATTCCTTTAAAATCCTGTGGGCGATTGTGCTCATCCTCTACTGAAATTCTGTAAACATATACTCCAGAGGGAAGTTCCTTTCCTGAGTTGCGGGATTTTCCGTTCCAGCCATCAGTTGGTTTGAAACTTTCAAAAAGCTGTTCGCCCCAACGATTAAAAATTCGCAATTCATACTTCCGCAATGTTTCACCTTGCGGAAGAAAAACATCATTCAATCCATTACCATCAGGAGTAAAAGCACTGGGTACATACAGTGTAAAGAACGGAGCTATAACAATGGTTATTTCAGTTCTGTCGGTGCAACCGAACTGATTGGCAACAGTTAGCATAACGTTATAAGTTCCTGTATCAGAAAAACTATAAACCGGGTTTTGAATCGCTGAACCATCACCATTCCCAAACTGCCAGTTCCACTGCACGGGATTACCTGACGATAAATCTGTAAACGTTACTTCTGGTGAAATAATCTGTGTCCATTCAGGATTGGCTGCTAAATCTGCAACAGGGTTTGGACTTGCTGTTACTAAATCAGAATACGTAAGAGTTGAGATGCAATTCTGATCTGAAGTAACGGTAAGTGTTATATCGTAAGAACCCGGTGCGATAAAGGTGTATGAATTATTCTGCTGTTCTGAAAATGATGCATTATCAGCAGCCCAAAGCCAGTTAACATTTGTACCGGAAGCAACAGAACTAAGGTCGTTGAATTGCACCGTAAGCGGAACGCAACCCGAAACGGGCAATGCTTCAAAGTCAACAACAGGATTTAGATTTACGGTAACAGTAATAGTTTCATCGTCTGTGCATCCGTTATCAGTTCCTGTAATAGTATAAGTTGTGGTAACATCAGGATTGGCTGTAACACTGTTCCCCGATGATGAGCTTAAACCTGTTGCAGGTGACCACAAATAGGATGTTGCTCCTGAAGCAGAAAGTGAAACCGACTCTCCTTCACAAATGGCTGCAGTTGCAGGCAAAAGCGAGATTGTTGTTTGATTAACTGTTACGGTTGATGTTATAGTTGTTGAACAACCTAAATCAGTACCTGTTACAGTGTAAGTTGTTGAAGAAACAGGTGATACAGAAATCTGGTCTGTTGTTTCTCCTGTTGACCACAGATAAGTGGATCCTCCTGTTGCTGTTAATGTTGCTGCATCACCTGCACAAATTGTTGGTGAGTTTACCGAAACCGTTGGTGACGGATTTACAGTAACAGTTGATGTTGCTGTTGCAGAACAGCCCAAATCAGTTCCCGTAACTGTATAGGTAGCCGTTACCGAAGGACTTACAGATAATGGGTTTGCTGTTGAACCATTATTCCACGAGTACGTTATTGCACCTGTAGCAGTAAGTGTGGCTGATATTCCTGCACAAACAGATGGTGAGTTTACATTTACCACCGGAACAGGGTTTACAGTTATATCTGCGGTTGCAGTTCCTGTGCAAGTTAAGCTTGTTCCGGTAACAGTATAGCTGATGCTGGAGGCAGGTGTAACCACCAGTGGATTATCAGTTGAGCCATCAGACCATAGATAAGTGGTTCCTCCCAATGCAGTAAGGGTTGCATTTTGTCCTGCACAAACTGTTGGTGAATTTACGGTAACATTCAGCGATGCGCTAACCGTAACAGTTGCCGTGGCTGATGCTGAACAGTTTGCTGTTGTTCCTGTAACAGTATAAGTGGTAGTAACTGCCGGAGAAACAGACAAAGGATTAACAGTTGAACCGGTATCCCAAAGATAGGTTGTTGCACCGCCTGCGGTAAGCACTGCTGTTCCTGCTGCACATATGGTAGGTGAATTTACCACCACATTTGGCACTGCATTTACGGTAACTGTGGAAGTAACTGTTCCCGAACAACCACCCGAACTTCCTGTTACATCATAGGTGGTAGTTGATGCGGGTGAAACAATCAGGGGATTATCGGTAGAGCCATCAGACCATACATACGTGTTTGCACCTCCTGCAGTAAGCGTTGCCGAAGCACCTGCACAAATAGACGGAGAGTTTACCGTTACAGTGAGCGAAGCGGCTACGGTAACGGTGGCTGTTGCTGTACCGGTGCAGCCCGCTGTAGTTCCGGTAACAGTGTAGGTAGTTGTTGTTGCCGGACTTGCATCGGCAGTACCAACTCCTGTAACTGTTGCTCCTGCCGACCATGTATAGGTGGTAGCTCCTGTAGCAATAAGATTTGCTGTTCCACCCGGACAAATGGTTGGTGTGTTTACCGAAACAGAAGGTCCCGGATTAATAGTAATATCATAGGTAGAAGGTGTTCCGCTGCAACCGTTTAATGTTGGTGTTACAGTAATGGTTGCAGTAACAGGGCTGCCTGTAGAATTGGTTGCCGTGAATGAAGGAATGTTTCCGTTTCCGCTGGCTCCAAGACCGATAGCAGTATTGCTGTTGGTCCATGCAAAGGTTGCTCCTGCAGGCGTGCTGGTAAATGTTGCAGCTGCAACAGTGCTGCCTGCGCACTGAGTTATATCAGCAGGTACAGTTACTGTTGGTCCATTATTGACCACCACACTTTGTGAACTTACATCGGTGCAGCCGGTTGAAGAAGTTGTAGTTAATGAAATCAAATAAGTTCCTGGTGCAGAATAGGTCTGAGCAGGTGGCGCATTGGATATTGAGGTGTTACCGTTTCCAAAATTCCAGGAAGAAGAAACGCCTGCAATACTGGTATTGTTAAAAGTAACATTCAGAGGTGCACATCCCGATGCCGGACTTACACTAAACTGCGAGGTGGGTGCCATCTGAAAAGTGCTTCCCGCAAAGCTCATGGTAAAACCAACGGTGTTATTCGAATAATTGTCAATGATGATAAGATATGTGTTTCCAGCAGTAACCGTAGCGGGCGGACAAAATTCAGTTATCGCGCAATTGCCACCCGCCTGCATTCCTATATTGTTGCTATTTCCCAATGTATAATTGTAATTGCAGGCAAGGTTGGTTCCAAAGCACCCCCCCGTAATGTTATAGAGTGCCCAATCGTATTCTGCTGCACCAAGCACATCCGCATTCCATACGAGTGTGCCGGTTTGCCCCACTGTAAACTGCATATAAACAGGTTGCTGCAAGGCTGTGCTAAAACAGGGAGGCGTTAAACCACTGCTATTATTAGGGAAAGGATTTACAGTAAAGGTGCTTTGGTCGCACAGTACTGATGCTGTTCCGCAGGAATTACCCGGGGCAGGAGGCTGGTCAACAGAAGTTATACAAAGTTGGAAGCCTCCTTCAACGGCATTATCGGATTCAACCGCTATCCACACCTGTGTGCCGGGGGTGAACGTCCAGTTGGTGGTTGCAACACCTCCATTGGTAGCGCTTGCATTACAGGCATTATAGGTTCCGCTCACGCAGTTAGTGCCGCTGATAGTTACAACAGCGCGTTGCATAGCCGGAGAACCTGTTGGCGTAACTGTTACTGTATTATCAGCACCAGTAGCAGTATATGTAAACCATACTTCATTGCCAGGAAGGCCTACATCACATGTGTTAGTGGTATTGTCACTCGTAGCGCCAACTGTTGTTGAGGTAACACAAATATTTCCTGAATTAGGAATAACTATAACCTGTGGCGTAATGCAGTTATCGTTTGCTGGCTGTGCATTTGCAAACTCCGAACTCAGTATAAATAAAACCGTAAGCGTTATGCTAAAAGTGAGGCTCAGGATTTTGATAACGTTCTTCACCTGATTATTTTATTCGATAATGAATTTAATTTTCTCCACTGGAATAAACTGTGGTCTGTTTATCTCAGAAAGTGATAGAATTTTCAAACGCACTTCTGTTCCAAGCTGCACATAAACTACTTCTGAAGCATGACGGTTTTCAGCAACCAGTTCATTAATATTTCCGGGAATAAAAGGCTGGTTACGCGAATTAAGAACCTGTATTTGCCAGGTGCCTTCCGCTGAAGAATTTTGCTGCGAAATTGTTCCTGTATTTTGTGCAGATACCCTGCACAATCCCGAAACAATAAAAAGAAAAAGAATAAATAAAGCTCTCATTAACAGGTATTAGTAAATTCATCAGAGCGAGACAAATATAGGATTTTGTAATTTCGAAATACCCGAAAGGATAAATATCATAATACAACTGTTAACCCGATGGAGTTATGAAAAAAGAGAACTAAGTTTAATGCCCGAAATTAACGATGCTCCCACTTATATTTATCCAAATCTTCCAGACAATGTTTCAGCAAACTGATGCTGCCTTCAATGTCTTTTTTGTTGGCCGTTTCAATCACCTGATGAATGTGGCGTGTTGGAATAGAAACAGCACCTGCAATGGAACCGCCTGCCGACATGCGTTGTATTCCTGCGGTGTCGGTTCCTCCAGCGGGAAGAACTTCTGGCTGCCATTTTATCTTGTATTTGTCGGCAACTTTTTTCATGTAATCAACCATTCGGTAATCGCAGATGGTAGATGAATCCATGATTTTTATGGCAGTGCCATCTCCCAGTTTTGTAACCATCTCGTGGGCAAGCGCACCAGGAACATCGTAAGCAATGGTAGTATCCAAACCAAAACCGAAATCGGGTTGTATCTGCAACGCAGAAACATTTGCTCCGCGAATACCAACTTCTTCCTGCACGGTGAACACACCGTAAATATCATAAGGCACTGTTTTCAACTGGCGCAAGGTTTCAATTAAAATAAAAACTGAAACACGGTTGTCAATGGATTTGCAGTTTACACACTCACCCATTTCAATCAGTTTGCGTTCGCGTGTAACAACGTTCCCAACGCTCACATACTTTTTTACTTCGCTGCCGGGCATTCCAAGGTCAATAAAGTAATCGGTTAGTTTTGGAACTTTAGTTCTTTCCTCGGCCGTCATTACGTGAATAGGTTTTGAACCCATTACTCCTACTAAATCTTTTTTTCCGTGAACAATAACACGTTGTGCTGTTAATGTTTTAGGGTCAAATCCACCAAGCGGATGAAAAAACAAAAAGCCTTTATCATCAATATGGCTCACGATAAAACTAATCTCATCCATGTGGGCACCAATCATCACCTTCTTGTTATTCTTTCCTTTTTTGAAGGCCGTAACATTGCCCATATTGTCGATGCTCACTTTCACATCCAACGCTTTCAGCTCACGAAGAACCACTTCACGGATGGGTTGTTCATAGCCGGGAGCACCGGGAGTTTCACAGATTTCTGCAAGAAGTTTTATGTTTAATGCCATAATGTGTTTTTGTTTGTTTAGAATGACAAAAATAGGATTTAACCGCGGAGGCGCAAAGGCGCAAAGAAAAACTTCGCGTCCTTGCGCCTTTGCGGTGAAAATTTAATTCACTGTTATTGAAATCGGGCTCAAATCATGCACCACATCATTCACATCTTTTGCTTTTATGTTTTCAAAAATTAACCGGTCGCCACGTTTAGCTTTCTTTACAAACCGGTCGGTCTCTTCGTTAAATTTCCCACTTCCATCCTGGTGATGAGTAAAAACATCCCTTCCCTGAATCAACACAATATCAAATGCTTTGGTGGTTGCAACAATGTTAAAGAGAAAGCTTGGGTCATACGAAACAACCAATCCCATCTGGGCATCTACAACACCCTTTTGCATTCTTCCTGAAGTTGTTATTTCGCCAAAACGCGCGTATGGCTTTGGCAAACGTTTTACTCGAAAATTCATCCTTCCCATGCTTTTAGTTTCGCCATTACTCATTTTAGCGGAAACATTTACATCTACTTCCATAGGTGAATTCTTTTGAATTTTCATGGTGTATGTTCCGTTGCCGTTCTTCACCAATTGATTTCCTCCGGTAACTGTTGCAACAACATTTTCAGTGGCCACACCCGGCACCGAAATAGAAACCGGATTATCCACACCCATGTAAAACACATTCATTGCCGTAGGTGATACCACCATAGAAGGACGTGAAACAATGTATTCACTTTTGAAGGGATACAGTTTTTGCTGTCCGGACGGTGAGGTCATTTTCACCATTCCTTCGTAATTGAAAATTCCTTCTTTATTGGCTCTTACCACATACTCGCCCATTCCATTGTTTGCAGGCACAGAGCCTGATTCCGAAACCAACGCAGTTCCATCGTTATTCAATTTGCCCAGAACAATCTCCGGATTTTTTGTAGTGCTGAACGCTGCCACAAAAACATTGGCTTTGTATTCATCACCCAACATTACGTAATTACTTTCGGTCAGCACTTTTGCCGCAATGGTATCAAACGGAAAATCTTCTTTGGTAAATGATTTATACAACGTGTTCACCACATCAAACTCTGCATTCTTAACATCACTCTGAAACTTGGAAAGTATAGCAACAGAAGCCACCAGCGGACTGTTATAAAACTGATTCGTTTCCCATGTTTTGGTTCCATCTTTCTTGGTTCTGTCGGGAGTTTCAAAACCAAGGTTCAGGTTTTTTCTGTCCTTCTCAGGAATAAGAGCCAACATTGCTTCGCGGTATTCATTTAGTTTCAGTTTCAGTTCACGTGCCTTTCCTTTGCTGCCATCTTCTGTATTACCAACTAAAATATTAGTAGGCCTGTCAAAATCATCTTGTTTTTTTACATAATCCAGATGAATGGTGTCGGCCTCTGCGGTAGTAATACCCTCAGTTTCTGCAATAAGTTCTACTTTAAGTTTACGGATATACTCATTCAGGTCTGATGATAATTCTTTAGCGCGGTTGGCTTTCTCCCAGTACGCTGTTACTTTTTTAGGGTCAACGCTTTTTGCCTGGTCAAAGTCGGCATACAACATTCCGTTCTTTTCATCAAAGTTGCCTGCCGTAGCTTCCAGTGATGTGTTAACGGTTACAAATGCTTCAATCACTTCTTTTGAAACATTGAGTGCTAAAATTGCAGTGAGTACTAAGTACATCATTGCAATCATTTTTTGTCTGGGTGTTTCTTTTCCGCCTGCCATGATTTCTGTTTTTTAGAGGTTTTGACTTCTGATTTCAAAACGTAGAATGCAGGGATGGGGGAAAAGTAACGGTGGCAGGAAAAGTTTTTCCGCAAAGGCACTTAAGCGCGATAAAATAAATTATGGTTTTTGTTCAACAGGAGCTGATTTCTCGCGCTCTTCTTTCTCAGCAAGATGAGAAATCAAAAGAGCTAAGAGAACAACAATAACCAGAAAAATAAAAACCTTAGGTTGCTTGTAAAGCGGCTTATGATAAAGCGGCTTAGTGGCACGCTGGTAATTATGAACTAGCTTACCGAAATCTTTGTACTTGCTGATTTCAGCATCATCCGGTAGCGGCTTTTTATTTTTATCGAACTTATACTTGCTCATTGCTTTCTCTGGCGTTTCAAAGTAATGCTATTTTTCAGTTTCTCCAGCACACGATATACTTTCATCTTTGTTCCTGCTTCTGTCAACCCCAAGATGTGTGCCATATCAAGGAAGGAATTTTTGTCAAAGAAACGAAGTTCAATCAACTGCGTTTGTTCTTCGGGCAAGTCATTCAGAGCATCAGCCAGCAGGTTGTAATTTTCTTCTGTTTCGTTCTCTCCTACTTCTTCTGTTAGTTGACGCAAATCATTTTCGTCCAGCGGAACAGTTGCATGCTTATTGTTTTTGCGGAAATACATATTTACCTCATTTACCGCAATCCTGAATAACCATGCCGAAAAAGGTGCACCCGTAAATTTATAACTCTTTATGGCAACCAATGCTTTCAGAAAAACCTGTGATGTAAGGTCGGCAGTAAGTTCTTTATCGTTTACGCGCTTAAAAACAAACAGAAAAACCGGCTTATACCAATGGTCATACAAAGGCGCAAAGCGTTCGGGATTGCTTTGTGCGGCAATGATCAGTTCTTTCTCGTTGGGCTGACTGCTTTGCATATTTTTGGTTTGCCTGCCTGCCGGCAGGCAGGTCTGTGTGTAAAAATGCAGTTTTTATTAAAAGTAACGGTGTTTATTTTAATAGAACGCTGATGACGCGGATTTAGCAGATTAACACGGATTTAAAATCTGCGAAGATCAGCCTAATCCGCGTTATCTGCGTTCTAGTTACCGTCATCCATGTTCCATTTTCTTCTTTTATCTTCGCGGCATGAAAGTTTTCAAATTCGGTGGAGCATCCGTAAAAGATGCAGCAGGCGTAAGAAACGTTGCAAAGATTCTGGAGTGTTACAAAGAAGAAAAAATACTGGTTATTGTTTCCGCAATGGGAAAAACAACCAATATGCTGGAAAAAGTTGCTGAGGCTTTTTATCACAAAAATGCTGATGTAGCGGAACAGATAAAACCCATCCGTGAGTATCATCTCGCAATAATGAATGAATTGTTCAGCAATAAAAATCATCCTGTTTTTGATACTATTAATAATGTTTTTGCTGAATTGGAATGGGCAACGGATGGTGAGCAAACCAAATCTTATGACTTTGAATACGACCAGATAGTATCTATTGGAGAAGTGATTGCAACACGCATTGTAAGCGCTTACCTGAATGAAACAGGATTACAAAACCTCTGGCTCGATGCACGAGATTATATCAGCACCGATGATACCTGGCGCAATGCTGCTGTTAACTGGGAGTTGACAGAAAAAAATGTGCAGCAAAATTTGGTTCCGCTTTTCAAAGAAGGAAAAACAAAGCTTGCCATCACGCAAGGATTTATCGGAGTTACTTCCGAAAATTATACCACCACGTTAGGAAGAGAAGGCTCAGATTTTACTGCAGCTATTTTTGCTTATTCGCTTTCCGCTAAAGATGTAACCATCTGGAAAGATGTTCCCGGAGTTTTAAATGCTGACCCAAAATGGTTTGACGATACGGTATTGTTAAACAAAATTTCTTACCGCGATGCGATTGAATTAGCCTGGTTCGGCACCAGTGTAATACATCCGAAAACCATACAACCACTTCAAAACAAAAATATTCCGCTGTATGTAAAATCATTTATTGAGCCGGAGAAAACGGGAACAGTTGTCAGCAATACTGAAAACCCACAACAAATTCCTTCCTTTATTTACAGGATGAATCAGGTATTGATTTCCATCATGTCAAAAGATTTTTCGTTTATCGTTGAGAAGAACCTGATGGAGATTTTTAAAAGCTTTTCAGAAGCAGGAATAAAAATAAACATCATGCAAAACACCGCCATCAGTTTTTCGGCAAGTGTGGATGATGATAAATATAAAATTCCCACATTAATTTCAGCGTTGCAAAAAGATTTCAAAGTTGCTTACAACTCAGGACTGGAATTAATTACTATTCGTCATTACGACCAGCAAACGATTGAGCGGGTAACAATAAACACAGAAGTTTTACTGGAACTAAAAAGCAGAAAAACTGTTCAATTGCTGGTGAAGAATTTGGGGTAAACTCCCGTCACCCTGAACTTGTTTCAGGGTCTTTCATCAGCACAAGCTGGCTCAATGTCCCCCAGACATTGCCCAGATGCTGAAACAAGTTCAGCATGACGCTAAATTTATTTCGCAGCTATTTCTTTTATTGCTTTCACCAGTAAATCCAAATCACGAAGAGAAGTATAAACATGCGGAGTTACCCGAACTCCGTGTGCTGCTTCAAAGTCAATCGGTGTTGTGTGAATTTTATAAGTGTTGAATAATTCACTTTCCAAGTCACCGGGTTTCATACCTTCAATTCCTACACAAAAAAGTGCGCATGAATACTGGTCTTTCAAAGAGGTGTAGAACTTCACTTTGGGAATATCTTTTACTTTTTCTGTCCAGTAATTTTTAAGAAAACGTAAACGTGCTTCTTTTCTTGTTGTTCCTATCAGCAAATGAAATTCAATAGCATTTCTAATTGCCTGTTCGGTTGCAAAACTGCGCGTGCCCTGCGATTCAAACTTTCGTATATCATCACCATTTGGATTATCATTACCAAACAGCGGCCAGATATTTTTGATTTTCTCTTTTTTAATAAACATCATTCCCGAACCAAATGGTGCACACAACCACTTGTGCAAACTCGTTCCGAAATAATCACAATCCAAATCAGGAATTTCATATTCAATATGTGCAAATGAATGTGCACCATCGCATAATACTTCAATTCCTTTTGCGTGGGCTTTGTCAGCAATTTTTCTCACCGGCAAAATTTGTCCTGTCCAGTTGATGACATGCGTAACATGCACCAGTTTGGTTTTATTGGTGAATGCCTTTTCATAAATGGAAACTAGCTCCTCATCATTTTCAGCAGGAACAGGAATGTCAACCCACACTAATTTTATTTTATCCCTTTTCTCACGTTGCAGCCAAGCATTTTTCATGTTTGGATAATCGTATTTGCACAGCACTACCTCATCGCCTTCTTTCAAATTCAGTCCGAAAATAATTGTCTCCAATGCCTCGGTAGCATTACGATTTACAACAACTTCTTCAGGAGAACAACCTGCAAGTTCAGCTAATTCTCTGCGCAAAGGTTCACGTCCCTGATCAATAATACGCCACATGTAATAAGATGGTCCGTAATTACTGGTTCGATTGAAATTCTCAAATGCATCCTGCACCACTTTGGGTTGCGGACTTACGCCACCGTTGTTAAGATTAATAATGTCGTAATTAACCGTATAACATTGGCGAACCCATTTCCAGAAATCTTCGTCTTCAGCAACAGCAAGAGGAGAAAGTGTTTTAACTCTTTCAAAAGCCTCATCGATTGCAAAAGCATTCAACGGATCAAGCCATGAACCAATGGTTAAAGCACCTGCGGCTTTGCCAACTTTAGAGAGAAAATTTCTTCTTTCGTTTTGCATGTTTATTAACTAAGGTAATTTGTATCCTAAAAGTTCATCCAACGTAATTGCAGCCACTGAATGATAATTCGGCCTTGCCTTTGCATAAATTTCTAATGCAAGTCTTTTCCCTTCTTCTGTTTTAACAAACTGCTTATAAAGTGGAACAACGAATTTTCTTCTTCCTACATTCATCAAGAATGTTTCAATTTCAGGATAAGCATTTTTGTAATTACTATTGATTGCCTGAACGTACCATGCAGCTGCTACTTCTGAATTTCCTGAATTGGTAAAATGAAAAGCATTGTCCAATATTTCCATTTCAGAAGCGCTGATATTTCCCGGAAGGTTACGAATAAAATGCAACCATTCATGACAAGTCCAATCTTTGGTTGGAAGCAATTCGGGCTTTGTTCCTTTACTCCATGAATATAAAGCCTGTTCTACTGTTTTGAATTTTGCGGAAACAACGCGCGGACAATTTGCAGGAAGTCCGTTTTTATAAACCCATTCATCTACATTTACATCCAGCGAATATTTTTTGATGAACTCTGCATCTAAGTATTTTAAAAACTCTTCAGTTGTAATAGTTTTAAAAGCATGTGCATTAAAATAATCATTGAGAAATTTGTCTAACTTCTCTCTTCCCGCCTTTTGCTCCAGCAATAAAACGAAGTGGGCGCCTTTTTCATAAGGGATATCACTTAACCCGTCATCAGGGTTTCTACCCTGCAAATGAAGTTTTAAAGATGATTCTTCACCCGATTCCTGAAACTCTTCCAATGTTGCTTCCAGATCTTGTAAGCCTAATTGCCACTGCATTTCCACATATTCCTTTCCATAAATTGCTTCCACAATTCTGCGCTCGAAATAAACCGTAAAACCCTCATTCATCCAGATATCATCCCAGGTTGCATTAGTTACAAAATTTCCTGACCATGAGTGAGCAAGTTCATGAGCAACAAGCGAAGTGAGGGAGCGGTCGCCCGCAATTATTGTTGGTGTAGCAAAAGTCAATCGCGGGTTTTCCATTCCGCCAAAAGGAAAGCTCGGAGGAAGAACAATAACATCGTATTGTCCCCATTGATATTTACCGTACAATTTTTCGGCACTGATGAGCATATCTTCCATGTCAGCAAACTCATAAACAGATTTTTCAAGCATCACAGGTTCAGCATAAACACCTGTACGTTCACCTATTTTCTTAAATTCAATATCACCAACTGATAAAGCAATCAAATAAGCGGGAACAGGTTGCGGCATTGAGAAATTATAAACACCGCTGTCGTTTTTAGCAACCGGATTCTCTGCGCTCATCACTGCCAGAAGATTTTTAGGTACTCTGAGTTTTGCAGAATAAGTAAAACGTATTCCAGGACTATCCTGACAAGGAAACCAGGTGCGCGAAAGAATGGCTTGCCCTTGAGTAAAAAGAAAAGGCTGTGTCTTACCTGCTGTTTGCTGCGGAGTGAGCCACTGCAAAGCTTCAGCGCCTTTGGTGGTTGAATAATAGATATTCACACGCGAAGTATTTTTTTCAATGTTGATAGTTAATGCCTGTCCGAAAATGCTGTCGTTTTTACTCAAGGAAAAACTTGCTTCCTTTTCATCTTCACCCAACGTTATCTTTTGAATATTAAGATTTCTCGTGTCGAAAATAATTTCGTTTGAGTTATTGTTTTGAATATCATAAACCGCTTTCCCTGAAAGTTCTTGTTTTTCAAAATCAACTTTAAGGTCAAGAGCAAGGTGTTTGACAACTGCCTTTTCAGGCTGGGAATAAGAATGAGGATCTTTCACGTAAATAGTATTATCTGTTTTAGTTTCGGGAGAATGACACTGCAGCAATAAAGTAGCTGAAGCAAAAAATAAGAGTTTCTTCATTTTACAATATTACAAATTCTGTTCAGTCTTAAATTCCTGCAACTGCGAATAAACCAATTTGCCGTTGAGCCAGTCTGCATCTAAGTTGGCATTATATTTTTTGTAAAAGTTTATAGCCGGTTCATTCCACTCCAATACCTGCCATTCCAATCTTGGCATCTTCATTTCTTTTGCCAGTTCAATCATTTTTTCAAACAAAAGAGCTCCTATTCCCTGTCTGCGGTGGCTTTGGGTAACTATGAGGTCTTCGAGAAATATGCAGGGGCCTTTCCACGTTGAATATTTGATGTAATAAAGTGCCATTCCAACTATTCCGGCTTCATTCTCCGCAACAAAAAACCTAAAAACCGGGTTTTCGCCAAATCCGCTTTTTTCCAATTCTTCGAGAGTAACTTTTACTTCCAAAGGAGTTTTTTCGTATTCAGCGAGTTCCTTTATCAGTGATAAGATTGCTGCCAGATCTTCCTTTTTTCCTTGTCTTATTTTTATAGCATTTACTCCCATAATCCAGGGCTAAAGTAGGAAATGAAAACCTAAATCATTCTTTGTCGTTAAACCTTCGTTTTTGACATTTATCAAAAAAAATGTAGGTTTGGCAGAATTAAGGGTATGAACTACGCAACAGCAAAATATTTTATCGTTAAAAAACTTAACGAAGAACTGGCTTCTAATCTTTATTACCATGGCTTTCATCACACAGTTGATGTATTGAATGCTTCTATTATGATTGCCGAGATTGAGGATGTAAGAGATGATGAGCTTATTTTACTTAAAACCGGGGCACTTTATCACGATTGCGGTTTTCTGAGAGCCTATAAAAATCATGAAGAGGTGGGCTGTGAAATAGCACGGGAGTCATTACCTGGTTTTGATTACACACCCGAACAGATTGAAATTGTGTGCGGACTTATTATGGCTACAAAAATTCCGCAAACGCCTAAAACTACGTTAGAACAAATACTTTGTGATGCGGACCTTGATTACTTAGGTCGCGAAGATTTTGAGTTCATAGCTTCCTCACTTTTCAGGGAGATGACCGAGAACAATCTGATTGCAAATGAACAGGACTGGAACCGTTTGCAGGTAAAGTTCCTGAACAATCATAAATATTTTACATTTTTCTCAAAGCGTTTGCGCGAAGAACCCAAACAAAGGCATCTTGCCGAAATTCAAAAAATAGTTGACACTTATAAATAATGGAAGAGAAAAACAGACAAAACTTAATATTAGTTCCTACTGATTTTACAGATGTTGCAGATTGTGCACTAAGTCACGCAATTGAAATTGCAAAAAAGGGGAAAGATGAATTATTATTAGTTCACATCGTTACCCCTGATACAAAAGCTAAACTAAAAAAAGACGGGAAAACAATTGCTGCACTTGAAGAGCAGATGCAAAAGCAATGCGATTCCATTTTTAAACAGCACGGAGTTAATGCAACATTTGAACTTCCTGAGGGAAATATTTTTACCACTATTGGTGACACTGCAAAAAAACGCGGAGCACGATTATTAGTGATGGGCACACACGGTGTTGTTGGATTGAACCAGAAAGTATTGGGTGCGTGGGCAATCAAGGTTACTACTTCTTCTCCTGTTCCTGTTGTTATTGTTCAGAAGAAAAATTCTTCTGCTAACGGCTACAAAAAAATTGTGATGCCTATGGACGGCTCAAAAGAAGTTAAACAGAAAGTGTTTCATGCAATTTTGATGGCAAAACTTTTTGATGCTGAAGTAAAGATTTATGCCAAATATGAATCGGATGAATTTATTGCCAATCAGGTGAAAAAGAATGTTGGTTTCGCAAAATCCTTTCTTGCAAAAAACAATATTAAACACACGGAAGAAGCAGGACAAAAAGGCAACTATGTAAAAGAGTTATTGCGCTACTCAGCGGAGGAAAATGCCGATTTACTTATGATTATGACCGAGAAAGAAGAAGATGTGGTGATTGAATTTATTATCGGTCCAGAGAATGAAAAAATCATTAACAACGAAGCACAAATTCCTGTGATGTGCGTTAATCCTGATTTGTCTTATTTCAGAGGAGGAAGTATTTTGGAAGGAAGTATTTTATTTCAGTAAAATCATCAATTTATGTAAATAAAAAGGGGCGATAAATCGCCCCTTTTTATTTATATATTCAGTAAAAATTACAACTTCGGTTTTACTTCAACCTGTTTGTATCCCTCAATGATATCGCCTACCTTGATGTCGTTGAAATTCTTGATATTCAAACCGCATTCATAACCCGCTTTTACTTCTTTTACATCGTCTTTAAAACGTTTGAGTGAACCAAGTTCGCCTGTGTAAACCACAATGCCATCTCGGATGATACGCACACTGGTTTGTCTTGAAACCTCACCATCCAGTACCATACAACCGGCAACAGTTCCAACTTTAGAAATTTTGAAAACATCACGTACTTCAATATTTCCCACAATTTTTTCTTCAAATTCGGGAGCCAACATGCCTTCCATTGCTGCCTTCAACTCGTTGATGGCGTCATAGATAATGGAATAAAGACGGATATCAATTTGTTCCTGTTCGGCCAGTTTACGTGCATTCAATGAAGGACGAACCTGGAAACCGATAATGATTGCATTGGAAGCAGAAGCCAGCAACACATCTGATTCTGTTACCGCACCTACCGCTTTCATAATAATGTTTACCTGAATTTTATCAGTAGAAAGTTTAATCAATGAATCTGAAAGAGCTTCAACTGACCCATCCACGTCTCCTTTGATGATTACATTCAGTTCTTTGAAATCACCGATAGCGATACGTCTTCCAATCTCATCCAGCGTGATGTGTTTGTGTGTTCTGTAACCTTGCTCGCGTTGCAATTGCAAACGCTTGGTTGCAATGTCTTTTGCTTCGCGCTCATCGTCCATTACGTTGAAACGGTCACCTGCCTGTGGCGCACCACTTAAACCAAGCATACGCACCGGCATGGAAGGTCCTGCTTCTGAAATGGCACCGCCACGCTCATTGAAAAGTGCTTTTACTCTTCCGCTGTAACAACCTGCCAAAATAATATCACCAATTCTGAGCGTTCCCGATTCAACCAACATGGTTGAAACATAACCTCTTCCTTTATCCAACTCTGACTCTATAATTGTTCCTGTTGCTTTACGTTTCGGATTTGCTTTCAAATCCAGCATCTCAGCTTCCAGCAAAACTTTCTCCAAAAGAGCATCAATATTTTTTCCCTGTTTGGCAGAAATATCAGCACTCTGGAATTTTCCTCCCCACTCTTCAACCAACAAATTCATGGTGGCTAATTCTTCTTTTATTTTTTCAGGATTAGCTCCCGGCTTATCAACCTTATTGATTGCAAAGACCATTGGAACTCCTGCAGCCTGTGCGTGATTGATTGCCTCACGTGTTTGCGGCATCACGTTATCGTCAGCAGCAACTACAATAATAGCTATGTCAGTTACCTGCGCACCACGGGCACGCATAGCAGTAAACGCTTCGTGACCGGGAGTATCAAGGAATGTTAATTTTTTCCCGCTATCAAGTGTAACGCTGTAAGCCCCGATGTGCTGAGTAATACCACCAGCTTCACCGGCAATTACGTTTGCTTTACGGATATAGTCAAGTAATGAAGTTTTACCATGGTCAACGTGACCCATTACCGTAACAATAGGCGGACGCGCTTCCAAATCTTCGGGCTGATCTTCTACTTCTTTTATAGCTTCCTGCACTTCGGCACTCACAAATTCAACTTTGTGTCCGAATTCTTCGGCAACAATGTTCAGTGTTTCGGCATCCAAACGCTGGTTGATGGAAACAAACAAACCGAGCGACATACATGCTGAGATAATACTGTTGACAGGAACATTCATCAGTTTTGCCAATTCATTTGCCGTAACAAACTCGGTAACTTTAATAACCTTTCCTTCTGCTGCAATCAGCTCCTGCTCAACCTCAAATTTGTTTCTTACATCATCACGTTTCTCTCTGCGGTATTTTGACGATTTTGATTTTCCTCCCGAACCACTAAGACGCGCAAGTGTTTCTTTAATCTGCTTCTGAATATCTTCATCCGTAAGTTCAGCTTTAGGCTGTGGTCCGCGCGGGCGGGTCTTATCTGATTTATCAACCGTTGCTGGCTCTACATCTTTACGGATGCGTTTGCGTTTTTTCTTGCGATTAGGGTCATTATCGTTTGAAGAAGCGACAGGTTGTTTTTTCTTCTCTTTTTCTTTCTCAACCGGCAATTCCATTTTACCGAGAACCGTTGCACCTTTCAGTTTTGTGTATTCTGTTTTATGCAGGTTTTCTTCTTTCGGAATTTCTTTTACTTCTTCAACAACGGGAGTTTCTTCAACCGCTTCAACAACCGGAGCAACTTCTTCAACCTTCGCTTCTTCTACTACTTCCTCTTTCTTCTTTGATTTTTTTCCAGGCTTGGTCTTCTGATTCAGCGCATCAAGGTCAATAGTGCCCGTTTGTTTAACTCCTAATTTTTCAGCTTTGGCTTTTATAACTTCTTCTTCTTTCTTTGCCACCGGAGATTCGGGTTGAACAACTTTTACTTCTTCCGGCTCAGGTGCTTTTTTTACAGGTGCAACAACAACTGGTGCCTCAAAAACAACCGGTGCATTTGCATCTTTTTTCAGACGGTTTAATTCTTTCTCTGCTTGCTCTTTCAGCGATTTATCAGCTTGAAATTCTTTAACCAATACGTTGTATTGCTCCGAATCGAGTTTAGCGTTGGGATTATTCTCAACAGCAAAGCCTTTTGCTTTAAGAAACTCAAGGATAGTATCCTTACTCTGATTGAGTTCTGTTGCTACTTTGGCTAATCGCTTTGGAGCCTGGACTTCTGACATATCTATCTGCTAATGTATTTATTTTCTCTTAAAAAAAATTCTGAACGCAAAGAATTAATGATTTATTCAAACTCTGATTTCAAAATATTAATAACATCTTTTACTGTTTCTTCTTCAAGGTCGGTACGTTTTACCAGATCTTCAAAACCGATGTCAATTACTGATTTCGCTGTATCGCAACCTATTGCTTTCAACTCATCAATAATCCAACCTTCAATTTCGTCTGAAAATTCATCTAAGTCAACGTCTTCAACATCTACATCTGTATCGCGGTAAACATCAATTTCGTAGCCTGTAATTTTTCCGGCAAGTTTGATGTTATGTCCACCTTTTCCGATTGCCAAAGAAACCTGGTCTGGTTTCAAAAACACATCAGCTCTTTTCTTTTCTTCGTCAATGGAGATGCTGGTGATTTTTGCAGGGCTCAATGCACGTTGAATGAAAAGTTGTGTATTGGTAGTGTAGTTAATCACGTCAATATTTTCGTTTTTCAACTCACGAACAATTCCGTGAATACGTGAACCTTTCATACCTACACATGCTCCAACCGGATCAATACGGTCATCATAAGACTCCACAGCAACTTTAGCTCTTTCTCCCGGTACACGGTCAATTTTTTTGATGGTGATAAGCCCGTCAAATACTTCAGGAACCTCTTGCTCGAATAATCTCTCTAAAAATTTAGGAGAGGTTCTTGAAAGAACAATTGCAGGTTTGTTGTTTCTCATTTCAACTGTTTCAATCACGGCACGCACGCTGTCACCTTTTTTGAAAAAGTCAGATGGTATTTGCTCAGTTTTGGGAAGTATCATTTCATTGCCTTCGTCATCCAATACCAAAGTTTCTTTTTTCCAAACCTGATAAACTTCACCTGTAACAATTTCGCTTTCGCGGTCTTTATATTTTTTGAAAATACCTTCGTTTTCCAAATCATCTATTCTGCCTTTCAAATTCTGACGAAGGGCAAGAACCGCTCTGCGACCAAAATCTGCAAGTATTACAGGCTCTGTAACATCTTCACCAATTTGGAAATCCGCATCAATTTTTATGGCTTCTGAATAAGGAATTTCAAGATTTTCCAAATCCAGATCATCATCAGCAACAATCTTACGATTGCGCCAAATCTCCAGGTCACCTTTGTCAACGTTTACAGTGATGTCAATATTTTCATCGGTGTAATACTTTTTAATGATGGCAGCCCTGAACACTTCCTCCATGATACGCATCATGTTGGTACGGTCAATGTTTTTGCTTTCTTTAAATTCTGCGAACTGTTCGCTGAGATTAATCTTGTTACTACTCATTTTGATTTGTTATTTAAAAGTTATTTCAAGTTTTGTTTCTTTTATTTCCGGGTATTTAAGATTTACTATTTCATTTACTGTTTGCTCTTTGTTCTTCTTTTTGTTTTCGCGGAAAACTTCAAGTGTTATTCCTTCCTCATTTGCAGCAGTCATTTTCCCTCTGAGCAATCTTCCTTCTTTTAACACCACTCTAACGTTTCGTCCCTGGTGTTTTAAGAACTGGTTCAATACTTTCAGCGGCTCTTCCAATCCGGGCGAAGAAACCGTTATTTCAAAATCTTCCACATCACGGTTCAACTGGCTTTCAACATAGCGACTTACTTCTGCGCAATCTCCTACATTCAGCTTTGTAGGGCGATCCAGAGCTATACTAATTCTGTTCCCGCCACTCACTTTCACTTCCACAATAAAAAGCTCGGAGCCTTTTACCTTTTCTTCAACTATTTCTTTTACTCTTTTTTCGCTTATCATTTCCTACAAATGAAGCGGGGACTTTTGGTCCCCGCTGTCTGTTTTCCGTAAAAATCTGCGCAAATATACTACACTTTTCGCAAAAAGCAAGTTTTTCTTTAGTTCAGTGATACTACTTTCTTGGTAGTAACCTGTCCATCCACTGTTACACTTACCATATAAGTTCCCGGAGCAAGCTCTTCATCTTCTGATTTAATTTTCAGCAAATGTTTACCTGCTGACTGAACACTGTTTACAATTGTTTTAACTTTTGAACCTGTGAGATTAAAGAGTTCAACTACAGCGTGGGCAGTGTTTTTAAGAGTGTAACTGAGGTTGATGTTATCTCTGGAAGGATTTGGATAAACGTCAACATTTGAAACAGGCTTTTCTTTTTCTTCAACTGAGGTTGGCATTTCAGTTGTATATTGAAAATAGGCAATAAACATTTCCTGCTCAGTTGTAAATCCAAAAGGAATTGTATCGGGACCATTGTTTACCCAAGTAGATTCAAAGAAAAGTCCATTATCCATATCTACTTCCATTAAAGGTTCATTTGTTAAAACCGGAGGATGTGAATAACTATAATATCCTTGATTGAAAGTATAATCTTCATTATAAAAACCTTCATAAAACTGAGCCCCTTTTGAGCTATCCGGATTTGCGTAATACATATCGTAGTCAATACCCCAACTATGAGAATGTGCCTGGAAAGTCCAGAAATACCAAGTTTCTCCAGGTCTTCTAAAGTGATTTAATAATGTGTAAGGTTGTCCTCCGGTTGGAGGAATATTTAATATAAAAGGATCAGTACCCCCATATGTAGTAAGACCTGTATGCATTTCTATAGCTCCTGAACCAACGTCCTGAGTATATATATTGTAATATCCTGTTGCAGCAATAATTGAATCCTGACTGTAATTAGGTATGTGCAAATTAAGTAGAATAGCTTCCCCAGAATCTTGAAAAATAGCTGTTCCATCAGGCAAATCAATAGTTCTGGAAAACTGCCAAACACCCATATTTTCTGTATGTTGAAAAATATAAGCTTGGGTTATTAAATCATTTCCATCTCTAGGGGCCGGACCTAAACCTATTACACCAGCCTCATCAATCCTCCTTAAAACCCAGTGATGTGAAGTTGGCGATATTATCCCTTTCATTTCAGTAATTTCTTTTGCCTCTGTTAGCTTTGGATCATATGGCTGAAAGAATTCAAATTCTCCTCCGGGCTCCAAAAAGACAGGTCCAAAACGAACCTGATATCCTTCTCTTCCCTCTTCTTGTGGAGTAGGTGGAGCTTGGATTTCTGGAATTCCGGGACCATTATAAAAATCAACTATAAGATTTTCATTATAAACATTTCCTGTATCGGGAGCACCCCAAATTATCCATTGACGTATAAGTTCCTTTTCAACATTGGTAAGTGTATTTACGTTATTGGGCATAGTGTTTCCTTCTCCTGTTTCAAGATCATTATGAACGTCTAATCCACTATTTACCTTTTTCATCAAAAAACTGTAATAGGGATACCCTGGCGTAACTCTTTTATATCCCTTACCAAGGGCAACAGGGTTAGTTGGATTAACATTTACAAGCCTGTTATAAACATCTGCTGTTGTTCCGCTCAGGTTTAAATTTCCTGAAGGCGAGCCTCCGCTATGGCAACCTGCGGTGCATTTGGCTTGAAAAATAGCGTGAACATTTTCAAACGTTGATTGTGCAAAAATCTCACTTACTAAAAAGATAGAAAATAATGCTACAGTGAAAACTAAAGTAGATTTCAATTTCATAAAAAAATGGAATAAAAGATTAATAATTTAGATATAAAAGACCTAAAAAGGCTGCGAATATAAAAAAATAGTTATGCACGCATAACATTTTTTTATACTTTTTCGGCAAATTTTAAATTATGTCGGACGACAAGCTATTATTTCAGATTGCAATAACGCTTATTCCGGGTATTGGTGACATTACTGCTAAGAAACTGATTGCTTATTGCGGTGGTGTTGAAGCTGTCTTCAGCGAAAAGAAAATTCATCTTGAAAAAATACCAGGAATAGGCGCTGCCACTGCAAAACTGATAACCGTTGCCGATGTTTTTGAGCGTGCTGAAGAGGAAATTAAGTTTATTGAAAAGCATAAAATCAAAACTTATTTTTTCACAGAAAAGGAATATCCCAACCGATTGAAAAACTGCGATGATAGTCCAGTCTTAATTTATACCAAAGGCGAATATGATTTCAACTGCGGCAAAATTCTAAGTGTTGTTGGAACACGAAAAGCAACTGATTACGGAAAAGAAGTTTGCGAAAAAATTATTGAAGACTTAACGTCACTTGATGTAACTATTGCCAGTGGTCTAGCTTACGGAATTGACATTTGCGCACACAAAGCTGCTCTAAAAAATAATCTTAAAACCATTGCTGTGCTTGGTCACGGACTTGATATTATGTATCCTAGTGTGCATCGCGATACTGCAAAAAAGATAATAGAAAATGGTGTGTTAGTAACCGATTATCCTTCCAAAACAGAATTCTTTCCAGGAAATTTCCCGGAAAGAAACAGGATTATTGCGGGCATAGCAGATGCTGTGGTGGTGGTGGAAAGCACCGGCAAAGGCGGCTCATTAATAACCGCAGAAATATCTAATAGTTACAGCCGTGATGTGTTTGCTGTTCCGGGAAGAGTGAGAGACAAATACTCCGAAGGCTGCAACTGGCTTATCAGTCGCAACAAGGCTGCGCTGGTAACTTCAGCAAAAGAAATTGCTTATATGATGGGCTGGGAAACACAATCCGAAAAGAAAAAAATAGTTCAGAAACAGTTGTTTGTTGAACTGAGTGCTGATGAAAAAATTCTGGCTGATATACTTTCAGAAAAGGGACAATTGCATATTGATATACTTTCTGCTGCTGCAAAAATGAGCATGAGCAAACTAGCTGCAACGTTACTGAATATGGAATTCTCGGGAGTAGTTTCTTCTCTTCCGGGGAAAATTTACAAACTGAATTAACTATTTATAACACAGAGAGCACAGTGCAAACAGAGTTTCACAGAGAACTCTGTATTTCTCATCAACCTCCTTTACCTCTGTGTTGAAATCAATATATTAATGTCACTTTTGTAGCAACTTTTTTTGCTTTCTCGATTAATGAAGTAATGTCCGCATCGGGTTTATCGGAAACCAATGCCACCGCCATTCTGCGATTAGGTCTTGTAGTTGGCTTTCCAAAAATACGAATGTCCGTATCGGATTCTTTTAGTGCTTCTGCAACACCTTCGTAAGTGGGTGGTGTAGGGCTAATTCTATCTGCAAGAATTACCGCGCTGGCTCCTGCTTTTTCTAATTTAATTTCAGGAATTGGCAAGCCAAGAACAGCACGCAGATGCAATTCAAACTCAGAAAAATTTTGTGTTCCTGCAAGAGTTACCATTCCTGTATCGTGAGGACGTGGAGACAGTTCAGAGAAGTAAACACCATCTTCACCCAGAAAAAATTCAACGCCCCAAATGCCTTGCCCTGTTAAAGCGCTGGTAACTTTTTTAGCCATATCCTGCGCTTCTTCCAATTCCTTTTTGCCAATATTAACAGGTTGCCAGCTTTCACGATAATCACCGGACTCTTGTCTGTGCCCGATTGGTGGACAAAACAATGTGGGACCGTCTTTCTGGGTTACTGTTAACAATGTTATCTCTGTATCAAATTTTACAAATGCTTCAACAATGACTTCCTGAATATCACCGCGACTTTTGGTGGTTGCAATTTCCCAAGCTTTATCAATATCAGCTTCGGTTTTTATGGTGCTTTGCCCTTTGCCCGATGAAGACATGAGCGGTTTTACAACACAAGGAATTCCAACTTCGGATACTGATTTTTTAAATTCTTCTGCAGTAGTTGCAAAACGATAATTGGCAGTTTTTAAACCTAACTCTTTTGCAGCCAAATCACGAATTGCTTTGCGGTTCATGGTAAAATTTGCTGCGCGCGCACTAGGAACAACCTGTATTCCCTGCTTTTCATACTCATAAAAACGTTCTGTTCTGATAGCTTCAATTTCTGGAACTATTAAATCGGGTTTATGCTTAGCAACAATGGCGTCAAGTGCATTGCCATCCAACATGTCAATTACTTCAAAGGTATCTGCAACCTGCATGGCAGGTGCACCTGAATAAGAGTCAACAGCTATTAAATATTGCCCCATTCGTTTTGCTGCAATCACAAATTCTTTTCCCAATTCGCCCGAACCGAGCAGCATTATTTTCTTAATCATGGTCTGTTTTTTAGTGCGGGCAAAAATAAAGGTTATTAACAAACCCTGTTTTAAACTTTTTTGTCAGTTGTAATTTGTTGCATTATAATCGCTATACATTTGGTGCATTATTAATCTTTAAAACCAATCCATATTATGAACAAAATTTTCATGCTCATTTTCGCAGCGGGAACATTCATTTTCGCATCATGCGGAGGAGAACACAAAACCGAAGAAGCTACTACAACAGAAGCAGCTCCTGCAACAACTGAAGCTGCACCGGCTGCTACAGAAGCTGCTCCTGCAGACACTACACATCACTAGTTTCTGATTTTTTCAGGAAATAAAAAAGGGGCGTAAAGCCCCTTTTTTATTTCCTTTGTATTAATATTACTCATTATTATGGTAATCAATATCAATATGAAATATTTCCAAATTTTTATCTTACTCATTTTAATATTTTTTAGAACTGAGTCAATTGCCCAAATAATAATTAACGAAGGTTCTAATAAAAATTATTCAACTATTTCAGATGAAGATGGCGATTTTCCTGATTGGATAGAATTGTATAATGCCGGAAATGATACTGTTCAATTATCAAATTACTCACTTACCGATGATGTTGAAAATCCAGCTAAATGGATTTTCCCAAATGTATCAATGCTGCCGGGTGAATTCAAAACTGTGTTTTGCAGCGGAAAGAATCGCAGGCCAATTTCAGGATTTATAAATGTATTAAATACGGGTACTTTCAATGCTGTTCTTGGTTGGAATACACATACTTTTTCCAGTCCTTTTTATTGGGACGGAGTTTCAAACATATTAATTAATACCTGTTCCTATAGTTCAACCGGCTATATTACCAATTCAGTTTTCAATCAATCAGCTACACCATTTAACTCAACACTTCTTGCTTTTCAGGATGGCAGCCCAGATATATGTTCAACAAATTATGGCACGCCTGTTTCTCAGCGACCAAATATAAAATTCAATACAGCTATAGTTGGAAACGGAGTTATACAAAACTCTCCTTATGATTATCCTGCTCCATACGGCAATTGGTATTGGGCTGCAAAACACCAAATGCTGATCCTTGGCTCAGAGCTTTCTTCGGCAGGATTATCTGAAGGTGATATTACAAGCCTTTCCTTTGATGTGGTATCAACTGATCCTAATACGTTTTACGATTATATTGATATCTATATGAAGATGGTTTCAATAAATGAAGTTTCTACTGCATTTGAACCGGTGGATACAAATAGCTATCTCCACACTAATTTTTCAATTTCAACCGAAGGGGAAACCATCTATCTGTATTCATCTGCACAAATTCAATTAAGCAGTTTGGCTGTAAATTGCAGCAACCTTGACAACAGTATTGGCTTATTTCCTGATGCATCTTCTGCTATTTCATTTTTTCAAACACCTACCCCTTCTGCTACCAATAATCTATCCGATTCATATTCGGGTTATCTTCTTGCGCCTGTTTTTTCTTTAGCATCTGGATTTTATAATGCTCTTAATCTTTCTATAAGCATCAGCAATCCGAACGGTAATTTCTCATCTATCCGTTATACAACTGATGGAAGTGACCCGACAGAAAGCTCAACGCTTTATACCGGATCACCAATACATAATTTTTCTTCAGCTGCGTTAAAAGCAAAAGCATTTGCCGATACTGTTTTACAAAGTCCCACTGCTGTTTCTACTTATTTTATGGGGGTAAGTCACGTAACACCAATTTTATCAGTTGTTACCGACAATGCAAATTTATATGGTGCAGAAGGAATATTTGATAATTGGCAATTTGATTGGCAAAAGGCTGCCTATGTTGAGTATTTTGACTCAACGAGGCAACTCATTTTTTCTCAAAATGCAGGAATGCAAATTGATGGCGGTGCCGGGGGAAGCCGCTCGAATCCTCAACATTCATTTAGGGTTGAATTAGATCATTCGGTATTAGGTGACGGAACAGTTAATTATCCCGTGATACCAAACAGGCCCTACAGAACAAAATACAGTAATTTTTATCTGCGAAACGGAAGTAATCAGTATTTGATATATCCATACAAGGATGCATGTCAGGTAGAGACAATGGGTGGAGAAACAAATAACTATTATTCGGCATGGAGACCAATTTCGGTTTATATTAACGGAGCATACTTTGGTCTTTATGAATTACGCGAAAAATTTGATGAAGAATATTTTAATGAGCAAGAAGATGCCGATCCGGATTCTGTATCAATTTTATCTCAGAGCTATTGGTATGGAGGAAGTCTCAGACCTGTAGTTGGTTCAGTCGATTCGTTTTACACTTCTTTTGATTCATTTAATGCTTTAGATCCTTCCGATACAGCTTTTTGGGACTTAGCAGATCCTTATTTTGATATGAAGTGGTATAATGATTACATCATAGCTGAATCCTGGATGGGTAATATTGATTGGCCATACAACAATATTAAAATCTACCGCTCAAACAAGACTAATTACAGATGGCGATTCTGTATTATAGATATGGAACTTGCTATGGCGCCCAATAGCGCTACTGACTGCTACTTTGATCACATTAATTTTATGTTGAATTATGATCCTTCATATAAGTATATTAATATCTGGCAGAAAGGAATTCAAAACGCAAAATTTAAAAACTATTTTATTAATCGTTTTGCGGATTTAATGAATACATCTTATCACATTAATCGCACCATACTTATAGAAAACAGCATGTACAATCAAACTGTTTTAGAAATGGAAAAAGAGTATGCACGATGGGGTGACCCGAATAATGTTCCCCAGCAAATGACTGATTTCTACAACAACCACCTTACATTTCAGTCTCAGATTACGGAAAGAAGTACTCAGGTCAGGAATCATATAGAATCCAATTTTGCTTTAAACGGTCAGGTAGATGTAACGTTGAATGTTATTCCCGAAGGAGCCGGAATAATAAAAATAAACACAATCATTCCGGATTCCTTGCCATGGACCGGTATTTATTTTGATGGAAATCCTGTTAGAATTACTGTTATTCCAAACCCTGGTTTTGATTTTCAATATTGGGACGTAAATTCAGTATTGACAGCGCTGGATACTAATCTATCAATTGAGCTTAATATTTCTTCTGATGCTGTTTTTAATGCTGTTTTTACTGCAAGTCCTTTTGCAGGAAAACTTGCAATCAGCGAATTAAATTATCATTCAGACAGCACCCGAAATTCAGGAGACTGGATTGAGTTTCATAATTATGGAACTGCCGCAATGAATATTTCAGGTTGGAGATTTTCTGATGGTGTTATTTACCATAATTACGTTTTTCCCGAATCAACATTAATCCAACCTGGTGGATATCTTGTATTAGCTGAAGACACATTAAAATTTCATTCTCAGAATCCTGGAATACCAGTTTTTGGATCTTTGGAATTTGGTTTCAGTAATTCGAATGAAACACTCTCCCTTTATAATTATTCAAATGATTTGAAACTTTCGGTTCATTATGATGATTCTATACCCTGGCCTATTGCAGCTGACGGTTATGGACGAACGCTGGAATTTTTAAACGACACACTTAACCCTTCAATTCCCGAAAATTTGTTTGCCGGTTGTATTGGCGGTTCGCCAGGTGAGGCTTATTCTGCCTGCGAAGAAGAAATTATTTTCAGCGAGATAAATTATCAATCAACTCTGACAGCAAACGCGGGTGATTGGGTAGAACTTCATAATCTGAGTTCTCAAGCAACTGATATTTCAGGATGGCAATTTAAAGATAACGACAACACGCACATTTTTACAATTCCCTCCGGAACAATTCTTCCACCCTCAGGATATCTTGTTGTTTATGGTAATACAACAAATTTCAATTCCCGTTTTCCCTCTGTTACAAATAAAACCGGGCCATTTTCTTTTGGGTTAAGCAACCTTGGCGAGGCAATTCGTTTATTTGATGCAACAGGAAGACTTTTCCAATCCGTTGTTTATGATGAGGCGTCACCATGGCCATCAGGTGCTTCAGGAAATGGATTCACGTTGGAATTGCTTGATCAACAAGGTAATTTTTGTGACGGAACAAATTGGGTTAACGGATGTCTTGAAGGTTCACCAGGCGGACCAATGGCGCCTTGTGAAGATCAAATTACATTCACTGAATTAAACTACCATTCAGACTCAACAATAAATGCAGGCGACTGGATAGAGCTTTATAACTTCAGCAACAATCCAGCTGATTTATCAAGATGGAAATTTACCGATAGTATTATTTCCCATAACTATATTTTTCCTGAAGGAACCATTATTCAACCGGGCGAATGGTTGGTTTTAGCTGAAGACACTGCTTTATTTCATTCGCAACATCCCGGAATACTTGTAACGGGTCCATTAGGTTTTAATTTTGACAACTCTAACCAAGCACTAACGCTTTTATTTTATTCTGATTATCCTGTTATTTCTATGCATTATCAGGATACTATTCCCTGGCCTAAGGTTGCAGATGGATTTGGACGAACATTGGAAATCATTAATGAAACTCTTGATCCCGCTCTGCCAACAAGTTGGTTTGGCGGTTGCATAGGAGGTTCTCCGGGCGGTCCATTTACTCCATGTAATGAACAAATTATTTTCAGTGAAATAAATTATCACTCAGATCCCGTAACGGATGCAGGTGATTGGGTTGAACTTTATAATAAAGGTTCAGTAGCAACCGATATTTCCGGATGGAGATTAAGTAATGACAGTAATGCCAACATTTATAGTCTGCCAACAAACACAATTTTACCTGCATCCGGTTACCTTGTTATTTTTGGAGATGAAGTAAACTTCAATTACCGTTTTTCATCTGTTACAAATAAAATAGGACCATTTGCATTTGAACTTAACAATGCCGGTGATGCCTTAAGATTGTATGATGATGCAGGAAAACTAAACCAATCAATGGTTTACTACGAAGCTAACCCTTGGCCGCAAGGAGCAGCCGGAAATGGATTTACCTTAGAACTCATAGATACAGCTGGAAATTTTTCTGATGGATTAAACTGGATGGATGGTTGTCCTGAAGGATCACCAGGAGGACCTTACTTTTTCCCATGTTTTACAACAAGTACAGAATCCGATTCTGAATTTTTAAATGTTAAATTTTTTCCAAATCCCTCAAACGGAAAATTCAACATTAATATTGAAGAACAAGGAAACGAAACAGCTCCCGTACTCATTGAAATTTTTAATGTTGTAGGTGAAAAGATTTTTGAATCGTATTCAACAAAAAGACAAAATTCAATTCCTGTTGATATTAGTAATAATGCGAAAGGAATTTATTTTGTAAAAGTTCACATTGGAAATAGAAATTTTACAGGGAAAATTGTAATCGGTTCAAAATAAATTTGGGGAGAATTATTAAGAGGAACTGAAATATTTGAGAACTATTTTAACTCTTCCAATGCCCTTTTCAAAATAGCGTCATCACTTAGAATTACAGGATAATATCCTTCATCGTTCCAAATGTTACGGGCAATGATGGCTTTGATTTGTAGTTTGATGTAATCAGCAGAAACTTTTACACCGTGTTCGTCTTTCTTCACACCTTTATTTTCGGCATAAATCACAAAGTCATTGAGCATTTTTTCAGAAACAGAAAACTGTTTATTGAAACTTTCAAAAGATTTATAAGCAGCCAAAGAGCCACGGTTTTTATCAGCATAATCAAATGCAAACTGGTTTACTAAACCTTTACTGAAAACAGCAGAAAGATATTTTGAAAGTCTTGTTGTATCAACCGGGACAAAAACATCGGGCATAATTCCACCACCACCGTAAACAACTTTTCCTCCGGGTGTTGTGAATTTGAGTGAGTCGCTGAATTGAATGCTGTCTTTATTATATAGCTCCCCGTTTTCAATCCGGTCGTAATATTCCTCGTAATACTCATCAACATTATGGGTGTAGGGTTTTTGAATACTTCTTCCGGTTGGTGTATAATACCGTGCAATCGTTAAACGTATAGCTGAACCATCAGGCAAATCAACCTGTTCCTGCACCAATCCTTTACCAAAAGTTCTGCGACCGATTATAGTTCCTCTGTCATTATCCTGCACTGCACCTGCAAGAATTTCACTGGCCGAAGCGGAACCTTCATCCACCAAAATAATCAATGGCTTATTTTCAAAATCACCATTCGAAGTAGCAAAATGATTCTGACGCGGACGAGCTTTGCCTTCGGTGTAGACAATCATTTTCTTGTTGGGTAGAAACTCATCAGCAAGGTCATTTGCTGCATTTAAATAGCCACCGGGATTTCCGCGGAGGTCGAGAATTAATTTCTGTAATCCTGCTTTTTCCAGTTTTTCAAATGCTTCTAAATATTCATCATAAGTAGTAGCACCAAAGCGACTGATTTTGATATAACCGGTTCCAGCATTCAGCATAAAAGCTACATCAATGCTGTGGATAGGAATTGTTCCGCGCGTAATGTTGTATTCTATCAAATCTTTTGCGCCCCTGCGGAAAATATGGATGTTCACTTCCGTCCCTCCTTTTCCGCGCAGCTTGTCCATTACATCTTTTGATTTTATTCCGTTTCCGGCAACGGTTTGTCCTTCAATTTTTACAATGCGGTCGCCCGGCTGAATGCCCAATTTTTGAGAAGGCCCGCCTGAGATAGGGGCAATCACCACAATTGTATCATCAATAATATTGAACTCCACTCCTATTCCTTCAAACTTCCCTTCTAGCGGTTCGTTCATAGCTTGCAATTCTTTTGCAGGAATGTAGGACGAATGCGGGTCGAGCGATTGAAGCAGTTTTGTGATCGTTTCTTCGGTGAGTGAATCCATGCTCACCGTGTCCACATATTCCTGCTCAATATAATTGAGAATTTCGGTGAGCTTGTGATGTTGCGGTTTTACAACGGGCTTGAATAAATTATGACCGGCTTCGGCATTCAGATTTACACCTACATAAATACCACCCACCAACACCAATGCGAACAAGATTGGAAAATAAATAAACGGGCGAAACGAATTATTGCTCATGCTCAGATTTGCGCAATTTGCAGGACATCTACTCCTGCATCGCGCAAGAAATCAACTCCGGTTGTGTCTTTATATTCGTTGATGTAAACCAAACGTTTAATGCCTGATTGCAAAATAAGTTTGCTGCATTCTTTACAAGGTGAAAGTGTTAGATATAATGTTGCGCTACGTGCATTGTTGGTTGAACGTGCTACTTTCATAATGGCATTTGCCTCGGCATGCAAAACATACCACCAGGTTTCACCTTCGGGATTTTCGCAATCATTTGGGAAGCCGGTTGGAGTTCCGTTGTAGCCATCGGAGATAATCATGCCCTCCTTAACAATCAGGCTGCCTACTTGTTTGCGTTTGCAGTGCGAAAGTTTTGCCCATTCCAAAGCCATTTTCAGGTAAGCCTTGTCGTAGCGTTCCTGCTTTTTATCGCTGCTGTACTTTATGAAACCTTCGTCCACGTTTATTTTGAATAGAGCGGCAAAACTACGATTATCGCTAAAACAAAAATCCCTGTTAACCATTTTTAGTAAATAGGGAAAATAAAGAAGGCAGAGAAAAATCTCTGCCTTCTTGTACCCGGAGCCGGTCCCGATAGCTATCGGGACGAACCGGCACGGTTTCCTACAGGTGTTTGAGACTAAATGATTCTATACTTCATATTTTGCCTTTAGTTTATGAGCTATTTCAGGATACTTTTTCAAGTTCTGAATGTAGGTTCTGCTTTTCATCCTTTTTATATGAGTCTCAATTCCTCTTGCTTGTGTATAATCTAACTCATCAATGAAAAAGAACAATTCCCAATCATCAGCATTTGTAGTAAAACTCTTGGCAAATTCCTTGTTGAAATGTTGACCCATTCTGTAAGATAAATCCTTACAGCTTCCTATATAGAAACTATCAAGATGATTTGAATAAAGAATATAAACAGAGGCCATGTGTGCAGTACAAAAATAAAGAAGGCAGAGATAAATCTCTGCCTTCTTTGTACCCAGAGCCGGAGTCGAACCGGCACGGTTTCCCACAGGTGTTTGAGACCAGCGCGTCTACCAATTCCGCCATCTGGGCATTCAGGTTTCTTTGCCCAGTCTACCATCCCGATAGCTATCGGGACCGCCATCTGGGCAAAAAGCGGGGTGCGAAAATAGTTAAATGTTTTTGACGTGCAAACTCTTTTACTACGTTTGCAACATGGAAGAATTATTTAAAGCCAAAATAAACAACGGAAAAGAAACCGAAGTTGTATTCACGGACAAAAGAAGGAAGTCAGGCTCTTTTAATGGAGAGGGATTTACGTGGGATATGATTGAGGTGAAGAAAAATATGTTCCATATTATTTCGGGGACAAAATCATTTACTGCTGAAGTGGTGAAAGCTGATTTGACTGCAAAAGCCTTTACCATTCTGGTAAACGGGCATAAATACAACGTAGATGTAAAGGATAAGTTTGATGCGCTGTTGCATGAGCTGGGAATGGATAAGTTGGCTGCTGCAGGTGTGCAGGAAGTAAAAGCTCCTATGCCTGGAATGGTTCTTAATATTAATGTTGCCGCAGGTGATGAAGTGAAGAAAGGAGATGCGCTGTTAGTTTTGGAGGCCATGAAAATGGAGAACATTATTAAATCGCCACGCGATGGAAAAGTAAAAACTATTAAGGCCGTGCAAGGATCTGCGGTGGAGAAAAACCAGTCGCTGGTTGTATTTGAATAAAGGATTAACCGCAAAGACGCGAAGGCGCAAAGAAAATAAAAAAGAAAATTAGTGGCTGAAATTAAACCAGCGAAATATCAAACTGCACCAGATCAACAAACTCCTGAACTCGATTGTCTACTTCATCTTGTGAAAGATCAATTAAGCTTTCTGTTCCGAATTTTTCAACGCAGAAAGAGGCCATTGCTGAACCGAAAATTATTCCGCGCTTCATGTTTTCGAAAGAGATGTCTTTTGTTTGGGCAAGGAAACCAATGAAGCCTCCTGCGAAGCTGTCGCCTGCACCGGTTGGGTCGAAGACATCTTCGAGAGGAAGTGCGGGAGCGAAGAACACATTCTCTTTGTTGAACAATAATGCTCCGTGTTCGCCTTTTTTAATGACTAAATATTTTGGTCCTAATTCCAGAATTTTTTGTGCTGCTTTTACTAATGAATATTCGCCTGAAAGTTGACGGGCTTCTGCATCGTTGATGGTAAGCACATCCACTTTAGCGATGGTTTTAAGAAGGTCTTCCATAGCAATGTCCATCCAGAAATTCATGGTGTCCATTACAATAAGTTTGGGGCGGACAGGCAATTGGTCGATGACTGCCATTTGTATGCGGGGCATCAGGTTTCCGAGCATGAGGAAGTCGCAGTTTTTGTAACTTTCGGGAACTACGGGATGGAAATCGGCCAGCACATTGAGGTCGGTTATTAATGTGTCGCGGGTATTCATATCGTTGTGGTATTTGCCTGACCAGAAGAATGTTTTTTCGCCTTGTTTTATTTGCAGGCCTTGGGTATTGATGCCACGGGAATTCATCATGGTTATGGTTTCCTGCGGAAAATCATCACCTACCACGGAAACGAGGTTTATGTTTTTGGTGAAATAAGATGCGGCAAGGCCGGCATAGGTAGCTGCGCCACCAATTATTTTATCGGTTTTGCCGAAAGGGGTTTCGATTGCATCAAAGGCTACGGTGCCGACTACTAATAAACTCATGATTTTATTTTTTAAAAAGCGGGCAAAGCTAAATAAAAAAGGTATTGCGGATTAGCAGACTTGTAGTTGAAAGCGAATAGAGGCGGAAGGATGAAGCACCAGTTGGTGGTTTTCAAATGATATTATCACATAAATCCTATTTTTGCCGCGCACAAAACAGAAGATGGCAAAATTTCACACACTAAAAGTAGCAGAGGTAAGGCGCGAAACGGCTGAAGCAGTTTCGATTGCGTTTGATATTCCGGAGGCGGCTAAAGCCGAGTATAGTTACATACAGGGGCAATACGTTACGCTGAAAATAAAACTGAACGGTGAGGAAGTAAGGCGCTCGTATTCGGTTTGCAGCAGCCCTTTGGCAAATGAGCCTATGCGTGTGGCGGTGAAACAGGTGAAAGACGGAAGAATGTCGACCTACCTGAACACGCAACTGAAAGCGGGTGATATGCTGGAGGTGATGACGCCTATGGGAAGTTTCCATAGCGCGATGAATGCGGGTAACAAAAAGAATTATGTATTGTTTGCAGGCGGAAGCGGTATAACGCCCATGCTTTCGATTATAAAAACAGTGTTGATTGCCGAGCCGAAAAGCACCTTGGTTTTGCTTTACGGAAACAGGGATGAGGCTTCGATTATTTTTAAAGCGGAGCTGGAAAAAATTGTAGCAGACAATAAAGACAGAGTAAAAATGGTGCATGTGCTGGAACATTCTCCGAAAGTGGAAGGCAGTTTATTCCGCGGAATTATGCTTCCCGAAAAAGTGAAGGCCCTGATTGAAAATTATGTGGGGCTTAATTTGGATAACGAGTTTTTTATCTGCGGTCCCGGCCCGATGATGCGCAATGTGGAGAGCACATTGATTGAATTGAAAATTGAAAAACAACGCATACACCTTGAATATTTTACAGTATATGTTGATGCCGGAAAAGCGCAGCCTGTAGTAGAAATACCTACTATAGAAAGCAGCGTAACGGTGATTATGGACGGAGAAGAAACTACGTTTGAACTTTCTTCAAAAGGGAAATCAATATTGGATGCGGCTATGGATGCAGGAGTTGATGTACCGTTCTCGTGCAAGGGAGCGGTATGCTGCACCTGCAAAGCAAAAGTGCTGGAAGGCAAAATTCAGATGGATAAGAATTATGCGCTGACTGACCAGGAAGTGGCGGAAGGATATATTCTTACTTGTCAGGCTCACCCGCTTACGGAGAAGGTGGTGGTGGATTATGATGTGGTGTAGTTTCGTCATTGCGAGGGAGGAACGACCGAAGCAATCTTATAAATTGAACAACCAAACATTATAAAGAGATTGCTTCGTCCGCCTGAGGCGGACTCGCAATGACGCTAAACAATCATGGATTACCTAATCATTTGCATCGTTGCTTTTCTTGCCTCAGGACTGACTTTCTTTTCTGGTTTTGGGTTGGGAACTATTCTGCTTCCTGCCTTTGCGATTTTCTTTCCGCTTGAAACGGCTATCAGTATTACGGCTGTTGTGCATTTCCTCAACAACCTGTTTAAACTCACGCTTACTGCAAAGAATGCCAATGCAGGTGTGGTGGTTAAATTCGGAATTCCCTCTATGATAGCAGCAATAGGTGGCGCCTTGTTACTTACCTATATGATACATGTTGCTCCGCTTTACAGTTACGAGCTTGGCGGAAAAAATTACGATGTGGTTTTGGTAAAACTTATCATCGCAACGCTGATGATTTTATTTGCGCTATTGGATTTAATTCCCGCACTTTCAAAAATTACCTTCGGTGAAAAGTTCATGATTACCGGAGGATTGTTCAGCGGTTTCTTTGGCGGGTTGTCAGGACATCAGGGAGCGTTGCGTTCTATGTTTCTGATACGTTCGGGCTTAAGCAAAGAGAGTTTTATCGCTACAGGAATTGTGATTGCCTGCATGGTGGATGTGTCTCGTCTCGCGATATACGGAACCAATAATTTCGGAATTACACAGAGTGAATATGGCATTATTGCAGCAGGGACAGTAAGTGCATTTGCAGGCGCTTATCTTGGAAATAAATTAGTAAAAAAGGTTACGCTGAAATTTATGCAACTCTTTGTTGCAGTGATGCTGATTGTGTTTGCTGTTTTGCTCGGCTCGGGAATTATTTAATAAACGTCATGCTGAACTTGTTTCAGCATCTCAACAACAAGACCCTGAAACAAGTTCAGGGTGACGGAACACAATTTATTTCAGTTAGCAGAAGGCAACGTAGAACAACCGCAGTCCCAACAAGACAAGGGCAGCTCCTATTATTTTGTAGAGCACAAAAAGTATTTCGGGCTTTAAGATGTTTTTGATTTTGGCAGCAAGAAAAACCTTTGTGATGTCGGTACTGAAGATGGCAAGCAAAGTTCCGGAAAGGTAAATGCCGAGGTTTTTATCAAAACCGTGTCTGTCGCCCGCTACTTTTATAATGCCTATCCACACCGCAAACACAAAAGGGTTTACAAAATTGACAAGAAAACCTTTGGTAAAAAAACCGATGTAGTGCTTTGTGTTCAGTTGAATTGTTTCTGCTTCCGGTTTTTTCTTCTTCAGAAAATAGCGGACACCAAGTGCTATGAGAACTACTCCGCCAACAATGGCCAGATAGAACCTGCTCTCATCTGTTTTCAGATAAACCGAAGCACCGAAAACGCAAAGGATTACAGCAAGTATATCGCTGACAATAATTCCAAGTGCAACTAAGCTGCCTGCAATAACACCATGCTGCAAAGATGTTTTCAGTAAGGTAAAAAACACAGGACCGATAAGGATCATCAGGGCAAGACCGACTAAAAAACCATCTAAGAAAACAGGCATATAATTTTAATTCGTCATGCTGAACTTGTTTCAGCATCTTTATGTTGAGACCCTGAAACAAGTTCAGGGTGACGTTACATATTTTTATTTACTAATTCAGTTTTCTCCTTCTGTGCAATTTTCTCTAACAAATAATCCAATCCAAGTATTTCGGAACAGGTTACAAAGGCACTTACTGTTACCCCTAACACTCCGTGAAAATGCAAATTCTGTCCGGTAAAAAAAAGATTTTTTACTTTGGTTCTGGCAGGAACAAGTGTTTTCAAAGGGTCATAACAATCCTTCACAATTCCATACATGGAGCCACCAGGAGAAGCAATGTAATCACGATACGTAAGGGGAGTTGAACTGTAATACGATTTTATATTCTCACGTATTCGGGGAAATTTTTTCTCCAGTTCATCAATAAGAATTTCCGATTTTGCACGTTTAAATTCTTCATACTCCTCTCCGCGAAAATCAGGATGTGCAACGGTGCTGGAAGTATTTTCCCATTGTTTGACTTCATCGTATTTCATGTAAGTAAGCACAGCCATTCCTTCTGCATACTTACCGGGCTTCAAACCTGCAACCATAAAGGTTCCGTAACTCAAAGGCCACTCACCTGGCTTGTAATCAACAGGCGCCCACACATCGTTGTTTTTAAAATGGTAGTAATTATGGTTAATATAGTTGACCGTATTTTCTTTAAAAACGAGATATAACGTAAATGCAGAAGCGGAATTTTGTAACGATTTAAATCGCGTGTGGTAGGACTTTCTGATCTTGCCGGGCTCAAGTAAATCAAGCGTTACCGAAGGATGAGCGTTTGAAATAAATTGTTTTGCTTGAATTGTTTTTCCGTTTGTAAGTTCAGCATAACGCAAATCTTCTCCTTCAAATTTCAGTTGCTTTACTTCACTGCGTTTAAAAATATCTCCACCAAACTTTCGGATATTTTTTTCAATCAGTTTTGCAATCTGCGAGCCACCGCCAACACAACGCCATGCACTTTCTATATAACTATTCAGAACTAATGCGTGAATATAAAAGGGAGTCTTCTCCCCTATTCCTGCATACAATAAATTGGTTCCGGCCAATACATTTCTGAGTTTTTCATTAGTTGTAATTGATGCTATAAATGTCTTGGCATTGGTTTGCAGTAATTCAGAATCGGAATGATAGCTTTCGCCATTTTGCAGATTATATAAGGGAAAGCGGGTGCAAACCCTTTTTATTTCATCGCAGTATTTCCTGATGCTTTTTTCTTCATCCGGAAATTTTTCAGACAGAACACGAATGAAATTTTCATAGCCCTGTGCATATGGATACTCATTGTTATCTCCGTCAAACGTTACAATGTCAAACCCGTTTTCATCCATCTTCTCCAATTTCAGCTTATCCATAATGCCGAAATAGTTGAAGAAACGATTCAGATTTTCACCTTCACCCAAACCACCGAGGTAATGAACACCGGTATCAAAAATAACCCGGTCGCGGACAAAGGTTTGCAGGTTGCCACCAATTTGCTGGTTCTTTTCCAACACACAAACTTTATAGCCTTCTTCAGCAAGAATATTGGCGCAAAGCAAGCCTCCCAGCCCGCTACCGATTATGATAACATCGTATTCCTGCATAGTAATTTTATTGCGCGAAAACCTTATCTAAAGCATTACACATTGCCACAATTGTTTTATCAATGTCCGCTTCGGTATGCGCTTCAGAAATAAAACCAACTTCATAACCTGACGGTCCGAGGTAAATACCCATCTCCAATAATTCAGCATGAAGCAATCTGAATTTACTCATGCTTGAAGCATCAATATCATCGGCACTCCTGATGTTTTCAAGTTCGGTAAAGGCAATCCAGAAAATCGAAGCAATGTTGAACATTCTGAATGTATAGCCTTTAGAATGAGCATGCGTTTCAACAGCTGTGCAGAGCTTTTTTGTTTTAGTTTCAAGCGAAGAATAAAAGTCACTCTTTAAACATTCTGTCAATTGTGCAATTCCTGCAGCCATAGCAACCGGGTTTCCCGATAATGTTCCTGCCTGGTAAACATCACCATCAGGAGAAATTTTTGCCATGATCTCTTTGCTTGCACCATACATTCCGACAGGCAAACCCCCACCGATTATTTTTCCATAAGTGATGATGTCGGGTTGAATTCCGTAATAGCCGGCAGCACCTTCAAAGCCTACCCTAAAGCCTGAAATCACTTCATCAAAATGCAGAAGTGTTTTATTTTCGGTGCAGATAGTTCTGAGTTGTTGCAGGTATTCCTTGGTTTGTAACAACAAACCGTTGTTAGCGGGAACAGGCTCAATAATTACAGCCGCAATCTGATCTTTAAATTCTTCAAATGCTTTTTTGAGTGCGTCCAAATTGTTCAAGGGAACAACAATGGTATCATTCACAAATGATTCAGGAACACCGGCAGAAGAACTTGTTCCAAACGTAACTAAACCGGAACCTGCTTTCACCAGCATTGAATCAACATGTCCGTGATAACAACCTTCAAACTTTAAAATCTTGTTTCTACCGGTAAAACCTCGTGCAAGACGGATGGCACTCATTACCGCTTCTGTTCCTGAACTTACGAATCTGATTTTCTGAATGAATTTATTATTGGATAAAATCAATTCCGCCAGTTCATTTTCTTTCTCTGTTGGCGCACCGAATGAAGTTCCGTTCTGAACGGCATCAATTACCGCATTTCTGACTTTTGAATTATTATGCCCTAATATCAATGGTCCCCATGAGCAACAGAAATCAATAAATTCATTTCCATCAGCATCCCAGATGTGACTGCCATTGCCTTTTTGTATAAACAGCGGAGTTCCGCCCACCGAGCGAAAGGCACGTACCGGAGAATTTACTCCACCGGGGAAATACTGCTTCGCCCTTTCAAATAATTGTTCTGATTTTTCTCTTTTCATACCTGCAAAATTGCTTTGCGAATATAGGGTAATTTATACCTTTGGGCACGAGTAAAATTTCACGCAAAGGCGCAAAGGCGCAAAGAATATGAGCTTTAACAACACAATTGAATTTGCACAGGAACAAGACAAAGCCGATAAACTATCAGCTTTCAGGGATAAATTTTTCTTCCCACAGTTGAATGGAAAAGAAGCAATTTATTTTTGCGGAAACTCACTAGGCTTGCAACCAAAAACTGCCTCAGCAGCCATCGAACAGGAATTAAGTGATTGGGCAAAGTTTGCTGTGGAAGGACATTTTCATTCAAAGAACCCTTGGTTTTCTTACGAGAAACTATTTGACAAGCCGCTTGCAAAACTTCTAGGAGCAAAGCCATCAGAAGTTTGTGCCTTAGGTTCATTGACCAATAATCTTCACTTGCTGATGGTTTCGTTTTACCGCCCCACAGCAAAACGTTTTAAAATTCTGTGCGAAGAAAAGCCTTTTGCATCTGACCAGTATGCATTAGAATCACAAGTTAAGTTTCATGGTTTTAATCCTGATGAAGCTATTGTAGAATTAAAGCCAAGAGCAGGAGAATTTACACTACGCACGGAAGATATTCTTGCAAAGATTGAGGATCTGAATGAGGAACTTGCCTTGGTAATGATTGGAGGAGTGAATTATTATACCGGGCAGGCTTTTGATATGAAAAGCATTACCAAAGCTGCACATAAAGTTGGCGCAATAGCAGGTTTTGACTTAGCCCACGCAATGGGTAATCTGGTGATGAACCTGCACGACTGGAATGTGGATTTTGCTTGTTGGTGCAGCTACAAATACCTGAACTCAGGGCCGGGAAGCGTGGCTGGAATTTTTGTGCACGAGAAACATGGCAACAATTCTGAATTGCCTCGCTTTGCAGGCTGGTGGGGAAATAATCCTGACACACGTTTTAAAATGGAAAAAGGATTTATTCCTGCTGTTGGTGCTGATGGCTGGCAGCTGAGCAATGCGCCAGTATTTTCCATGGCAGTACATAAAATAGCATTAGATATTTTTGATGAAGCCGGAATTAAAAACCTGCGTGAGAAAAGTGAGAAGCTGACGGGTTATCTGGAGTTTATTATTGATAAGATAAATAGTCGGCAGTCCACAGACCATAGACCACAGATAAAAATTCTTACTCCGCGAAATATCGCTGAGCGAGGTTGTCAGTTATCATTGGTATTTTCGGAGAACGGAAAACAAATTCACGAACAATTATTGAAAGCAGGAATTATAACTGACTGGCGCAATCCTGATGTAATACGTTTGGCTCCTGCCCCACTCTATAATTCGTTTGAAGATGTGTGGAAATTCGGGAATGAACTAAATAAAATAATGGAACGCTGATTTTTATGATTATTAAGATTTCAGCTGATAAAATCATAACTAATCATAAGCATCATAAAAATCTGTGTTCTATCAGTAATCACCATGCTTGAACTGCGATTTCAAAATAAATTAATTGAAGCCGGTGTGGATGAAGCAGGGCGCGGATGCCTTGCAGGACCTGTATTTGCAGCTGCTGTTATTCTTCCAAAAAAGTTCAGATCAGAATTACTGAACGACTCCAAACAACTGAGTGAAAAGAAAAGAGAAGAGTTGCGTCCTATTATTGAAAAAGAAGCGCTTGCATGGGCTGTAGGAATTGCAACGCATGATGAAATTGATAAAATAAATATTCTCAACGCCTCTTATCTTGCCATGCACCGTGCAATTGAGCAACTGAAAAAAATTCCGCAACTGCTGTTGATTGACGGAAACCGTTTTAGAGAATACAACAACATTCTACACAAGTGCATTGTTAAAGGTGATGGAAAATATATGTCTATTGCAGCGGCTTCTATTCTTGCAAAAACCCATCGTGATGAATACATGATGAAAATGGATGAAGAATTTCCGCATTATCAATGGAGAAAAAATAAAGGTTACGGAACACTGAAGCATCGCATGGCAATTGAACAATATGGAGAATCAATTATTCACCGGAAGAGTTTTAAGGTAGTGCCTTTGCAGCCGACATTGTTTTAAAAGCCTCACCCTTCCCTCTCCAAAGGAGAGGGTAAAAACTAATTCCTATTTTTGAGCATTCAAAAAAACAAACAATGAGAGAGATACAATTTCGTGAAGCAATAAAAGAAGCCATGAGCGAGGAAATGCGCAGGGACAAAAACGTTTTCCTGATGGGTGAAGAAGTTGCGGAATACGATGGCGCTTATAAAGCAAGCCAGGGAATGCTGGCAGAGTTTGGAGGAGCGCGCGTGATTGACACTCCCATTTCGGAATTGGGATTTGCGGGAATTGGTGTGGGTGCAGCGATGAATGGTTTACGTCCGATTATTGAATTTATGACTTTTAATTTTTCGCTTGTTGCAATTGACCAGGTGATTAATGCTGCCGCAAAAATGAAGTCCATGTCGGGTGGACAATTTGGCGTTCCTATTGTATTTCGTGGACCAACTGCCTCTGCAGGACAACTGGGCGCACAACACTCACAGGCTTATGAAAGCTGGTATGCAAACTGCCCCGGATTAAAAGTGATTGTGCCGTCTAATCCTTATGATGCAAAGGGATTACTCAAATCTGCAATACGTGATAATGATCCTGTAATATTCATGGAATCAGAACAGATGTATGGAGAAAAAGGACAAGTTCCCGAAGGCGAATACCTTATTCCCATTGGAGTTGCGGATGTCAAACGCGAAGGAAAGCATGTTACCGTTGTATCGTTCGGAAAAATTATAAAAACCGTTTTTAAAGCTGCCGAAGAGTTGGCGAAAGACGGAATTGAAGTGGAGATAATTGACCTGCGCACCGTTCGCCCGATTGATTACGCAACAGTGATAAATTCAGTAAAGAAAACCAACCGCCTGGTAATTGTTGAAGAAGCCTGGCCGCTTGGCTCCATTGCAACGGAAGTTGCTTTCAAAGTTCAGAAAGATGCGTTTGATTATCTGGATGCACCGGTAATAAGAATAATGACGCAGGATGTTCCTTTGGCTTATGCCCCAACGCTTGTAGCAGAATTTTTGCCCACTGCGGAAAAGGTAATTAAGGCGGTGAAAGAAGTGATGTATATCCAAAAATAACAACGCGCTTAAACAAGCACTTTTCTCAGGCTCACTTTTTCTTCTACTATTTTTTCAAGGTTATCTATTGACACACGCTCCTGTTTCATGGTGTCGCGGTAGCGTAACGTAACCATGTTATCTTCCAAGGTCTGATGGTCAACTGTAACGCAGATTGGTGTTCCGATTGCATCCTGTCTGCGGTAGCGTTTTCCGATGGTATCTTTCTCTTCGTAACGAACAACGTGATCCATTTTCAGTTTGTCAAATATTTCACGTGATTTTTCAGGAAGACCGTCTTTGTTCAACAGCGGAAACACTGCAACTTTAACGGGAGCAAGGAAATTCGGAATATTTAATACAATCCTTTCTGAACCATCTTCCAGTTTCTCTTCTTTGTAAGAAGCAGAAAGTACGGCAAGAAAAGTTCTATCAAGTCCGATAGAGGTTTCTACCACATATGGAACATAATTCTCGTTTAACTCAGGATCAAAATACTGGAGTTTTTTTCCGCTGAATTTCTCGTGTGCCTTTAAATCAAAATCGGTGCGGGAGTGAATTCCTTCCAATTCTTTGAAACCAAAAGGAAAATCAAACTCAATATCAAAAGCTGCATCTGCGTAGTGCGCCAGCTTAGCGTGTTCATGAAAACGATACATCGTTTCAGGAAACCCGAGTGATTTATGCCAGTTCATTCTACGTTCTTTCCAATGCGCAAACCATTCTTTTTGCGTTCCCGGACGAACAAAGAACTGCATTTCCATTTGCTCAAATTCGCGCATGCGGAAAATAAATTGTCGCGCTACAATCTCGTTACGGAATGCTTTTCCTGTCTGTGCAATTCCAAACGGAATTTTCATTCTTCCTGTCTTTTGTACGTTCAAGAAATTCACAAAAATTCCCTGTGCAGTTTCAGGGCGCAAATAAATAGTGCTTGCTCCTTCAGCTGTTGAACCCATTTCAGTTGAGAACATCAGGTTGAACTGACGAACATCTGTCCAGTTACGGGTTCCCGAAATCGGGCAGGCGATTTCCAAATCAATAATTAACTGTTTTACATCCGCAAGATTGTCGGTTTCCAATGCAGCAACAAAACGTTTTTTGATGGTATCAATTTTTGTTTTGTATTCCACTACGCGCGGATTGGTACTGATGAACATTTCAGCATTAAAATTTTCAAAACGTTTCGCAGCTTTCTCAACTTCCTTATTTATTTTGTCTTCCAACTTTGCTACGAAATCTTCAATGAGCACATCGGCACGGTATCGTTTTTTGCTGTCTTTGTTATCAATCAACGGATCATTGAAAGCATCAACGTGTCCCGAAGCTTTCCAGGTTGTCGGGTGCATGAAAATAGCGGCATCAATTCCCACAATATTTTCATTCATCTGCACCATAGACTTCCACCAGTATTCTCGGATATTACGTTTCAGTTCAACTCCTGTTTGTCCGTAATCATAGACAGCACTAAGTCCGTCATAAATTTCACTTGACTGAAAAATAAAGCCATACTCCTTAGCATGGCCGATAATATTTTTAAATAAATCTTCGTTGTTCATAATGATTTCAAACAGTATTTTTATTCGTCATGCTGAACTTGTTTCAGCATCTTAAGACCCTGAAACAAGTTCAGGGTGACTGGTTAATCTATTATAAAAGGATAATCCACTTGTTCATAAACATCTTTAAATAATTCAGAAGCATCAGGGAAAGGTGATTCTTCTGCAAACTTCACAGACTCTTCTACCTGCGCATTAACACGCGCATTTATTTCTTCCAACTCCGAATCGGTTGCAAATTTATTTTTAGTAATAGTTGCCAGCACGCGTTGAATTGGGTCCTGTGCTTTGTATGCTTCCACTTCTTCCTTGGTGCGGTACTTTGCAGGATCGCTCATGCTGTGTCCTTTGTAACGATAGGTTTTCATTTCAAGAAGAGTTGGGCCTTCGCCTTTGCGCGCTGATGCGGCAGCAGCTTCAACTGCATCATGCACATCTTCACAAACCATTCCGTCAACTTCAAAAGATGGAATTCCGTATGCCAATCCTAATTTGTATAAATCAGTAACGCTGCTTGAACGCTGAACTGAAGTTCCCATAGCGTACTGATTGTTTTCAATTATGAAAATTACAGGCAACTTCCACAGCATAGCCATATTCAATGTTTCGTGAAAAGCACCCTGATGTACCGCACCATCACCCATGTAGCAAAGTGTGATGTTTTTTGTTTCGTTGTATTTTTCGGCAAAAGCAATTCCGGCACCAAGCGGAATTTGTCCGCCTACAATTCCATGTCCGCCAAAAAAGCGATGTTGTTTGGAAAACATGTGCATGCTTCCGCCTTTGCCTTTTGAACAGCCTGTTATTTTTCCGAAAAGCTCTGCCATCACAGCATTGGGTGAAACGCCTTTTGCAATAGGGTGAACGTGATCACGGTAAGCTGTAATTACATTGTCAGCAGGTTGTGTAGCACTTGTTGCGCCTGCTACCAGGGCTTCCTGACCAATGTATAAATGACAAAAACCTTTTATCTTCTGTTGAATATAAAGCTGACCTGCTTTCTCCTCAAACTTGCGATAAAGCAGCATGGATTCATACCAGTATAAATAGGTTTCCTTGCTGAACTTTGTCTTTGCCATTGTCTGTTATTTAGTCCTGCGCAAAAGTAGCAAAAGAAAAAGCCTTACCAAATGCACTTTCCCGAGTTTTGCAAAGATGTTTCTTTGAATAAAAACCTTAATGTTTAAGCAATAGACTAACATGAAAACTAAATAAGCGTTTGAGAATATTGACAAAACGCTTATTTGCTTTATTAAATCTTGATATGGAAACTCAGGTAAGGGCTAAATTCAATAATGTCAGATTTGTCGGTATGGGTTAATCTCCAGATTCCGTCAAATCTTAGGAACTTAAAAATGTTTTCAATTCCAAAACCTGCCTCTACATAAGGAATAGGATAAGCATAATCAAACCCATCTGGGTTATTGTAGCTAATCTCATTTAAGTGGTTGTAATTTCGGTTGGCCACACTCATATTACCATAAAAAATATTGGAGGTAACTAATTCACGCCATTTGAGTTTTTTAATCAACGGGATTTTATCAAGCAACAAGCCGCCAAAGAAATATTGAAAATTCAGGCTCAGGTACTGGTCGGCTGAAAACTCAAGCAAGTTCATATTGTTGAAGAAGTATGTGCTGTGTGAGTAGGAGAAATTTCCTTCAGGGTTTTTCAACAATAAGAAGGGAAGTTTGCCGAAAATTTTCCCTGCCCACAAATTATAGTAAAACGACATTTTAGATGATACCTGAAAAGAACCCTGCAATCCGGCAGAAATATCGTGGTATTCAAAATTGCTTTTTAAAATATTTTTTGCTCCGTAGGTATAGCGCACAAACATTATAGGGAATTCGTTTTTCTTACGGAATTGGGCGAAGAATTTATTGGCTTCGGCATCACGGTTAAATGTTCCGGGAAGATTTTTCGAATCCCGCTGATAGCGGATACCAATAGAAAGCTCTGCAACGGTGATGTGCTTTTTTATTACATCATTTTGAACATAGCCGAAATCAAAAAATGGTTTTAAATTTTTGTAGTTGATGCCAAAATAAGTCATCAGATCTTTGTGGAGTTCACGGTCATAAACAATTTTTCCCTCGGCCACATTGTACAAACGCTGCCCTACTCCACGGGGAAGAAAGGTGGTAACATTATCACGATCCATAAGGTCTTCGGCATAACGGCTGGCAAAGTCAATATCGCTTTTTCCGCTGATACTAATTTTATTCCAGGGCTTTTTCGCAATAATGAACTGCACTTTCATTCCGTATTTAAATCGGTCGTCTTTTAATCCGTAAGCAAGATGTCCTTCCAGCTGCACCCGCTCACTGAATTTATTAGTGGTCTGAAATCCAAGTTTGAAACGAACTTTCTCCACCTGATTGCCACTTACCAATCCGGCCACATGACCAATACCCACTTTATTTCCAATTCGCATATAGCCAGTGGTGAGTGACATGGCAACATATCTCAACAACCTGAAACGCTTGGTGCGTTTGAGACTGTCAACCATCTCGTAAATTCCGGCTTCCGTTTTTTGGAGTGTATCGTGGCGCATTTCTTCCCAGAATCTATCATCCTTCAAATAGGCTTCTTCATTTATTTCAGTGCTTTTATAAGCAGAAAAAACAGTGTCGCTAAGCGATGAATTGACTACAAAATCTTTAAAGCTCTTGGTTTTTTTTCCAATCATTTTTGCATCTTTCACGAAACTGCTGGTGAATTTAATTTTCAGTTTCTCGCGTTGGGGAACCCAAGCCTGTAGAAAGTTTCCGGCTGTATCGTTGTATTCCACAAAATTGTAATCGTGCTGAAAAGAGATGTCGTGCACAAAACCAATATTTACATTGTCAGATAAGGAAGCCTCGATGCTGCGCACAGCAAACGACTTTATATTTACCAGCATTTTCCCTTTAAAGGTATTCTCGCCTCTGCGTTTGGGTTTGAATTCCATTTGAAGATGTGGCTCTCCATTCACATAAAGTGTATCGTAAAAATTAAGGTAATACTTGTAAACACTAAGCCCGTAATCCGCAACAGGACTAACAAAACTCTTTCCCAAAACGGTAATCATGTTTTCATAAATGTTCACATTCTGATTCACGTTACTCAGCAACTCCGTTACAAAATCCTGCTTATCAATTCCCGACATTTTCACGCCTTTCATTTTCTCAATTTGCCTGTCGGGATTAGTTGTTGAGTAGTTGTCCGAAATATTTTCAATCAAAAACATGGGAAGAATACTTGTGCCCTTTTCGGTTACGGTATCTATATACCCTTTCAGCATCGGGAATTGTGAAAGCAATAAATTCTTGTCGAGGCTTTTTGCGTTTACATTATCCAAATCCACTTCGTATTTGGTGTACGCCTCGTAAATAAGACTGTTGTAATTTTTGATATTGTGCTTTTCTTTTACAGAAATCATTTGCCTGAAAAGCACATCAGCAGGGTTTTCACCGGGATTGATTACTACTTCACCTAAAGCAACTTCATTGAATGTCAATTCAAAATCAATCGTTTGCGAAATGCCTTCCTGTATCGTTTTTTTTATGGTTATATAGCCAATGGAAGAAACCTGCAGACTATCCGTTTTTTTAGGTGCCTGAAATGAGTAATAACCTGCTGTATCAGTGGCTGTTCCCATAAACTTTCCAACAATGGTAACATTGGCAAAAGGAATAGCTTCACCTGTTTTTGCATCCGTTACCCTTCCGCTAATGGTAATCGTTTGGGCACATGCAATTTGTGCTGCCAATAGCAGCAGGAATAAAATTATATGAAATGGTCTTAGCAGGCTCATTTAAAAATTCATGCGAAAATAGATTTTTTATGTGAGGAGAAAATCTGACAGGGAGTAAACTTCATTTAAATATTTTCTACACCTTTAAACCCTGAAAATCATATCCGATGAAAAAGCTTCTTCTACTTCTATTAATTGTTACCGGCTCCTTTTTACCTATCCATTCATTTGCACAGGCAGTCGGCAACTCCATGTATGGCAATGATAACCGTTATAATTACCAGAATGCAGAGGAACTGACCTGGCAGAACAGTTTCAATGTAACCCGCGAAGTTATGATTGATGAAAACAGCATGACCTTTGAAGTGAACGGACTGTTTAACCGCAAAGCTGATGCTTATCTTGCTATTTTTAATATGACACAGGTTGGTGAAAATGCTTCTGTAGCCAATGATTTACTGAACACGCGCTACCAGAATTTTGTAAATGAAGTAGCTGCAGCAGGAGTTAAACCTGAAGATATTTTTTTAGACATGGTTTCACAGGTTCCGATTTATGAACTGGAAGTAACCAAGAAATTTTTCAGTAAAACCTATAACGAAGTTCCAAAAGGTTTTGAACTGCAAAAAAATATTCACGTAAAATTCAGCAAAGGTGAAGTGCTTGACAAGATACTGACTGCAGCTGCCAAACACGAAATCTATGATTTAATAAAGGTTGATTATTTTGTGGAGAACACAAGCGCTGTTTATGAAACCTTGCGCGATTCAGTAATTGCCTATGCAAAAAGAAAAACAAATGATTACAAACAACTGAACGTAAATCTCGATACGGTTTACCGTGTGCTTACGGAACAAACTTCGGTTACTTTTCCTATTGACCGCTATTCAAAATACCAGCCTGCAAGCAGTTCATCCATTGAATCTGTTGGAAAAAAATCAGGATTAACCGAAATCCGTAAACCGGTGGTTATGTTCTATAACAAGTTATCTTATCATAACTTTGATGTGGTAATAAATCCTGTGGTAGTTGAGCCTTTAGTGCAATATACCTGCAAAATAAAAATGCACTTCAGCCTGAAAAAACCGGTGGAAACAAAAGTGCAAAATCATTACAAAGTGATTACACCAACAGGTGATGTAAAAACCATTGAAATAAAATGATAAACCGAATTTGCGTTCTTGTTATTCTGTTATTTCCGTTCTCCGTTTACGCGCAGGATACAATTCTTCTGACAAACGGAAAGGTAAAGGAAGGGAAAATGCTTTTCCGAGATAACAACTGGATTTATTATGGAATAAAAGAGAGACAAACTATTGATGAAAGTAAGTATGCAATTATTGAAAATAAGTATAAGCAGAAAAGAGAAAAAGTAAAATCCAACACAAAGAAAGATACGCTTACTAAACTCTTTGCTCTTGAATTGATTAAAGCAAATGAAGTTAGGGATAACGCTAAAGTTAAATTTAATAGATTGATAAGAGCACGAACTGATAATATTTTTAGCATTATTCATCCTGATGGTAAAGAAGAAATCATTTATAGTCCTGACACACTTGGATTTTTGGTGTTAGATGTTGTAGAGCCTGAGTTAGATTTAAGTGTGGATGAAATGCGCAAATACATTTATGGTTGTCAGGATGGAATGAATGTTAATCAAGATAAAGCAAGAAATATATCTGGGGTAGTTGGAGGTGTTGGTGCAGGATTTGGTGCTTTTTTTGGACCAATTGCACCCAGTGTCTATATTATAATATTAGGAGCATCTAAACAAAGGCCTGATGAGAACTTAGTAGCTCATCCTGAACTTGTTTTTGATGAAAATTATTTAGAAGGGTATAAAAAATCAGCAAGAAAACAAAAGATAATAGCTGCCACTCAGGGCGGTTTAATTGGACTTTCCTTTGGGATGTTTGCGTATCAGATCATTTTCCGCAACTTGTGAGACTGTTCCGCAAAGCCATACATTACTTTGTTTTCGGAAACTTTTTAATTGCTTTTTCTTCGGTTGGATTAACACATTTATCACAACTTGGAAAAGAATTAACCACCGGTGATTTACATCTGCTAGTATTTGTGTTTTTCTCCACACTGCTTGTTTACAACCTGAATCTGATTGAAGGCATGAAGGGTTTAAAATCTTCAGCCTTCCGCTCGGTACGCCACAACTGGATTGTGAAACATGAAAAGTTTATCTGGGCATTTTCTTTTTTGTCGCTGATTGTTTCTGTAGCCGAACTTACAGCTTTGAAAGAAGACACCTTGATTTTTTTACTTGTTCCGGGGCTGTTTGCTTTGGGTTATGCTGTTCCTATCAAGCTGCCCGGAATGAAAACAATACGCCTGCGCGAACTTCCGTTTGTGAAAATATTTCTGGTTGCATGGGTCTGGGCTACATTCACAGTTGGCTTACCACTTGTGCAGCAAAGCGGAATGCAGGAATTATTAACGACTGACAACTTTCTGCTGTTCTTCTCACGCACTGTCTTTATTTTTGCCATTACTATTCCGTTTGATATTCGTGACTTAGCTTATGACAGCGATAAACACATTGCTACTATTCCTTCCCGTTTCGGAATAGAGAAGTCGAAATACATTTCCTTATTTCTCTTATTCATTTTTATTGCAAGTTCATTTGTTCGCTGCAACTTTGGCTTCTGCAACTTATATGAATTCTGTGCATTAGTTACTTCGGCATTGGTTTCAGCGGTATTGGTAGTGATGGTTAACAGCCAACGCAAAGAACTCTTTTACTCACTGGGTATTGAAGGCACAATGATTATTCAGTGGACTGTTGTACTTTTGTCAACATTACTTTAATACTCGCAAATGAAAATTAATCTCAGCTTATCGCTTTCACTGCTACCTTTTTTGGCTCTTTGCCAAACCATTCCACAATACGACCACGTTGTTATCTGTGTGATGGAAAACCACAGCTATTCACAGATTCAAGGCTCGTCAAACGCTCCTTACATCAACACTTTAGTTGCTGACCAGAATGCAGCAACGTTTACCGAATCTTATGGGTTAACCCATCCCAGTCAGCCAAACTACATCATGCTTTTTTCGGGTGATAACCAAGGCGAAACAGGTGACGGAATGCCTGTCGGTCAGCCCTTCACTGTCTGTAATTTAGGTGCTGAGCTGCTGGCTAATAGTTTTACGTTTGCAGGCTACTCAGAAGATTTGCCATCCACAGGTTTTAATGGCGAAACCTCCGGTCTGTATGCGCGCAAACATTCTCCCTGGGTAAACTGGATGGATGCTCCTACAAACGGCATTCCATCCTCCCTGCATCTTTCATTTACAGATTTCCCAAGTGATTTTTCACAGTTGCCAACGTTATCCTTTGTTATTCCTAATCTTGAAAACGATATGCATGACCCTGCTCTGTTGCCATCTGCCATTTCAAACGGTGATGCCTGGGTTGAGACTAATATGGATGCCTATATTCAGTGGGCAAAAACAAATAACAGCCTGTTTATTTTAACATTTGATGAAGACAACTGGGTTTCATTAAATCATATTCTTACGGTGTTTATCGGTGATAATCTTATTGGCGGAAGCTATAATCAAAATATTGACCATTATGATTTACTGCGCACGCTGGAAGAGATGTATGGCCTGAATTACTGCGGCAACAGTGCAACAGCAACACCCATTACCGATTGCTGGGCCGAGGTTGTAGGTGTTCCGCTAACTGAAAACAAATTTGAGAACGCTTTGGTTTATCCAAATCCTGCGGTAGAAAAACTGAACATTGAAATTGCAGCAAACAAACCTGAGACTGTTAAGATTACTATCACCAATATGTTCGCGCAGGTTTTTGCCTCTTATGAAACAGAGGTTTCAGAAGGAAATAATCAGATTGTTTTTCCGGTTGATGGTTTTGAGGACGGAACTTATTTTGTGAATATTATTTCTTCGCAAAAGAATGTGGTGAAGAAGATGATTGTGGAGAATTGAATTCCCTTCGACAAGCTCAGGGTGACAGCTCAGGGTGACAGCTCAGGGTGACATCTCAGGGTGACAAACCGCTTCTACAACCTACCGCCTAACACAAACGACTTCTTATAGTTCTTCTGTTCACCAGTAGCGTTGAACAATTCAATGAACGCAACATAAATTCCGATGCGTACTTTCTCGCTGCTCTCGTTTATTCCGTCCCAGGAGATAGTGCCGGTGGTGCCGAGGAGTTCGTTGGTGAGCAGGTTTTTTATTGCTCTTCCGCGTGCATCGTAGATGGTGATGGTGCCGATAAATCCGGGAGTATCAAAAACGTAATTGAAGTTTATAACATCGTTATAGCCATCGTTGTCGGGTGAGAAGATTTCGGGTTCAACGGTGATAGGACTGTCTTCAATTTGCGGAACATCAAACTGTGAGTTTTGATAAGCAGGTGTAGCAAAGCCCACTGTTTCAGCGGCTGAGTGCCAGTTGCTGCGGTCGGCTGAGGAACGCTCAAAGGCAATGCGCTCGAGCGAAACACCTTTAAAGCTGTTGAGCAGAGGGATGTGCATGCCTTCATCGTAAATGAGCATGTCGATGATGTTGCCCAGCGTGTCGTTGAGAACGACAGAGCCTGCATCAATATTAAACGAAGGCATGGAAACAACTTTGAGAAAGCCGCTGGGATTAGTAGTTGCGTAATCTGATTTTACTGCATCGGGTGAGGTGGTGAGCACCAGGTATTCACCGGGGAAAAGGAGGTAGCCGAGTGGCGCAATAATTTTCTGGTTGATGGGCGGCACACCAACAGTATCAAAGTTGGCGATGCGGAGACTTTTGAGGTCAATGACTTTTGCAGAGCGGTTATACACCTCCACAAAATCCACTGCATCATCATAAGGATAAAAGAGAATTTCGTTTACGATGATGTCGTTTGAATCAGGGAATTCGGGGATGGCGAAGCGCACCCCGATGCTGTCTTGTATTGCATTCGCAACGCAATCCTGCATGTTGCTTACGTATAAGTTGTAAGTGGTTTGCAGTTGCAAAGGTTGCGCGAGCGTAAGCGTTACGGTGTTCATTGCAGGAAACTCCGGAACGGCAGTGAGCGGTGTTCCGATTCCGTTATCGATAAAATAGTTTGCGGTGTTGATTGCAAAAAGGCTGTCTAACTTTTCGCTGAAGAAAACGGTGATGGTGGTGTTGCTAACAACGCTCACACGTTCCGGTGTAGGCGCTTCGGTATCGGGGTTGGGGGCTTTAACGGAATTGGTTCTTCCGGGTGTACCGCCTGCAATGTTGGTGCTGGCGCGCCAGTTGTTGGCTTCACCGCAAACGTAATCGGGGTCAATCTGTTCGAGCGACCAGCCGCCTTCTTCTTTGTCGGCATCGGCATACCAGTCGATGGAATAAACGAGCGTGTGGATGATGTTGCCTGTGCTGTCCTGCAATAACAATGTTTGTCCGTCATTGGTGAGGGCGGTGGTGGAAAGCCCTTCGACCTGCACTACGTTGCCGTAGCCCTGCATGTAAATAAAGGCATCATCAGTAGTGAGCACGAGAAAACTATCGGGCAAAATAACGGCATCGGGCAAGAGTTTGGTGGTAGTGCCGTAGGTGAACTTCCAGTCTTTTACATTGATGGGAACCTGGGTGCGGTTGTAGAGTTCGGTGTATTCAAACTCGGGAATTCCAACGTAGGGCGATGGGTCGGCCATGACTTCGTTGAAGACCACATCGTAACGCTGCGGAAAATAATAGACGAAGGGATGTTGTGAGGAAAGCATAGTGTTTCCGGCAGCATCCTGCACGTTGGAGATGCTGAGGGTGTAGAGTGTTCCGAGTGTAAAATTAGTTGCAAAGGTGAGGTGTACGATGTTGGCATTGCTGATGTCACGCGTTGCGGTTTGGGGATTTGCAAGTGCGTTGTCGGCTGCATAGTTAGTGAGTGTTTCGGCAGTGGATTGACTAACGGTTTCGGAAAAAATAACATCCAGCGAGTTGGTTGAAGTGATGGAAACGGCTGTTACTTCGGGCAAAATATCATCCACAAAGGTGGAGCCGGTAACATTGAAATCATCAAAGAAAAAGTTGGCGTTGTTGGTGGTGGTGTATTTGCAGGAGACACCAAAAAAGGAAGTGGTGAGGAACGTAACATCGTTCACACTTCCTTCCAGAGCAAAGTTATTTCCGGTGGTGCTGTCGGAATAAAAGTTCCATGTTCCATCGGGAAAGCGCTCCACTTTTATTCTGCCTTCGGCAGGGTTGATGCCAAAGGTGTTTACCGTTCCGGCAAAGAGTTCGGTGCCGGTGGTACCGCTTTGTTTGAAGAATTTGAGGCGGTCGGTGGAGCCGTTTTCGCCAAAGCGCAGGTAGTAGCCGTTTAAATCACTGCGCAGGTTTTCCTGGTCGCTGACTAAATATATTTTAAGGTTGTTGCTGTTGCTGGGGTCGAAATTCATGCGGAAATAAAACTCCCACCGGATGGTATCGGAAAAGACAACGCTGTTGGCGGTGGCGAGGTAGGCGGTATCACTAAGGGCGGGTGCATTGAGGTGGAGCTGGAAACTTCCGTCCACTTCAAACTTGGTGTTTTCGCCTGTCCACACGGGGTTGGCGGTGAAGTCGGCATCGGTGAAGTTGTCAACGAATTGTGCTGATGCCTCACCCCCTGCCCCTCTCCAAAGGAGAGGGGTTAGGAACATGATTGCGACAAGAAGAAGTTTATTCATCATTGGTTTGGGGCTGCAAGTTAAAGATTAGGGGGAAACAAAAAAGGGTTGCACAGTGTGCAACCCTTTTCTTTACAAAAAGATAATATTTAGTTCTTCACAATCCGTTTGGTAACGCTTCCCTTCTCCGTTCTTATGGTCAACATATACATACCGTCAGGCAAATGGTTCAGGTTGTAATCACGTTTAACGGTCATTACATCTTTCACATCTTCCACAGGAATAATCAACTGACCAAGTGCATTGGTGAGTTCCAGTCTCAGGTTTTCGTAGCCGGTGAACAGGGCATTGAATGTAAACACGCTGTTAGTTGGGTTAGGATAAATGCTGATAACAGCATTGAGTGCAAGATCTTCAATTGAAGTCTGACTGTGCTCAATAATATTTGATTCACCTGAACAGCCGTTAGCATCGGTAACCACTACGGTATAGTTTCCGCTTGACTGGGTAATCAGTATCTGGCTGTTTGCTCCCGGAATGGTAACCATCGTATCATTTTCATACCACTGATAGCCTGCAAACGCAGGAGTGCAGGTAAGTGTATCACCTGATTCAAGGATAAACGGTTGCGGATCCCAAACGGTAACCGTTACAGGGTTCACCACTTGTGATGAGTCGATACAACCATTCAAGTCCATTACAATTACACCATATTGTCCGCTTTCAGTTACCAGAATTTCAGGTGTAGTTGATCCACTTGTCCATAAATAAGAAGCATAGTTTCCGAGAACACTTAGCACAACATCGTCACCATCGCAGAATTGCAGCGGTCCGTCAGCCTGTATTTGCGGATTTGGAACAGGGAATACCTCAACAGTTACAGGAGCCGAACTTCCGGAGCATCCGTTTGAAGCCGTTACTGTTACCGAATATTGTCCGCTTTGAGTTACGGTTAATGTTTGTGTATTCTCTAAACCTGGTTGCCACTGAAATGCATTGTATCCAAAACCGGCATTAAGAACTACGTCTTCGCCCGGACAGAAACTTAATGGCCCGTCAGCAGAAATAGCAGGTGATGGATTTTGCAGCACCGTAACTATTACCGGAGAAGAGAAACCATCACAACCTAAACTGTTGGTCACAAACACCTGATAAAAACCAGGTTGCGTAACGGTAATGGTTTGGGTTTGGGTTATTCCATCACTCCATAGATATGTTGCATAACCTGATCCTGCATCAAGAACAATACTATCGCCCTGACAGAAAGTAGTCAATCCGCTTGAAGTAACAACAGGAGCCAATGTTTGACTTACTGTTACAATGGCATAATCAAATCCTTCGCAACCATTTTGGTCAATAACGGTAACTGCATATGCTCCTGTCGAAGAAACAGTAATGCTTTGAGTAAACTCACCTGTTGACCAGTCGTAAGTTGAACCGGGGTAACCTGCATTCAAAGTATATGAGGTTTGTGTGCAGATAGTAGTATCAGGTCCAAGATCAATTACAGGAGGAGTATTAACCACCACCGTTGCAGGAGCTGAAGTTCCTACACAGCCGTTAACATCTGTTACTGTAACAGTAACCTGACCACCTGTATTGACAAGCGTTTGTTGTCCGTTAAAACCTGTTGTCCAAGTGTATTGCGAATAACCGTTTGACGCATTCAGAATTGCATAATCACCCTGACAGAAATCAACGCTTGCAGGAGTAATTACCGGAACCGGTAATGCATTAACTGTAGTGCTTTGTGTCTCAGAATTTACACAACCGTTTACATCGGTGTAGGTGTAAGTAATTGGATGTGTTCCTACCCCTGCTGTTGCAGGTTCAAAGTCATTTGCATTAATACCTGTTCCGCTGAATGTTCCGCTTGCAGGTATTCCGGTAAGCGCATCAGCCAGAGCATCTTCACAATAGTTTGCTGCAAGCCCTGTGAAGGTTACAACCGGGAGATCATTTACCACTACAGAAATAGTTGTGCTGTTTGTGCAGTTGTTACCATCAGTGTATGTATAGGTGATGATATGAGTTCCCACGCCTGCATCACTTGCAGTCCACGAACCACCCGTAACACCCGGTCCGCTGAAGGTGCCGCCTGTAGGGGTTGCTACCAAAGTAACAGGCGTGTTATCATCCACGCAATAGGAAGGAGCAGTTCCGCTCAACGTCAAAGCAGGAATATCATTCACGATTGCAGACTGCGTTTCAAAGCTGGTGCAACCGTTTCCATCGGTGTAAGTGTAAGTGATAGAAACAGTTCCCAATGATGAATTTGAAGGCACAAACTGATTAGCTAAACCATTGATGCCAGGTCCGCTGAATGTTCCACCCGCAGGTGTTGCGGTCAACTGAACAGGAGTATTGTCGTTAATACAGTATGGTCCTGCAAGTCCGCTGAAACTCACAACAGGAAGCGGATTAACACTTACTGTTTGTGTGGTACTATTGAAGCACCCGTTTCCATCGGTGTATTCATATAATATAGTATAAGGTCCGCCAACGCCTGCTGTTGAAGCAGAGAAATCGTTGCCGATAATTCCCGGTCCGCTGAAGGTTCCGCCAACAGGAGCACCTGTTAATGTTGCTAAAGCAGCATCCACACAATACTCGCTGTTCAATCCGCTGAAGCTTACAACCGGTAAAGGATTAACAAGTAATACTGCAGAAGTTGAAGTTGAATAAACTGAGCAGTTGATAGAACCTGCTACCACTACCTGATACTGATAACCATTCATTGAAACATCTGCTCCGGATATTACAAGTGTTGCGGTATTGGAATTTGAATAAACACCTCCGTTATTGATGAAAGTCCAACCACTGCCATCATTTACCTGCCAACCATAAGTAAGATTATTACCCTGAGAAGTTACTGTAAACGATGCATTGTCTCCATCACAAATAATCTGGTTACCCGGACCTAACGTAATTTCAGGACCAACTCCAACTGCAAGTGTAACTGAGTTAGTTGTAGATGAGTTGGCACAAATAGTTCCGCTGATGATACAGATATATTGATACCCGTCCATTGCCAAGGTAGTGCTTGAAATACTCAATGATGAAGTTGTTGCACCACTGTATAAACTTCCGTTGGTAACGTTTACAAAACCGCTACCAGTATTTACTTGCCATTGGTAAGTTAAGCCGGTTCCATTTGCAGTAACATCAAGTGTTACGTTGTCGCCATCGCAAACACTTTGGTCTTGCGGCTGAACTGAAATGTAAGGCGAAGTAGTTTCGTTTAAGGTTACTACGTTGGTAACAGAAGTTCCTGAACAAATAACACCGTTAATAACGCAACGGTAAGTGAAACCGTCCATTCCCGGAAGAGTTCCGCTTAGGGTAAGCGTTGATGTTGATGTTCCGCTATAGATACCGCCATCAGAAAGGATAACAAAACCACTTCCTGAATCTTCCTGCCACTGGTAGGTAAGACCTGTTCCGCTCGCTGAAACACTGAACACAGCAACATCACCCAAACAAACGAATTGGTCAACCGGTTGTGAGCTGATGAAAGGATTTGGATCTTCATTAAGCGTTACTACTACTGAAGTAACAGATGATGAACAGTTGTTTGATCCTGAAACTATTACCTGATATTGATAACCATCATAACTTAACGGAATACCTGTGAGTGAAAGTGTTGCTGTTGTAGCTCCGCTGTAAACACCACCGTCAACTAAATCCACAAATCCGCTTCCATCATCAACCTGCCATTGGTAAGTTAAGAAACTTCCATTTGCAGTTACGCTGAAAGAAGCAACATCGCCTTCGCAATAGTTTTGATCAGTTGGTTCAGTAGCAACTAAAGGAGAAGTGTTAATATATAGCACCGCATAATTTGAAACAGCATCAGAAGAACAGTTAATTGTTCCTGAAACAACTACGCGATACTGATAACCCAGCATCCAAGGTCCTGCGCCAACAATGTTTAACGTTGGTGTAGTAGCCCCTGAGTAAAGAATATTATCTACAACATCCACAAATCCGCTACCTGTATTTTCCTGCCACTGATAAGTAAGTCCTGTTCCGCTTGCAGTTACGCTGAAAGAAACCGGATCAAGCTGACACACATACACATCAGCAGGATCACCGGAAATAACTGGAGATGTATTGATGTTGAGCATAACTATATTGCTGAATGCAGTATTAGGACAATCTGTTGATGAAACAATAACACGATATTGGTTTCCATTCATACCCAACGAAGTTGGAGAAACCAAAAGTGTTGCTGAATTCGTTCCGCTGTAAATACCTCCGTCTGAAAGTGCATTGAAACCACTTCCGCTGTTTTCTTCCCATTGGTAAGATAAGTTAGAGCCTGAGGCAGCAACGCTGAATGATGCAGCATCACCGGGACAAACCTGAACATCTGCCGGTTGTGAAGTTACAACAGGTGCTGTAGAAGAATTAAGTGTAACAGTAACGCTGGTAGCAGTTGCTGTGCAAATAGTTCCGCTAATCAAAACCTGATACTGATAACCGTCCATTCCTGAGTTTACACCTGCAACAGTAAGCGATGAAGTTGTAGCTCCGCTGTATGCACCGCCATCTATCACATCAACAAAACCGCTGCCTGTATTTTCCTGCCACTGGTAAGTTAAACCTGTTCCGTTTGCTGTTACGCTGAATACTGCGTTTCCGCCATCGCATATAAATGCATCAACCGGCTGGCTGCTGATAAATGGTGCAGCGTTTTCTGTAAGTGTTGCTACTGAAGATGTTGTTGTTCCTGAACAGTTAATAGTTCCTGAAACAATAACCTGATATTGATTTCCGTCAAATGAAAGTGGAACTCCACTGATGTTTAACATTGAAGTATAAACTCCATTGTAATTTATTCCATTTACAAGATTAACCCAACCGCTGCCATCATTTACCTGCCACTGGTAGCTGAGCCCTGTTCCGTTTGCACTAACACTAAATACTGCAACATCTCCTTCGCAATATTGTGTATCGGTTGGGCCCAGAGTAATTACAGGTGCACCATTGAGATAAATTGTTGCCACCTGTGAAGTAGAAGTTCCCGAACAGAACGTTCCATTAACAACACACTGATATTGGAAACCATCCATGTTAGTGAACACTCCCGAAATATTCAAAGCTGCTGTTGTTGCTCCGCTGTAAACACCACCATTAATAATATTAGTGAAGCCGCCTCCGTTGTTTACCTGCCATTGGTAAGTAATTCCACTTCCCTGAACAGTAACGCTGAATGATGCAGTGTCACTTGGACAAACATAAACATCAACAGGCTCTTGAGCAATGAAAGGAGATGTTGTAATGTTCAGCGCTACAGCATTTGTTGTTGAGCTATTTACACATATTGAACCCGAAATAATACACTGGTATTGGTTTCCGTCCATTCCTAAAGTTACGCCTGCAACAGTTAATATTGCTGAAGTTGCTCCGCTGTAAGCACCACCATTGCTGATGTTTGCAAAACCGCTGCCGCTATCTTCCTGCCACTGATATGTTAAACCTGAACCGGTTGCAGCTGCAGTAAACACTGCGTTATCTCCTTCACAAATACTTTGCGAAACAGGTTGAGTAATAACATTTGGTGAAGTTGTTTCCGTTAGTGTAGCAATATTTGATGTACTATTAGAAGTACAGTTAACAGTTCCTGTGACGATACACTGATACTGATACCCATCCATTCCTGATGTGAAGCCGGTAATATTTAATGTATTGGTAGTTGCTCCGCTGTATACACCGCCACTAAAAATACCAACAAACCCACTACCTGTATTTACTTGCCATTGGTACGTTAAACTTGTTCCTGAGGCACTAACACTGAAAACAGCATTATCACCAACGCAGGCAGCATAATCAACCGGCTGTGTGTTTATGGTTGGTGAAGGATTTTCGGTAATTGTTACAGTGGTTGAAGAAGTAACTGTTAAACAGGTTGCTCCAGTAATTACGCAGTTAAACTGATAGCCGTCCAATGAAGGAGGAACACCTGTAAGCGTAAGTGTATTTGTAGCAGCGCCAGTGTAAATACCAACGTTATTTACGTTCACAAAACCATTTCCGTCATTAACCTGCCACTGGTAAGTGAGGCCTAAACCCAAGGCAGCAACAGTAAAGGAAGCATTGTCACCCGGACAAACCTGCACATCATTAGGCTGTTGTGTAACCTGTGGAAAATCATAAACCCTTAATGAATCAGAGTATGAGGCATCACATCCGTTGCCATCATTGTAAGTATAGGTTACGGTTTGAACACCCAACCCTGCAAGACTTGGATAAAAAGCATTTCCGCTTACTCCATTTCCGCTGAACACACCACCTGCAGGAGTTCCGGTAAGAACAAGTGCAGGTTGGTCAATACAAATATCTGCAATACCTGTGAAGGTAACAGTTGGTGTATCATTAACTAATGTTGTTCCGGTGATTGAACTTGCACAGCCAAAAATGTCAGAGAAAGAATAGGTGATAGTATATGGTCCGCCAACACCTGCTAATGCTGCATCAAATGTTGCAGTTCCGTCTGAGTTGTCTGTAATGCCTGACCCTGTGAATGAACCACCGGGAGCATGGCTACCGGTTAAAGTTACAATTGAAGCATCTACACAATATGCAGCATTAAGTCCGCTGAATGCTAAAACAGGTTGTGGATGAACAACCGTCTGTTGTGTCTGGCTTCCTGCACAACCGTTTCCATCTGTATAAGAATAAACTATGCTATAAGAGCCCCCTATTCCAGCTTGAGTAGGACTGAATTGAGCTATTCCCGTTCCTACGTTTGTTATTCCAGGTCCTGAAAAAGTTCCTCCGGATTGATTGCCGGTAAGTAATACAGGAAAATCATTAACACAATAGTCACCTGCTAAACCTGAGAAGCTAACTGTTGGAACAGAAATTACTGTTACTGGTTGCGTAGAAGTATTGGTGCAATTGTTTCCATTAGTATAGGTGTAAGTAATAGTGTAAGGTCCGCCAACACCAGCTGTTGAGGGTGTAAATACTCCGGCACCGGTTACTCCCGGTCCACTAAAAGTTCCTCCTGATGGACTACCTGTTAAAGTCACTACTGCGGCATCTAAACAATATTGGTGAGGAACATTAAACCCTGAAAAGGAAACTGTTGGTAACGAATTTACGACAGTAGATTGCTGAGTGCTGTTGGTACATCCGTTTCCATTGGTGTAAGTATAGGTAATGGTATAATTATTAGCACCTGTTGATGGTGAAAATAAGCCCCCGGAAGTAACTCCCGTGCCTGAGAAAGTTCCTCCTGCAGGAAAACCTGTTAGCTGAACAGGTGAATTGCTGGTACAATATGATGCAGCTAGTCCGCTGAAGGTTACCGAAGGCAATGCAATAACCTGAACTGATTGTATCTGTGAGCTAACACAACCATTGCCATCTGTATAACTGTATGTAATACTAAGAACTCCTGCACCTGCAGTTGAGGGGTTGAAGTTTGCATTACCACTACCTAAGTTTGTAATTCCGGGACCTGAATAAGTTCCTCCATTTTGATTACCATCTAATGCAACAGGTGTTGTTTGACTTACACAATATGGGCCGCTAAGTCCTGTGAATGATACAGAAGGAAGCCCTGTAATAACAACGGTTTGCTGCGCTGTATTGGCACAACCGTTTCCATCAGTATAAGTATATGTTAGTGTGTTATTGCCAACTGCAGCATTAGCCGGAGTAAAGGTATTTCCTGATACCCCATTTCCGCTGAAAGTTCCACCTCCCGGTGCTGCAGAAAGAGTAACAGGTGTAGTTTGGCTTGCGCAATATGGTCCGCCCGGAGCTGCAAATGAAACACCCGGGAGAGGGTTAACAGAAACTGAAGTTGACGCGCAAAGTGTAGTATTACAGGTTCCGATTGCACGAACAAAATAAGTTGTAGAAGTTGAAGGAGTTACAGGAATTGAAACACCCTGACCAACAAGTGTTCCTCCACAACTGCCAGTGTACCAATTCCAGGTTGCACCTGTACCCAATGTTCCTGTTACCGAGAGAGTGCTTGACTGACCAACACAAATTGTAGTTGGAGAAGATGTTGCATTTGTAACAGCAGAAGTCGATTGAACTACTACTTGAACAGACGCGCAGGCTGTTGTATTACAACTTCCTTCTGCTCTTACAAAATAATTGGTTGTTGAACCTGGTGTAAC
>CANKAM010000017.1 GCA_947479755.1 Bacteroidota bacterium
CTTGATTCATAATTACTTATTTATCAAGAAAATAAAAAATATTTTCAACTCATAAATTCAAATCGTTGCAGGCAATAAAATCGCTGAAACTCAATAATAACAATACTTTCAAAGAACTTATATTTGTAACATCAAAACGCTAATGAAAAATCAATACTAACCATCAAAACAAACAAAATCATGGAAAAGCCCTGGACCTATTTAGTCAATCAATTTATTAACGCTACTAAAGAAAGCTACAAAAAAGCCCTGAAACTGAGCAACTATCATGATGCGGCACTCAAAACCGCATTGGATGCCGACCCTGCCAAACCCGATTGGATGCTGCTTTACAACCGTTATCATCCCGTTCACCTTGTATATGTTGATGCCTATAGCCAATGGAAAAATGCAGGAGGCAGCCAGGAAGGGCAAACCCTGAATCTGGAACAACATCTTGAACTGCTGGTTACCAAAGCAGCACGCTGGGATGCTCAGGTGCAGGTAGTATATGATAAAAAAAGTGTTGAATACAAAACCCTTTTTCCAAATGGACGTGCACCCTTTACAACGGGCAGCTATATAACACGCATACTTGCTCTACAAACCCTTGGCACTGCACTAACACCCTTTGCCGCCCTGATTGCAACCAAAATGGAAGTAGATGCTTTTTACACCACTATAGACACTGTGCGCGATACCCAGGAAGGAACCAAAGGAACCACCAAATCAAAAAGCGAACAAGTGGAAGACAAACGCATAGTTGCCATGACTGAGCAATACCGCGACCTTGGCTACCTTATAAACCTGAAAGCGGAAGACCCTGATACCATTGCACCATTCTTTGAACTGAGCATATTACGCAACCAGCGCCAAAGCCTCTTTACAGGAACGCTGGATACCAACGAAAACGAACCCGTATTAGTACACAGCTTTGTAGCCGATGATGAACTGGAACTGGAGATAACACAAGACCCGCCAACACCGGGTATACATACCGTATCATTCTACCTTGCCACCATCGCAGGCGGAACAGACAGCACACCCGTAACCATTATAGCCGGCATTGTCAAAACTAAAATACAGGCATCAGCATTTGGTATCAGTGATTATGGTACACACCGCTTCTTAACGGCTGTAAATAACAGTGCTCAGGAGCTGCACTATAAAGTGGAGTTGTTGTAAGTAGAAACGACAGAATAAAAATCCCTTCTTCAGAAATGGAGAGGGGATTTTTGTTGTTGTTAATTCTGATTTGCTTTCAAATCGTTGCAATAATTCTCATTATTGGCATCGTGCAAACCAAATTCAGAGGCGCGTTGCCAGTCGCTGCAGGCGCCTTCTTTATCATTCAGCTTGTAGCGGCAGTTGCCTCGGTTCATATAGGCTTGCGCATACTGCGGGTTCAGTAAAATGGCGCAGTTATAATCCTGCAAGGCACCGGCAAGGTCGTTGCTTTTTGTTCTGCAAACACCGCGGTTAAAGAGCGCTTCGTCATCATCGGGTTTCAGTTGTATGGCTTTTGTGTAGTCCTGTATGGCAGCAACAAACTGTTTCAGTTTATAATAAGCAATGCCGCGACTTAAATATGCTTGCACTAATTTAGGGTCAAATTCCAAAGCCTTGCTGTAATGGGTAATGGCTTCTTTTAAATCACCATTATCAGCAAGAAAATTCCCGCGGTTGAGATGGTAATCTGCAGATTGCGGAAAAGCAACTAAACTCAGTGCAGAAAAAAACAGGGTAATAAAGGCGTTGCGCATATAAACCAAAAAGGCAACGCAAAACTACCAGTGTAACGGAACTATTTACAGAAATTCGACAAGCATGGAATAACAGCCAACCAAAGCCTATCTGCTTGCGAGCATTGCCTTGCAGAAACTGATATTCTTATCGTTAGGCAATCCGAATTTAACCGCATTTTCCCAATCCTGACAAGCACCTTCTTTATCATCCATTTTAAATTTGGCATTACCGCGATTAACATAAGCCTGAGCAAAATCAGGACTTAACGCTATAGCCTCTGAGTAATCAATAATGGAAGAACTGAGGTCGGCCAGTTTACCATTGCTGGCAGCACGGAAAAAGAAGGCATCTTTATCTTTCGGGTTCAAGGCAAGCGCCTTGCTGAAATCAGCAATAGCACCACGGTAATCAGCCAAACGGTATTTTGCCTCACCGCGACTGAACCATGCTTCCTGCAATTTTGGGTCGAGCTTTATGGCTTCGTCATAATAAGGCAGAGCCTCGTCATAAGTGCCGTTGGCAGCCAGATAGCTTCCGCGGTTATACTGATACGTTGCTGTTTGTGCAAAAACAAAACAGCCTATTGAAATGTTAAGTAGTGTGAGTAGAACCTTGCGCATAAATTGAGATTTGGTTTGTTTGGTATTTAACTCTGAACTGCTTGATTAAGTTAAGCCGTTTATCGATTACTAAAGAAAGAAGAATATAGTTTTGCGACTATGATAAATTTCTAATTTCGCGCACGATTTCTAACATCTAATCTCTAACATCTCATATCTAAATCATGGCTTTCGACATTGAAATGATCCGCAAAACCTACGCGGAATTACCCGGTAAAGTAGAGGCAGCCCGCAAACTGGTTGGCCGTCCGCTTACCCTCACCGAAAAAATATTGTATGCCCACTTACACAGTGAGCAGAAACCCGATAATTTTCAGCGCGGAAACTCCTACGTTGATTTTTCTCCCGACCGTGTAGCCATGCAGGATGCAACAGCGCAGATGGCACTATTGCAGTTTATGCAGGCAGGCAGACCAAAAGTAGCTGTGCCTTCAACCGTTCATTGCGACCACCTGATTACCGCAAAAAACGGAGCAGAAGAAGACTTGGCGTTTGCAACCAAGGAAAGCAAAGAAGTGTTTGATTTCCTTGGCTCAGTATCTAATAAATACGGATTAGGTTTCTGGAAACCGGGTGCAGGTATTATCCACCAGGTTGTTCTTGAAAATTATGCTTTCCCGGGAGGAATGATGATAGGAACCGATTCACACACCGTGAATGCAGGCGGATTGGGAATGATAGCCATCGGTGTTGGTGGTGCAGATGCCTGCGATGTGATGGCAGGTTTAGCATGGGAATTGAAAATGCCTAAGTTGATTGGTGTTAAACTTACCGGCAAACTAAGCGGTTGGACAGCACCTAAAGATGTTATTCTGAAAGTAGCAGGTATCCTTACTGTTAAAGGCGGAACCGATGCAGTGGTTGAATATTTTGGTGAAGGCGCAACCTCCATGAGCTGCACCGGAAAAGGAACCATCTGCAACATGGGTGCTGAGATAGGAGCAACCACTTCTACGTTTGGGTATGATGATTCAATGGCAAGATATTTAAAAGCAACCGGCCGTGCCGATGTTGCCGAACTTGCTGATAAAATAAGAGAACACCTGACTGCCGATGCTGATGTCTATGCAAACCCTGAGCAATATTTTGATCAGTTAATTGAGATTAACCTGTCGGAACTGGAGCCACATGTAAATGGTCCCTTTACACCTGATTTAGCTACACCTATTTCTAAACTAAAAGAAGAAGCTCTTAAAAACGGCTGGCCTTTAAAAATATCAGTTGGCTTGCTGGGCTCCTGCACCAACTCATCGTATGAGGATATTTCACGTGCGGTTAGTCTTGCCAAACAGGTATCAGCTAAAAACCTGAAAGCAAAAGCAGAATACTTAATCAACCCGGGTTCTGAACAAATCCGCTACACCATTAAACGTGATGGTTTCTTAGATGTGTTCGACCAGATAGGCGCTAAAGTATTTACCAATGCCTGCGGTCCTTGCATCGGTATGTGGGACAGAATGGGAGCAGAGAAGAAAGAGAAAAATACCATCATCCACTCCTTCAACCGCAACTTTGCAAAACGTGCAGACGGAAATCCGAATACCTACGCCTTTGTTGCTTCTCCTGAGATTGTAACGGCAATGGCTATTGCTGGTGATTTAACATTCAATCCTTTGACAGATTACCTGACCAACGAAAAAGGGGAACAGGTAAAATTAGATCCGCCTTCAGGTGATGAATTACCTACAAAAGGTTTTGCAGTAGAAGATGCCGGATATCAGGCTCCTGCTGCTGACGGCAGTAAAGTGAGTGTTCTGGTTGCTGCAACATCAGACCGTTTGCAGATACTTTCTCCTTTCTCAGCATGGGAAGGTGTTGACCTGAAAGGGTTGAAACTCCTCATCAAAGCAAAAGGTAAATGCACTACCGACCATATTTCAATGGCAGGTCCTTGGCTCAAGTTCCGCGGACACCTTGATAACATCAGCAACAACATGTTGATTGGAGCAGTAAATGCATTCACAGAGAAAACAGATAGCGTTAAAAACCAGATCAGTGGGGCTTACGATTCAGTACCTAAAGTGCAACGTGCTTACAAAGCCGCTAATATTGGTTCTATAGTAGTAGGTGACGAAAACTACGGTGAAGGTTCATCACGCGAACACGCAGCGATGGAGCCGCGCCACTTAGGTGTACGTGCAGTATTGGTAAAATCATTTGCCCGTATCCACGAAACCAATTTGAAAAAACAAGGAATGCTTGGATTAACTTTTGCCGACAAAGCAGACTACGATAAAATAAAAGAAGACGACAGCATTGATATTCTTGGTTTAACCGAGTTTGCGCCCGGAAAACAATTGCAATTAGTATTGCACCACAATGATGGTAATCATGATATCATTAAAGTAAACCACAGCTACAATGAACAACAGATTGAGTGGTTTAAAGCCGGTGGAGCGCTGAATATTATCAGGGCGCATTAGGAGCATAAGTCGATTAATAGGTGTTATAAAAAGAGAAGTCCCGCTTTTGGCGGGACTTCTCTTTTTATGTGATAATCCCTGCCGGTAGGCAAGGTGCGTTATCTGTGGTGAAGTTTACTTACAATCGCAGCCGCTCAATGCTTCTGCCGAAGCAATAAAAGCATCGTAATCATCTTTGTTGTTAAAATCATCCTGACAGACTTCTCCGTCAGCTCCAAAACATCCGGTGCAGTCAACACATTTGTCGCATGAGGTAAGCCCAAATGCTAATACAGCGATAAAAAGGTAAAGTAGTTTTTTCATGTTGTTTTGGTTTTTGTTAGTTAGTATTGATTTAATTGTTTCTGATGCAAAAGTAAAAAAATTATTCTCCGTTATTTGCACATTCAACTCTTGTAAATAATGGCGTAACCACTACCGAAGGGCTGTCGGCAATAAACACATTGTAAAGTGAATCTTTGAGGTGGGCAAGGCTGTCAATATTTCCGCAAACCTGTGGTGAAATATAAACGGTAACACCATCGCTGTCGTTTACGGTGTAGTTGTAACACACCCATTGTGCTTTTAAATCCTTTTTGTAGCTTTCAATGCCTCCGCATTTTTCGTCTGAAAAATAAACAGTATTGCCAACCGAGTCTTTTACCTTGCAGGTTTGGCAGGTATTGCAGGATGTGAGAACAACAGTGGATAGCAAATAGCAAATAGCAAATAGTAAATAGTAAATAGTGTTATTGCCTTCAATTTTATATTTGCTATTTACTATCATCAATTTTCTATTGATTAATTAATCTTCATCGTCCAGCCATGCTTATCCTCAGCTTTACCAAAACGGATAGCCTCTAACTCTTTGTGTATTTTACCGGATAGTTTGCGCTCGCTAACGGGAGGTAACATGTAATCCTCGCCTTCAAAGCCAATTAACTCAATGGGGGCAATGGTGGCTGCAGTTCCTGTTCCAAAGGCATCTAATAATTGACCTTTGTTATGCGCCTCTACCAATTCGGTAATACTTATTTTACGTTCTTCAACGGTAACTCCCATATCGCGGGCAAGTGTCAGTACGCTGTCACGCGTAACACCGGGAAGAATGGTATTGCTTACAGGCGGTGTAATCAGTTTATCACCCACCTGAAAAATTACGTTCATTGTTCCCGATTCCTCAATGTATTTATGTTCAAAGGCATCGGTCCAGATTAATTGCTGATAACCTTTTTCGTGTGCAATTTTTGAAGGGTAAAGTGAGCGACCGTAATTACCCGAAGCTTTTACATAACCGGTTCCACCTTCAAAGGCGCGTGCAAATTTGCTTTCCACCAATACCTTAATCGGTTGCGAATAATAAGCAGCTGAAGGTGATGTAATAACCATATACTTATACGTGTCGGATGGGCGAACACCCAGAAATTCATCGGAAGCAAACATAACAGGACGGATATACAATGAGCAGCCTGCTGCAGTTGGTATCCATTCTTTGTCTAATAATACCAGCTGACGAATACTTTCCATAAATATTTCTTCGCTAACCTCGGGCATGCACATGCGTTTGGCAGAGCGGTTAAATCGCTCAAAATTCTCCAAGGGACGAAACAGGAAAATCTCACCTTTTTCATTTTTGTAGGCTTTCATTCCTTCAAAAATACTTTGTCCGTAGTGGATAACAGCCAGTGAAGGCGACATCTGTAATTTCTCGTAAGGAATTATTTTAGCGTTCTTCCACTGTTCCTCTTCATAATCCATCTGAAACATATGGTCGGCAAATGTTTTACCGAAATGAAGATCGCTGAAATCAGTCTCAGCAAGGCGAGAATGCGTTATTTTCTGAATGTTGATATTTAAAGTTTCTGCAATCATTTCTGCTATTTTTTGTGCAATGTAGAAATATCTTTTAACCCGCTGTTTTATCGTCAGGTTAATTTTTAATCAGTTTTTCAACAATGCAAACTTTACCAGTCTTGTCGCTGAGTTTAACGATATACAAACCTTGTGAAAGCGATGAAATATCTATAGATGATGTTTGTTGTGATATCGCTGAACTGAAAATCAGTTGACCGGTTGCAGTGAAAATTTCAAGTGCTGCTTTTGAGTTCTCTGTCTGTTGAATATTCAGAATACCATTGCTTGGATTGGGATAAATTCTGATTTGTTCTGTTTGTGTTTCTGTAATTCCTGTTCCTGAACCTTCTTCAACATAAAATCTATCAAGACCTGCCTCAACAATATTTCCGGGAGTGTAATCAGTTGCAGTTGCTTTCAAAGTCATAGTAGCAGTAGGAGTGAGGTAGTCAGAAATTTCAAATGATTTATTAATCCACTCCGACATATTTCCTGATGTTCTGGATATTTTTTCAAGCACAACTGTTTGCTGACCATTGCTAAGTTCAATAACTAATGTGTCATTGGCAGGTGGAGGATTAGTGCCGTTTCCACCGGCATTAAAAAACCAAGTTGAGTAATAAATGTAGGGATTACTGAAGGTGATTAAATCAAAAACAGGAGAAGCTAAAATCACGTTTCCATCATCCACATCATCATCACCTCCGCTGGTACCGGAGTTACCGGTAACGTAAGCAAGATTAAGACAATCGTTAGCTGCATCATAACCGGGATTACTTTCATTGTCGTTAAAATCTGTGCCTGTTGGAACTCCGCGTTCCCATTGTCCTGTGGGTGATGTATTGGTTTCTGTCCAGCCGAAATTAAAACTGAAGTCATCGTAAATGCCTTTATCTAATTCTACAACCGTTGTTCCAGATGTTGATGTTATATCATAATCTGTGCAACTGGTTTTATATCTCCATTTCCCGGCTACAATTTCATAATTGCCGGCATAAAATTGTAACACGCTGAACATGCCGTCTGCATCGGCTGTAAGAGAATATGAAAACCAGTCGTTGAAGATTCTAACATCAGCTCCTGCTATCGGATTTCCTGTTGCGGCTTCTACCACCATTCCGGTGAAACTGAAAGGAATATCGGGTATTAGTTGAACATCAAGTGTGGTAATGTTTCCGCTGGTTAAAACTACGTTGTTGATTGTTTGTGTAATGTATCCGCCTTTTGAGAACTGCACTGAATAAGTGTTTGCATTGGCAAAGCCTGTTGCATATTCACCAACAAGATCAGTAAGTGTTAATCCTGATGTGGTAAGAATTTCAACCGTTACACCGTTCAGTAAATTGCCGTTGGTAAAATCTGTAACAACACCTTCAAGGTAACAGGAAGGTGAATTATTAAAGCCAAGAATCCAAAGTCCTGAAGCCATATCCGAAGCAATTATATTTCCTGAAGGCAGGTAAGGATAAACGCCCCAGCAACCATTAAATCCATCTCCCGACATAGTTGGAGCGGTATCGTAAAACCCTGACTCTACAAGATTGTCAGGATTGCTTACATCAATAACTACCACGCCATCCTTGTAATACGAAACGTAAAGAAAGTTGCCGAGTAAATGAGCATTGTGAGGTATTGAGTTGCTTCCGGGATAATGCTGAAAGCGGTCTAATTCAGTGATATTGTTAAAGTCAGAAACATCATAAGAACCAACATAGGCATTACTTACTTCATCGGTTGTAAACAAATAGTGGTTATCATTAGTAGGCCATGAGTTGTGAGTGAAATTGCTGGGCGTATTAAATGATGTATATTCCGTAGCATTAGCTTTATCAGTTACATCAACAATCCCCAAAAAGCCATCGTAAACACTGGAAGCCCATAAGGTATCGCCACGCACAAAACCATCGTGAATGTAGTAGTCGTCAAAAACACCCAGTTCCACAGGATCTTCTGGATTAGCGTTCAGATCATACATAATAGCACCACCCTGACCATAGTCAGATCCGAAAATGTAGAGAATTCCGTTTTCATCAATGTATAAGGTATGTGCAGTTGTAAAATCATATTGGTTGCCAAAATAACTTACACTGCTCAGGTTGGTATTTTGCGGAAGAGGAGTCATATCAACAATCTGCAAGCCACCTCCACCTTCTGTGGTAATATAAGCATGGTTGTTAAACACTTTTATTTCGCGCCAGATAGAGTTAACACCTGATTTGAAATAAACTTCAACAGGGTTTGCCGGATCCGTAACATCTACAAATGAAGTTCCGCTGGAGTTACCTGCCAGGGCATACTCTCTGCCTTCGGTTGCGTAGCCCCAGATATTGCTGAGTTGTGCGGTGTAATCAAGTTGACCAAGTTTGGTCATGTTAAGCGAGTCTTGCGCAGTTAATGAAAGAGACAAGAAGCATGAAGCAAGAATCGGGAAAATAGAGAATTTGTATTTGTTCATTTAATTAGTTTTTTGTCAAAGGTATTGGAATAGTTATCAGTTCAGAAACTTGGTAATTAAGCCTACATTTGCTGCCATTAATCTGAAATATCATGCAATCAAAAGCTGCAACACCACAAGAATATATTGATAGCCTTCCCGAAGACAGGAAGAATGCCATGACAGAATTACGCAAGATAATTCTTGCCAATCTCCCCAAAGGGTTTAAAGAAGGAATGGGCTACGGCATGTTGGGCTATGTTGTGCCACATTCACTCTATCCGGCAGGCTATCACTGCGACCCGAAACTGCCATTGCCCTTTATGAGTGTTGCATCGCAGAAGAATTTTATTGCGGTGTATCACATGGGTGTTTATGCCGACCAAAAACTGTTGAAATGGTTTACTGATGAATTTACTAAACACAGCAAAACCAAATTAGACATGGGAAAAAGTTGCATCCGCTTTAAAAAGCCTGAACAGATTCCGTTTAAATTGATGGGTGAATTGGCTTCAAAAATGACGGTGCAGGAATGGGTAGCTATTTACGAAAGTCTCTTTAAGAAGGGGAAATAGGGATAAAGATTATAAGGAAAACAAGTAAACAACCGCGCAAAGAAATACATGTTTAAACATATAGGCAATTCAAGGACATATGAGCATAATTTGAAAATTGCCTCTTTATTATCGTTTGTTGCAGGCATTGTAAATGTTGCCGGTTTTTTAGCCGTTCAACGCCTGACAACAAACGTAACCGGACATTTTGCTTTTTTTGTTGATGAGGTTTTTAAGTTAGAATTTTTAGAAGGATTTATTTATTTTCTATATATACTTTCCTTCTTTTTAGGTTCATTTACTTCCAGCTTAATTGTTGAAATTATTTCAAGAAAAAACAATAACTTGGTATATGTTATTCCTGTTATTATTGAAAGTATTATATTATTCTCTGTAGCCGTATTCGGACAATTTCTTATTTCACATAACCCAAACTTATTGGCATTCTCCTTGCTTTTTGCAATGGGTCTGCAAAATTCATTAGTAACTACTATTTCAAATGCAATAGTTCGGACAACTCACTTGACCGGTCTGTTTACAGACTTAGGAATAGAACTATCTCAATTATTCTTTTATAAACTTAAAGAGCAAAAAGAAAAACTCTATTCATCAATTAAGCTACGATTGACAATTATAAGTTTTTTCTTTTTTGGCGGGCTTTTTGGCGGTACTTTTTATTCGACAATAAAGCTCTATGTATTAGTAATTGCAGGGGCAGTTTTGCTCATTGGAATTATATATGACGACATAAAACTGCGCTTGCTGCATAAAAGCAGCAGAATATATAATGGCTAAAAAAAGTGTAAGTAATAACGCATCATTCCGAGGGAGGAACGATCAAGGCAATCTTAAATTAATTATCAGATTGCTTCGGCTGAAAGAACCTCGCATGACAACCTAAACCCTAAGTAAATTGAGTAACTATAGAGAAAGCCAAATTGAAATAAAAGTGCGTGGCTACCACTTAGATGTTTACCAGCACGTAAACAACGCCCGCTATCTTGAACTGCTGGAAGAAGGTAGATGGGCGCATTATGAAGGTAGGTTGGAAAGCGATTTCTTTACCCAGAATAAATTAGGAATGGTGGTAGTAAATAACAACATCAATTACCATTACCCTGCAACACTGGGCGAGGTGCTGATTGTAAAAACTAAAATTGAACACGTTGGCAATAAAAGTGTGCGTTTTCGCCAGCAACTGTTTTTAAAAGGCAGTGATAAATTAGTGATTGATGCCAGCGTTACCTTTGTTATTCTGGATATGAAAGCCACCAAATCTGTGCTTATTGAGGGCAAGATATTAGAGATGCTTGTGAGTTGAAATTTGCCTCTTATTTAAAAATGCTTTACTTTTGGGCTATCAGGCTAAAATAAAAAGGCAGTTACGCAGTAATGCGGAACAGGCTAAGGTAAGTTCCAGCCATGGTACTTTCCGGTGTCAGAGTCATAAATAGGAACACCCACAAGCCAGTCGCAAGACCGGTTTTTCTGCAGCAATGCAGAACTAATGATGACGAAGTCGTAATAAATAAAACCTGACTGTTCCGTTACTCTGGTAAAGGAATTTGAAGAAAACGCGATCTTGCGAGGGTCGCGTTTTCTTATTTTATATTGGTATGTCACCCTGAATTTATTTCAGGATTTTTCTCAGATGGGAGATGCTGAAACAAGTTCAGCATGACGAGGGGAGTTTTATTTCTTCACCACTTCTGTCAGCGTAGCCGAAGAAGTCATGGAAACTGCAGATTTGTCAATCTTCAGTCGGTTGTTGCCTTCTACCTCAATGATAAACGAATCATCACGGATTTCATTTATTTTTCCGTGGATACCACCGATGGTAACTATGCGGTCGCCCTTTTTCAATTCCTCACGGAATTTCTTTTCGTCTTTTGATTTTTTCATCTGCGGGCGCAGCATAAAAAAGTAAATAACAATCATTACCAGCCCCATCATTATCAGAGGTTGAACATCTTGAAGACTTATCAGAATTACGTTTAACATTTTATTTTTTTAGGAATTAGAAATTAGTCAAATAGGAATTAACAGCAAATGATTAACATTATTTTTTCTCAGTTTCCAGATTAGGAACTTCCACCTCACCGGTAATGCGCAGCACCACTGTGTTAGGATTAGTGTTAGCCATCAGCGTAACGGTTTTATCCTGATGCCCTTTTTTGCCATCGCTGTCAAAAATCACATCAACTTTTCCACTTTCGCCCGGCTTTACAGGTTCTTTAGAATATTCTGGAACGGTGCATCCACAGCTTCCTTTGGCATCAGAAATAACCAAATCACTTTTTCCGGTGTTCGTAAAACGGAAGGCATAAGCTACACGTTCGCCCTGCACAATTTTACCGAAATCATGCACTTCTTTTTCCCATTGAAACTTAGGAAGGTTGGTGGTGTCGCCCGGTGCGCTTGCTGTTGCAGGGTTGTTCAGCACTTCATTAGAAGTAGCTTTTTCATCGTTGTTGCAGGAATAAATAAAAGGAATGATTGCAATGCTTAAAGCAAAAATGTAGTTTCTATTCATAAGTGTTATTTTTTTTGAGGCGACAAAAATAATAAAATTCACACAGTGATTTTTTCTACTTTCGTTTTCAAATATTCTGATATGAAATTGAAAAAAATATTCCTTTATCTGCTGCTTCTTGTGGTGTTTGCTTTTGGTGTTTTTATGGTGAACCTGATCTGGTTCAAACCCTTCAGCATTAACCATTTTTATGAACGTGTGTTTATTGAATACGCACTCGAAGACCCCGAAATCCTTAGTCAGTTAAGGATACTGGAAGGCATGGGGATTAATTTCCATAACGATGATCTGACGGATATTTCGGATGCGCGTTTTCAAAAACTGAAAAAGAAACTTGATAGCAATTACAAAACCTTACTCGATTATGACCGCGAAAAACTGAGCAAAGAACAACAGCTTTCGTACGATATACTGAAATGGTTTCTGGATGATGCGGTAAGGCGCGAGCAGTTTATGTATCACGATTATATTATTACGCAGTTGCAGGGTGTACACATGGATTTGCCTGACTTTATGGTGAATGTTCACCAGATAAACACAAAGAAAGATGCAGAGAATTACATAACCCGTCTTTCAAAATTTGATACCAAATTTGAACAATTACTGGAACAGCTTAAACTGCGCGAAGAGCGCGAAATTATTCCGCCACGCTTTGCGGTGGAAAAAGCATTGAAGCAAACACATGAGTTTATTAATGACAGCGCTCAACGGAATATTCTTTACATTGCATTCAAAGAAAAAACCGACACCATACAAGACTTAAGTGCAGAAGACAGAACTGTTCTGCAACAAAAAGCATTGGATGAAGTGAGCAAAACGGTTTATCCTTCTTACCGCAGATTAGAAAAATATCTTTCACAGTTGGCACAGAAGGCAACTGGAGTTGATGGCGTATGGAAACTGCCTGAGGGTGATAAATGGTATGCCTTTCAGTTGCGCAGCAATACTACAACGGATATGACACCCGAAGAAGTGTATCAGTTAGGTGTATCGGAAGTGGGGCGAATTGAAAAAGAAATGCGAACTATACTGGATAGTATTGGTGTTCCCGATACCGGTTCGGTGGGTAGTATTCTATCACATTTCGCAACAGAGCCTCAGTTTCTTTATGCAGATGATGCAACAGGAAAGGCGCAGTGCCTGAAAGATTACCAGATTATTATTGACGAGATTGATAATAACATGGGCGATATTTTTGACATGCGCCCCAAGATGGGAGTAAGGGTAGAAGCCGTTCCTGAGTTCAAGCAGCAGGGCGCACCTGGAGCTTACTACAATGCGCCTGCTATGGACGGCACCCGCCCCGGAATTTTTTATGCCAACATGCGCAGCATGGCCGAGATACCTAAATACGGTATGCGCACCCTGAGCTATCACGAAGCAATTCCCGGTCACCATTTTCAGATTGCAATACAACAGGAGTTGACAGGCGTTCCAACCTTCCGCAAAGTTCTTCCTTTTACTGCTTATGCCGAGGGCTGGGCTTTGTATGCAGAGCGCTTGGCATGGGAATATGGTTTCCAGAAAGATCCGTATAGTGATTTAGGTCGCTTGCAGGCAGAGATATTCCGTGCGGTGCGTTTGGTGGTTGATGTGGGTATCCACCACAAACGCTGGACACGCGAGCAGGCTATTGATTACATGATTAAAAAAACCGGTATGCCCGAAGGTGATGTGGTAGCTGAAATTGAGCGTTATATTGTATGGCCCGGACAAGCCTGTGCCTACAAAGTTGGTCAGTTGAAAATACTGCAGCTGCGCGACTATGCCCGCAAAGAGTTAGGCGATAAATTCAACATCAAGGAGTTTCACAACGTGGTGTTGATGAATGGCTCTATGCCGCTGAGCATACTGGAAGAACTGGTGAAGCAGTATGTGAAGGAGAAGAAGTAAAAGAATTTCTACCCTTTAAACAACATTCCCGAAGCTTGGGTGGCAAGTGTTTGTGGCGTAAGTTTAGCGGCAAAAGCACCCAGTTTATTAAAGAATCCGGGAATGATAACCGCCTTACGTTTCAATGTTCCGTCAAAGGCTATGCGGGCTACGCTTTCGGCTGTCATCATGTATTTTTTGTTTTTGTGCCATATCTCGTCCATTTTGGCGGGCTCAAAAAACTGGCTTTCGGTAGGACCGGGACAAAGTGCAGAAACCGAGATATTACTCTTGCGCAACTCAAACCGTATGCCCTGCGAAAAGAACAACATAAATGCTTTAGTGGCAGCATATATCGTCATTTTAGGTACGGGCTGGTACGAGGCGGTGCTGGCTGTATTCAGCAAATAGCAGCGGTGTTCTTTGCCTTTGTTGCGGATTATAAATTCATGAGCCATGCGCACCATCACCTCATTATTAAGGCGCATGGTTATTAAATGATCTTCGAGGGGCAGTTTGTAAAACTTGCCGTAGTTACCCATGCCGGCATTGTTGATAAGGATATTTACACTTAGTCCGCGCTTTTCTACTTCATTAAAAAGTTCGGTGTGGCTGCTGTCATTAAGTAAATCAATGACTATGGTTTGCACATCTATTCCGGTTGCCGAAAGCTCGGTTGCCAGTTCACTCAATAGGTTTTGACTGCGAGCTGCAAGAATAACATTCTGCTTGCGCATTGCTGGCTCCGGTGATTAGGGTGTAGTGTTTCATTGGGTTTATTTTAAGCAAAACTAATATTTTGTTCGGCTACAACTCTTTCTTAATAATTATAGACACTTTTCAACCCCATTCTGTTCAATATTCATTATTTCAAACTTTCCATTGTTAATATTATTTCATCGAATACCCCTTGCACACATCCTAAAAAATGCTGAAATTGCAACACTTTTAATAAAGCATACATTTTTCCGCAGCAATGGTTAAGTTCAATTTACGTTTTCTCCGCTCACCAAGGCTGCTAATCTATCTTCTATCCTCTATCTTCTATCTTCTATTTTCTATTTCAGTATCCGCCCAGGAATGTGGCGTTGTCTACGTAACCCCCAACGGAGTATCAGTAGGCGCGGCAGGTACCAAAACAAACCCCGCAAGTTTGGTTTACGGATTAACACTTGCTAACCCCGCCAACAAACGCATCTGGCTTCAGGCAGGAACCTATACCCTTTCAAATGCCATTAACATACCCTCGGGCGTTGACATAGATGGCGGTTACAACACCGTGTGGCAAAAAAGCAATGGCGCAGCCAGTATTATTCTAAGAAATACATCAAACGTTGAAACCAATCCCTCGCGCCTGGTGGCGGTATATTGCAACAGCGTAAATAATTTTCGTTTACAAGATTTAACGATAAGAGTTACCAACGCCTTTGGCAACGGCACCTCCACCTACGGATTATATATGAATAACTGCAGCAACTACAAATTAGTGCGCTGTAAGGTAATTGCCGGAAACGCAGGCGCAGGCAACAACGGCACTGCCGGAACACCCGGCATGAATGGCGTTGGCGGTACCATTGGCGAAAACGGTGACGAAGACGGACCTTGCTGCCGCGCAGGCGGTGCAGGTGGTTCAGGTTCTTTTCCCGGAAGTTTCGCAGGCGGACAAGGTGGTGATGGTGGCGAGCGGGGCGAATACTACGAGTGGACAGCCGATGGCGCAACCTATCCCGGCTATCCCGGATTAAACGGTGCGGGCCTTGGTGGCGGCTTTGGCGGCAGCGGTGGTATCGGAATTTTTACAACCATCATATCACTGGAATGCGACCGCTCTCAGGCAAACGATGGTTCGCCCGGAGCAAACGGTGCAGATGGCACACAAGGCTCTTACGGCATACCCGGAACAGATGCCTTCAGTGCCGGTTACTATACTCCCGGAAACGGTACCACAGGCGATGCAGGAACCAATGGCTACGGTGGTGGCGGTGGTGGCGGTGGCGGCTCACAAGGCGGTATTTTTTACGAAACTATTTTTAATCTTATAACCAACAGCAATGGCTCGGGCGCGGCAGGTGGTGGCGGTGGCGAAGGCGCACAGGGCGCATTGGGCGGTTCAGGTGGCTCAGGCGGTGGCGGCTCATTTGCTGTTTACTTAAACAATAATGGAGCAGGCGGAATTATTCAGGATTGCAGCTTTCAGGCGGCTAATGGTGGCATCGGTGGCTTAGGCGGACAAGGCGGCAGCGGTGGTCTGGGCGGACAAGGTGGTGGAGCCGGTGGTACCCTAAACTGTGATGTGGGCGCAGGCGGTGATGGTGGTGATGGCGGAAATGGCGGAAACGGTGGAGTAGGAGGCAAAGGCTCTGATGGTATTGCCTACGATTTGTATCAGGACCCAAGTGGAACTACAGTAACCGAAATGAACGTAAACAGTTTACTGCAACCCGTTGTAAGAGTGAGATACAGCGGTTGCACCAATGCACCGGTTGATTTTTCAACCAACGCAACAGGAACAGTACAATGGTATTTTGGTGCTGGCTCATCACCAACCAACTTTATTGGACTTACTGCACAATGTTCCTACACAACACAAGGTCGCAAAACCTTTACCATGGTGGCCAACGGAATAGCCTATACGTTCACAGGCTTCATTGATATTTTTCGCAACGGACCTACAGCATTGCCCAACATCAACTCCAACAGTGATTCATTGTGCGAAGGCGAAACAGGCAGTTTCAGCGCATCAATACTTGCCGACAGTTACATCTGGACTGTTTATAACGAAACCGATACACAATCCATTTCAGGCGCTGCCTTCCAGAGTTTCAGCAATGTGCCCTTTGACAGTGCCGGAAACTATACCGTGGTTATGAATACCTTCACCCAGTGCTGCGGCATCTCTTTCCCCGATACCTTTACCGTAGTGGTTGATTCGATTGTGATGCCCATCATCTCTATCCAATCTACCGCTGAGGATTCAGTCAACACCATTTGCGACCAGACCAACGTAACGTTTGTAGCTACTTCAGATTATGTAGGACTTTCACCAACGTATCAGTGGCAGGTAAACGGCAGCAATGCCACAGGCGGAACCAATAGTCCTGCCTACACCACCTCAACACTGGCAAACGGTGATGCGGTTACCTGTATTGTTACTTCAACGCTTGCCTGTGCCGTTGGCGAAAAGGATACTTCCAATGCTATTGTAGTTACCGTCATTGATATTCCGCAACTGAGTTGCGCAGCCGATTCGTTTGTAACCGATGCACCAACTTATTTTAACTCACAGGTGGTATCAGGCGGACTTGCTCCCTACACTTTTAACTGGGATTTTGGTGACCAGACACAAGGCACAGGTGACAGTGTTGCACACATCTATATCACTGACGGAGCCTTTATGGTTAATCTTGAGGTAACAGATGCAAACGGATGTGCTTCAAGTTGTTCAACTGTTGTAGTAACTTCAAGTAATCTGAATGCAGCCTTTACTGCTTCCAAGTTTAGTGGTTGCTCTCCGTTTGTAGTTCAGTTCTTTAATCAGAGTACCAATGCGGTAACTTATTTCTGGCAGTTTGGTGACGGAACCACTTCCGCAGCTTTTGAACCACAGCACATATATTATACCCCCGGAACCTATGATGTAAATATGTGGGCCTTTGGCGGAAACGGAAACGATTCGGTGCTGGTAACTTCACAGATTGCGGTGTTCCCCGACCCCGAAGCTAATTTCCAGTGTATCCCATCTAACATAACCGTAGCAGGCGATACCGTTTTCTTTGCTGATAACTCTTCTTCTGCTGCCAACTCATGGGAATGGAGTTTTGGTGATGGCGGTACTTCAACGGAACAAAATCCTTATCACGTATATGCCAACAACGGTTCGTATGATGTAACGCTGGTTGTAACCAACATCTACGGCTGTCAGGACAGTCTTACCATTCCAGCCTTTGTTTACATGAACGTAGGCGTGAATGAAAACAATGCAGTTAAAGATTTTACACTGATAAATGTTTATCCTGTTCCCTTCTCAGCCAACCTTAGTGTAGAATTCTACGTTCCCTCAAGCGGACAGCTTGATATGTATCTGGAAGATGTGCGCGGCAGAAAAGTAGAAACCCTTTATTCAGGTGAAGCCTTGACAGGAGTTCACAGAATGAATCATGTGTTCAGTTCAATAGAATCAGGAGTTTATTTATTGAGAACAAATTACGCGGGACAGGTGTTTAACCATAAATTAATTGCTAATCCTAAATGAGGGAAGTTGTAGGCAAATTGAAAAAACTCTGCGTTCTCTGCGTCTTCTCTGTGTTCTCTGCGGTTAGCTTCGCTCAGGAATGCAATATCGTTTTCGTTTCGCCTAACGGTGCAAATGCAGGAGCGGCAGGAACCAAAGCAACACCTGCAAGTTTAACCTACGCATTAACACTTGTAAGCCCCGCCAACAATCAGATTTGGCTGGCAGCGGGTAACTACAATATCTCAACTACTATAGACTTAATCAGCGGGGTGACCATTGAAGGTGGCTTTAACCCTGCAACCTGGGTAAAATCAAACAGCACACCCAGCATCATCAACCGCGATAACTTAAACGTATTGCCTGCACCCAATCGTCTGGTTGCTATTTCCTGTGTAGGTATTTCAACATTTAATGTAAATGATTTAACAGTTAACGTTGCCAATGCAGTGGGCAGCGGAGTAACCACTTACGGTATTTACGTGAGCGGCTGCTCTGATTATAAACTAACCCGCCTTAAAGTAAACTCAGGCGATGCCACCGATGGTGATGACGGTCTTCCCGGTGTGGATGGAATAGACGGTGCAGACGGAACAGATGGTTCAGCAGGAAATGAATGTGGTGGCGGAAACACAGGTGGCGGACCGGGTGGTAACACACCTGCCGGATTCCCCGGTGGTAATGGAGGTGATGGAGCTCCTCAAGGTGATCCTTTGGTTTTATGGCCTCCCTGGAATTTTGATGCAGGTGAAGGTTTTGATGCAAACCCGGGTTTAGTAGGAGCAGGCCCTTGTGGTGGTGGTGGAGGAATAGGCGGACAAGGAAATACCAATGCTTTACCTTCATCTGTTTGTTTTTTTATTGGCGCCTGCACTGCAGGTGTTAATGCACATGGCGGAGTAGGAGTTGCAGGTGGCGATGGCTTGGATGGTGCCAATGGTATTGATGGAGTTCCGGCACATGCCGGTGGTTTTTTTGTTCCCGGTGACGGGCAGACCGGAGTAGATGGTGATCATGGCTGCGGTGGTGGTGGTGGCGGTGGTGGTGGCTCACACGGTGGTGCATTAATTGGTGGTGATGGTTCCGGCTCAGGTGGCGGTGGCGGTGGTGAAGGCGGTCAGGGAGGAACAGGTGCTACAGGTGGTTTAGGCGGTGGCGGTTCATTCGGAATTTATGTAGATGCCAACGGGGTCAATGGTGAAATAAGTGATTGTATTGTTACAGCAGGCGCTCCCGGAATGGGCGGACTTGGCGGAATACCCGGTGGTTTTGGTGGCTTTGGTGGTTTTGGCGGACTAGGCGGAGGCAGTGGCTGCACCATTGGTCGCGGTGGCAATGGTGGCGATGGCGGTAATGCCGGTCGCGGTGGAACAGGCGGAAACGGTGCGCCCGGTGTAAGTCAGGAAGTATATGAAGACCCTAATGGAATTGCAGTTTCGCAAACCAACATGAATGCACCGGTTGAACCTAACGTGTTTCTTGTAAATACAGGCTGCACCTGGCACGACATAGATTACAGTACCAACGCCAGCGGAATTATTCAATGGTATTTTGATGGCGGCAGCGTTCCCCTGAGTGCATTCGGACAAAGCGTTACCACGCAATACAACACATTCGGAAGACATGATATTACATTGGTAAGCAACGGAGTTCCTTTTATGTTAAGTGACTTCGAAGGCATTTTTGCTGATGGCACACCTTTTCTTCCTGAGATAGTTGCTCCAGACAGCGCTTGTCCCGGACAGCCTGTAAACTTCTCGGCTATCTTTCCTTCGGTATTTAACGTGTTGGTTTATGACTGGAATTTTGGTGACCCTATCTCGGGTGGTAACAATACATCTGCGGCTGCCGCACCTGCTCATACCTTCGCTAATGTTGGCAACTACTGGGTAACACTGCAAACTACATCGGAGTGTTGCGGTCGCTCTAAGGTTGACAGCTTTTTAATTCACATTGTTCCTTTCCGTTTGCCTGAGGTATTTATTTCGGCTGACCAGGATAATATTTGTTTTGGTGATGTGGTAGAGTTTGCTGCAGTTCCTGTTTGGGGTGGGTATACTCCGGTATTTGAGTGGTTTGTGAACGGTAATAGTTCAGGAACCAATCCAACTATTACACTTCCCGGATTAAGCAATGGTGATTTAGTTTATTGCGAGCTGACCAGTTCTTATACCTGTCCAACGCAAAATCCGGTTCAATCACCCACTATTAATATTACGGTAAATCCTTTGCCAACGCCTGTTTGCAGCAGCACGTTAAATTATCTGGGAGCAAATACCGAGTTTGATGTTACCAGTGTGGTAGGCACACAACCTTTTACTTATGCATGGGATTTTGGTGATGGTGGAACTGCCTCCACGCAAAACCCACAACACACATTTGGCGGAACAGGTATTTACAATACTTCGGTATTACTTACCGATGCCAATGGCTGCGAAGCCCTGTGCAACCTTCCGGTTGACATTATTATTCCTCCGGTTGTGAATGCAGAGTTTACTTCAATAATCAATCAGACTTGCGCTAATACCACTGTTGATTTCACTGACATCAGCACCGGAAATGTGATTAACTGGTACTGGGATTTTGGCGACCCTGCTTCGGGCGCCAACAATACTTCAACTTTACAAAACCCAACGCACGTTTATACTACACCCGGTTTTTATACCGTAACCTTCGCGCCCGGAAACGGTGTGCTTACCGATACCATTATATTACCCAATTATGTGGAAGTGCTGGAAAATCCGGTGGCTGATTTCATGAGTTATGAAACAACCTATTGTGAACCTGCCGATGTTAAATTCTATGATGTATCAGATGGGGCAGTGGCTTGGGTTTGGGATTTTGGTGACGGAGGAACATCGGATTTACAGAACCCATGGCATACGTATGATGCCGATGGTATCTACACCGTTTCACTTACCATTACTTCGGCTGACGGCTGCACCAATACCACAACATACAATAACTACATTACCATACTTCCTTCGCCTGAAGCAGAGTTTGAGGCCGATACTATAGTGTGTACAACTGTTCCTATTCTATTTACTGATTTATCCATTGATGCCAACAGCTGGAGTTGGGACTTTGGTGATGGCGGTGGTTTTACCGACAGCGTTCAAAATCCTTATCATGCTTATCAAAATCCGGGTGAGTTTACTGTAACACTTGCTGTTACCAATGCGCTGGGCTGCACCGATACGCTGATAAAACCTTTGTATATGGATGTTGTTCCTTATCCTAATGCAGATTTTGCGCCCGACAGTATTGCGCTGCAACTGCCCGATACCATTGTGCAGATTTTTAACTACAGCACCGATTACGATACCTGGGAATGGGATTTTGGCAATGGCGATACGATAGTGGACCTGAACCCCGAAGTGCATTATCCGTTGCCGGGCGATTATAATATGATACTGTATGTATCCAACCGTTTGGGTTGTGTGGATACCTTGATTATTCCGTTCAGCGTATTTGAAATGGAAACCTTTTTTGCGCCCAACAGCTTTACTGCCGATGGTGACGGACTGAACGAATACTGGAAAGGCTACGGAAAAGGAATAACGCAATACACCCTGCGCGTTTTTAACCGCTGGGGCGAAATGGTATTCTTCAGCGATTATATTGACCAGCCCTGGGATGGCACCGACCTGAAAGGTGTTGGCGTTCCGCAAGGTGTTTATACCTACACGGTGTCTATGCAATGGTACACGGGTAAAACATTTTCAAGATCGGGAACGGTTACCTTGATACGATAAGGCTGTCACCCTGAGCTTGTCGAAGGGCCTTGTTATTTTCGCTTCCCGATTACGCTCGATTGACAGACAACTAATAATTTTTTCAGATGCTAAAAAACACACTAGTCGGCCTTCTGGCTCTCCTCTCCCTCATCTATCTCATAAACCCAACGGCAGGTATTTTAGAATTTATTCCCGATAACATTCCTTTTATCGGTAACCTGGATGAAGGGGGCGCTGCCTATATTTTATATAGTTGCATTGAATATTTCAGAGGAAAAGAGATTGGGCTTTTCAGGAAGCGGGGATAGGGGTTGAGGGGTGGTGGAAAGAGGAATCCTGTCAGAAAAATGTAAAACCCTTTGCAAGAACTACAAAACCCTTTACGAAAAGTATAAAACCCTCTGCAATAAATGAAAGTCCCTGTCAGAGAAATATAAAACCCTGTCAGAAAATGTAAAGTTACTTTGCACTAAGTATAAAGTACTCCGCTGGAAATGAAAAACCCTCTGACAGTTTTGAAGTTTACTGTCAGAGGGTTGCAAGTAATTTAGGCGGCAAATTAGTTTTATCTTGGTTTGGTAAATTTGATTTTGCTGACTTGTTTATACTGCTGGCTTGAAGCTCCGAAAACGGATTTCACATATTTTTTTACTTCGAGTTGAATGTCGTAAAGTCCTGTATTGGGTGCGTATAATGTTGTGTCGCGAGTGATGCGTGCATTGCTCAGGTTGGTAGTTGCGTCAATTACGTTTGTATTTGCTAAGGCAAGAGAAGCAGCCAAGGTGTTAAGAGTAGCTACCTGTAAATCAACTTCGTTTGGTGTGTATGATGGCTCTGAAGCTACCAACAAGATAAGTTTATTGAAGTTTTCGAGTAAGCTATCGTAGCTCTGCTGAGAAACTGATATTTGAGTAGGCGTTGGCGGAACTGGAGTAGGGCCAGTGCCTGGAGGCGGAACCGGGGGAGCCGGTGGTGCCGGAGGAGTGGGAGTGGTTGGGGTTGTTGCTATGGTTTTACGGGCACCCTGAATTTTGCGATTGATGGTTTTTGCATCTTTCACTAATTCGTCTGTTGCGTTTGTTGCATCGAGTGCATTTACAATGCGTGTTGCCAGTGCTTTTAGCGGGTCGAAGGCTAACTGACGAGCATTAATTACATTGATTAAGGCAACTGCGAATGCGTTAACATTTTGAATGTTGCCTTGTGCCGTTGTGCGAAGCCCTTGCTGCTACAATTTGCAGCGCAAGTTTTACGGGATTGTAACTGCCTCCGTAGCCGATGCAGTAGGAGATTAAGTCTTCAAAATTAGCTACGTTGATTGCGTGACCTGTTTCTGATGTTGATGCCATAATTTCTAAAGTTTTTAATTGTTAATTTATATTGTTTGTTAAAGAGTTTTTGAGATGCTCTTTAATATGATAACGGGGTGGTATTATTATTTATTGTGCAGGATGAAAAATATTTTTGCTTTTATTTTTAAGTTCTTTTTTGCTTGTCCAAAAAGGAACGAAAAAAAGACACCACGCTGACCAACCGCAAGCTTTTGCTTTTCCCACAAGGCACCGCTGCCCAGCCGCAAAACTTACGGTTCGCACACAGCGTGGACAGCCGCCCACAGGCGACAAACGCGAGAACATGTTTATGGCAAAAAATAATTTAAAAGGCAGGATGCCTTGTTAATAGCAGCGTAGCGAGACGCTGCGCTGAACCAGGCGGTCAGGTTGAATACGCTGAGACAAAAACACTGAACATTAAATCTGTTAACAATAACTTAACCTTAACTTAAATAGTCTGTAATTTTTGAACAGTTTCAATAGTTCACTTTTGCCCGGGTGAAGGGATTTGTATGAAAAGAATTTGCCTTTGCGTCACTTAAATTTATTCTATGAACTACTCTCACAAAATTCTTAAAAAAATAAAATCAGAAATGAGTAAAAAATATCTCTTAGCATTTTTATTGCTTGCCTCACAAATCGGCTATTCACAGGATATCCGTTTTAACGATGAACTGGATAAATTTTGCAGACAGACTAAAAAAGAATTTGCTTCCATTCCGGCAGAAAGAAGGGCAGTACTCAACCGTATTGCAGAGCAACTCACTAAAAAAAAATACATCGGGTTTACCTGCCACACCAACTCAAGGCGCACTATGCTGCTGCAAACCTGGGCACAAACAGCATTTATTTATTATGGACTGAATGATAAATTCGCTTTTTCAATAGGCGATACTGTTTCAGAGGTTTATCCTGAAGTAGTGAATGTTCTTGAGCTATCAGGATTTTATTACACGGCCCTTGAAGAAGTTTCGCCAAAGGGATATGTTATTTATATCGAAAAAGATATTCCCCTTGATTATATGGTATCTAAAACAGATTTCGGCACTATTGATATTGCTAAAACCGTTGTGGTAAACATCTGTTCTTCGGGAGAGAAATCCAGTGTTGCATCAAATTTTCCTAACATAGAACTTGGCTACCAAAGCCCTAGCGTATTTGAAAAAACACCCGAAGAAAAACAAAAGTACGAAGAGCTTAACCGGCAAATAGCAATGGAAATGCTTTATTTGGCAAAGAAAACGAAAGACCTTATTTCAGCGCAGGAGAATGCCGGTGAATAATCTGGGCATAAGGCTTATACTTCCTAAAGGTTCAATATTTTCACACAAGTAACCTCTGTAACTTTTACAGCACTTTCCTATCAGTACAGGTAATCACTGTATTAAATACGCTGACATATAAACGCTGAACATTAAATCTGTTAACAATAACTTAACATTAAATTAAACTACCCGTAATTTTTGAACGGTTTGTATAGCTGACTTTTGTGTCGTTAAAACCAAAATCATAACAATTACCTAACATTAAAATTACAATGAAAAAACAATTACTTTACATTTTGTTAACGTGTTTTGTAGCCTTTTACGCTCAGGCTAACACTGTGCAGGCTGCTAATGCCGACAGCACAAAAAAGGAAGAGCCCAAAAAGAAATGGTATGAAACACTATCTATCCGCGGCTATACACAGGTGCGTTACAACCGCCTGCTTGAAACCAACAAAAAACTGAAATGCGAGCAGTGCGATAAATCCATTGGTGATAATGGCGGTTTTTTTATAAGACGCGCCCGTCTTGTATTTTCAGGATATGTGCATGATAAGGTTTATATCTATATACAGCCCGATTTTGCTTCGGCACCATTGAGCACACAAATGAATTTTGTGCAAATCCGCGATGCGTATGTGGATGTTGCCATTGATAATAAAAAAGAATTTCGTTTCAGAGTGGGGCAAAGTAAAGTGCCTTATGGCTTTGATAACCTGCAAAGCAGTCAGAACCGTTTGGCCTTTGACCGCAGCGATGCCATCAACTCAGGTACAGCAAATGAACGCGATATTGGTGTAAATTTCTTCTGGGCACCTTCAGCTATCCGCGACCGTTTTAAAAAATTAGTAGAGGATGGATTAAAGGGAACCGGTGATTATGGTGTAGTTGCTCTTGGTGTTTATAACGGTCAAACTGCCAATAAGCCTGAATTAAATAACCGTCCGCATGTGGTGGCCAGAGTTTCTTATCCGTTTATGTTCAAAAACGGTCAATTTCTTGAAGCAGGCATTTCAGGCTATTATGGTGAATACAATATATCAGCTGACCAGCGTAATACTGCAACCTTAGGAGCAAGTCGTTTCCTTGATAAAAGAGTGGCAGCAAGTGTTATCCTGTATCCTCAGCCTTTTGGTTTTCAGGCCGAATATACACTGGGATATGGCCCGCGTTTTAACACCTTTACTTCAACTATTGATGCCGATAAATCATTGCAGGGTGGCTATGTGCAACTTATGTATATGATAAAAGCAGGAAAACAACTCATCACGCCTTATGCCCGCTCACAATATTATGACGGTGGTAAAAAACATGAAATGGATGCCCGTTCCTATGTTGTGCGTGAACACGAATTTGGTGTTGAATGGCAGCCCTGGAAATATGTTGAGCTTACTGCAGCTTATGCTATTTCTGACCGCACATTTGAAGACCAGAAAAATCCTGACAACAATCAGAAAGGAAATTTTTTAAGACTTCAGTTGCAGTTTAACTATTAAAAGCACGAAAAATAATCTGTTAATATTCCGTTAACATTAGAAACTAATCTTTGCAAAAAAATAATAAATCAATGAACACAAAAATCACATTCCTCACCCTCATATTAGCATCAGCAGTATTTTCTTCCTGCAAAAATGAAGGAGCTAAAACAGAAGAAACAACAACAGCCGTTTCTATTACCATGAAAGGTAGTGATACCGTTCTTCCGCTTGCGCAAAAAGAAGCCGAAGATTTTATGAAAGCAAATGCAGGTTCAACCATCACCGTTACCGGTGGCGGCACAGGTGTTGGTATCTCTGCGCTGCAGGATGGCACCACCGATATTGCTATGGCATCACGTGATCTTAAGGCCACTGAAAAATTAAAACTTCAGGAAGCCGGTAAAGACATTCAGTCGGCAACCATTGCTTACGATGCACTGGCTGTTGTGGTGAACCCAGCGAACAAAGTTCAGAAACTTACCCGCGAACAGATTGAAGGCATTTTTACCGGAAGCATCGCCAACTGGAAAGAAGTAGGCGGAGCAGATGAGAAAATTATAGTGTATTCACGTGAGTCAAGTTCAGGAACCTATGAGTTTTTTAAAGAACACGTAATGGACAAAAAGAACTATGCAAGCACTATCCTTAGTTTGCCTGCAACAGGGGCAATTGTGCAAAGCGTTGGACAAACAAAAGGTGCCATTGCTTATGTAGGTCTGGCTTATCTGGATGTAAGCATAAAAGCACTGGAAGTATCTTATGATCAGGGTAAAGTTTTTGTTGCTCCATCAGTTGCAGCTGCTAAAGATGGCAGCTACCCGGTTTCACGTCCGTTGTTTTATTTCTACAATAAATCTTCAGAAGCAAAAGTTAAATCCTTTGTTGATTATGCCTTGTCAGATGCAGGTCAGGCTGTAGTTGCAGCAATAGGTTATGTACCTGTAAAATGATGAATTTGAAGTGAACACTTCTTTTAAAAAGTTTAAAGAAACCCTTATTGAAGGGCTTCTCATGATCAGCGGAACCGTTACCAGTTTAACAGTTCTGCTGATTGTGTTTTTTCTCTTTAGTGAAGGCATTGGAGTTTTTAGCGAGTCGCCTGTTGAAGCAGGGTATTCCATTGCGCTTAACAAAGCCAATACGGTAACAGCCTTATCGGCCGAACAGGTAAAAAATATTTACGATAAAAAGATTACCAACTGGCAGGATGCCGGTGGAAAGAATGAGGCGATTATTGCCTTCAGGATGGACGACATCGATACGTATTATACCGAAGATGAATTGGGTTCTTCCTTTGAACATCTTCCCGAAAAAATAAACGAGTTGATTGAAAAAAATCCGGGTATCATCGCCTTTGTTTCCGATAAATATAAAGCCAAAGAGTTCAACGGTAAAATAATAACGGTTAAAAACATTAATCCCAAAAGTTTTCTGGGAGGCGAGCAATGGTTTCCCACTGCCGAGCCTGCTGCACAACTTGGAGCTTTACCGCTTATACTGGGTACTTTATGGGTAAGTTTTTGTGCCATAATTCTGGCGCTGCCTTTAGGTCTTGCTACCGCTATTTACATGGCAGAAATAGCCAATGATAAAGTACGCAATGTTATGAAACCTGTTATTGAGTTGCTTGCAGGTATTCCTTCCGTTGTTTATGGTTTTTTCGGGCTTGTTGTTATTGTTCCGCTCATACAGGATGTTTTTAATCTGCCTGTTGGCGAAACGGCACTTTCAGGAAGTATAATTCTCGGCATCATGGCATTGCCAACCATCATCACAATTTCTGAAGATGCATTGCGCACAACGCCCAAAGCAATGAAAGAAGCAAGTCTTGCATTGGGTGCTACCAACTGGCAAACTATTTATAAAGTTATTATCCCGTATTCTGTTTCAGGTATTTCGGCAGCCGCTATTCTTGGTATAGGCAGGGCAGTGGGCGAAACCATGGCCGTGTTAATGGTAACCGGAAATGCCTCCGTAATTCCACATACTATTTTAGAACCGGTTAGAACAATACCTGCTACAATAGCTGCTGAACTGGGCGAAGCTCCGCAGGGAGGTATGCACTTTAAAGCTTTGTTTGCATTGGGTTGCATTCTGTTTATTATTACGCTAATTATTAACCTGAGTGTTGAATTTATTTCAGCAAAAAGAAAATAAAATGACAGAAGAAATACTGGATGCAAGCGGCAGAGCAAAACGCAGAGCACAGCGAATAGCGTTCTTCACGTTCACCTTTATGAGTTTCTTTGTAATAGCTATTCTGCTGGTAATACTTTCATTCATCATTATACGCGGTATTCCAGCTATCAGCTGGGAGTTTTTGACCGAGATGCCGAAAGACGGAATGACCAAGGGAGGAATTTTTCCTGCCATTATCGGAACACTTTGTTTAGTTGCAGGAAGTATGCTTTTCGCATTTCCGGTAGGCGTAATGTCAGCTATTTATATTAATGAATATGCCAAAAGTAGTTGGGTAAAACGTTTTATCCAGATGATGACTAATAACCTTGCAGGTATTCCATCCATTGTCTTTGGATTATTCGGAATGGCCTTATTTGTAAACCGTTTTGGTTTTGGTGATTCCATTCTTGCCGGTTCGCTTACATTGGGTTTGCTTGCTCTGCCTGTTGTAATCCGCACTACCGAAGAAGCATTGAAATCGGTTGACGACAGTTTCAGAATTGCAAGCATTGCATTAGGCGCATCTAAATGGCAAACTACCAGTCTGGTGGTTTTGCCAATCGCATTCCCGAATATCATTACAGGACTTATTCTTTCTATCGGAAGAGTTTCAGGCGAAACAGCACCGATTCTTTTTACTGTTGCTGCCTATTTTTTACCTAAACTTCCTTCTGGTATATTTGACCAGGTTATGGCCTTGCCTTATCACCTGTATGTAATTTCAACCAGTGGAACAGATTTGAAAGCCTCACGCGAAATGGCATACGGTACTGCATTGGTTTTGATTGTAATTGTTTTGATAGTAAACCTGCTGGCAAACTGGCTGCGAAAATATTTTGGTAATAAAGTGAAACTGCATTAAAGAAATGGCAGAAGAAAAAGAAATAAAAAAGACATTCAAAATTCAGACAAAGGATTTGCACCTTCATTATGGTGATTTCCATGCGCTGAAAGGAATAAATATTGCCATCAAGACAAACACGGTAACCGCACTGATTGGCCCTTCAGGTTGCGGGAAATCAACATACCTGCGTGTGTTTAACCGCATGAACGATCTTATTACAGGTGTTAAAATTGAGGGCAGTGTTCTGGTAGATGATGTAGATATATACAAGGATAAAATTGCCATTGATAATCTTCGTAAAAATGTGGGTATGGTTTTTCAGAAACCGAATCCATTTCCAAAATCTATTTACGAGAATGTTGCTTACGGTTTAAGAGTTAATGGAATCAACGACAAAAACTTTATTGATGAACGTGTAGAGCGTTCATTAAAGCAAGCTGCTTTGTGGGATGAAGTTCAGGATAAACTAAAAAAATCTGCAATGGCTCTTTCAGGCGGACAGCAACAGCGTTTATGTATTGCCAGAACATTAGCAGTTGAGCCAACCGTAATTCTAATGGATGAACCGGCTTCAGCACTTGATCCTATTTCTACAGCAAAAATCGAAGAACTGATTCATGAATTGAAACAGAAATACACCATTATTATTGTAACACACAATATGCAGCAGGCAGGGCGAGTTAGTGATAGAACTGCATTTTTTTATTTAGGTGAATTGATTGAATACGGAAACACAAAAGAGATTTTTACACACCCGAAAAATCCGCGAACACAAAATTATATCACAGGACGTTTCGGATAATTATTTTTGTAACTAAAACTGAAAATGACCCAACTCGAATTAAAAATAAATGAATTAAAAGAGCTCTTGTCAGAAATGACAAACCTTGTGCGTTTGCAATTGACTAAATGTGAAGATGCCATTATGCACAACGACCATGCAATAGCATTGGAAGTTATGGCAAAAGAAAAAAGAGTGAATGCATTGGAACTTAAAATTGACCGCGACTGCGAAAATGTTATTGCACTCTTTAACCCGGTGGCAATTGACCTGAGGTTTATTCTTGCTACTTTAAAAATCAACACCAATCTGGAACGCATAGGCGATAATGCAGACGGTATTGCCCGCTATATTGTTGATTTGAAAAAAACATTTGACAGTGATTTAGTTGAAAAGTATCAATTGGCAGAAATGTTTCAGACTGCTGTTTCAATGGTAGATGATACCATAGCCTCATTAGTAAATGAGGATAGCAAGATGGCGCGAAAAGTTTTGGATAAAGACGAAAAACTGAATACCATCAACAGGCAGGCTACAACTGTTACACTGGATTTGATAAAAAATGCTCCTGAACGAGCTGATCAATATCTTTTGCTCTTATCCATTATCCGCAAATTGGAAAGAGTAGGTGACCAGACCCAGAATATTGCCGAAGAAATTATTTTCTTCATTGAAGCAAAAGTGCTTAAGCATAAAGACAAGCGCTAAGTAAAAAATCTTTCTTATAGTTTAGTAGGGTATTCATCAACCCTGACATACTGTGTTTAATCTTTGATTAGAATTAATTAGAGTGATTTTGTTATGGACTGAATAATTATTTCATATTTGCGTTCTAAATAATATCAAAATCACATGGCAAATCTTCTTCAGTTTTTTATTCCTCAGGACAAAAAATTCTTCCCTCTTTTTGAAAAAGCAACCGACAACCTTTTGACTATTTCTAAGGTGTTGGTTGAAATGGTTGGTACTTCTAATCTCGAAAAACGAAGAGAACTGATACGCGAAATTGAAAAGCTGGAACATGTTGGCGATGCGGTAACACACGAAATATTTCATGAACTGAGTGCCAATTTCATTACTCCGTTTGATCGCGAAGACATACATGCACTTGTAACTTCTATTGATGATGTGGTTGATTTTATCCATGGCTCGGCAAAGCGTATAGAACTATACGGAATAGTTGAAATGCCTACCGCATTTATAAAACTGTCTGAACTTATTCTTCAGGGTTCAGAGCAATTGAAGATTGCCGTTTCAGGTTTGAAAGACATCAAGAAGTCAGGAAAAATTCGTGAAGCCTGTGTTAAAATAAACAGCATTGAAAACCATGCCGATGATATTTTTGACATGACCATTGCCCGCCTTTTTGAAGAAGAAACCAATGCCATCACCATTATCAAGCACAAAGAAATTCTGTATGCGCTGGAAGAAGCAACCGATAAATGCGAAGATGCTGCCAATGCCATTGAAAGTATAGTAATTAAATACTCATAGTCGCATGACCTTATTGATTATCGTCATAATTCTTGCGCTTGCATTTGATTACATCAATGGTTTTCATGATGCGGCTAACTCAATAGCCACTGTTGTTTCCACCAAAGTATTGTCACCTTTTCAGGCGGTGGCATGGGCAGCATTTTTTAATGCCATTGTATTGTTTCTTTGTCAGCATAGTTTATTGGGTTTTGAATTTAAAGTAGCCGATACGGTTGCTAAAATTGTAAAGACCGATGCTATTACCATGACGGTAATTCTATCCGGATTGATTGCCGCAATAACATGGAACCTAATTACCTGGTGGTTTGGTATTCCTTCCAGTTCATCACACACACTGATGGGTGGATTTGCAGGAGCAGCAATTGCAAAAGCAGGTTTTGGAGTGCTGGCCGATTTGACAAAGATTTACACCACCATTGCTTTTATTTTTCTTGCTCCCATCATAGGTATGATTTTGGCGTATTTCATTACGGCACTCATCATGAATCTATTTCGAAAGAGTAGCCATGCAAAATCAGAGAAGTGGTTTAAACGCTTGCAATTGGTTTCGTCAGCAGCCTTCAGTCTGGGTCATGGTGCCAACGATGCACAAAAAGTAATGGGAATTATTGCTGCTGCCATGCTGGTTTTTGCTAATACCGCACCCAAAGAAGAATATGACCAACACCCGTGGACACATGTGAAAACTGTTTATAAAATTGATACAGCTTATTACGCCCTTGATTCAGCTAAGTGCGTGCTTGCAACTTTTGACGGCAAAGAAGTGATGATGGCAGAGAAAAGTAACTTTGTTAAAAAAGGAAAAGCAAAAGATAAGAAGTTCATTGCAGTTAAAGGTTCAGACCTTTCAACCATATCACAAGATGGAAAAGAGTTTTGTGTTGCTCCTCAGGAAGCCTTTGTATCGGTTAGTACACTAAAACCTAAGAAGGACATCGCTGATATTCCATACTGGGTGCAATATGCCTGCTTTGCAGCTATAGCACTAGGCACACTTTCGGGTGGCTGGAGAATTATTAAAACCATGGGAACCCGCATTACTAAAGTAACTCCTTTAGAAGGTGTGGCAGCAGAAACAGGGGGAGCAGTAACACTTTATCTGAGCCAGTATTTCGGTATTCCGGTAAGCACAACGCATACCATCACCGGAGCAATTGTGGGTGTTGGTATTACCAAACGTATTTCAGCTGTGCGTTGGGGTGTTACCGTAAGCCTGCTATGGGCATGGATATTAACCATACCTGTTTCGGGAGGATTGGCTGCTTTGGTTTATTACATCTTAAGCCCTATACTGGAATAGTTCTTGTTTTCGTAAGTTAGCGCTCTGTAACTCATTCCTGATTTTGAAAAAATCCATCCAGCTTTCATTCGTTATTGCATTTATAGCTTCCGCATTAGTCAGCCTTTTTATATGGTTTTCTGGTGATTATGTAAATGTGGCATCGCCCAGCTATAGCCTTACAGCATTAGTTTTTCTGATGACGTTTATACCATCCTTCTTAATTCTTGAATTTTGGGTATTTAGGAAAATTAGAGAAATTTTCATGGAATTTTCAGAAGGTAAAAACCCTTCAACAACAGATGAAATTGGAGAACTTGAAAAAAGTGCAAAGAGTTGGATTGCCGAGCGGGCAGCAGAAATTGAACAGCTTCAAAGACATGAATCCTATCGCAAAGAATTTTTGGGTAATGTTTCTCATGAATTGAAAACTCCGATATTTAATATTCAGGGATATATTTCTACCTTATTGGATGGAGGTTTGGATGACCCGAAAATTAATCGCCCCTTTCTGGTTAAAGCAGAAAAAAGCGTGGAGCGCATGATAAATATTGTGGATGATCTGCAGTCGATAAGTCAATTGGAGCGAGGTGTGCTTGAACTTCACGAAGAATGGTTTGATATTGTTGCGCTTGCAAAAGATGTGTTTGATGCAATGGAATTAAAAGCCAAAGAACGCAATATCACTTTTGAGTTAGTGAACGATCTGGAGCTGCCGATTATTGTTAATGGAGACAAATTCCGTATCAGGCAGGTGCTTGTAAACCTTGTTGTTAATTCCATACGGTATGGAAAAGAAAACGGGGTAACAAGGATTAAAATAAATGACATTGGAGATAAATCGTTTGTAGAAGTAACAGATAATGGTATCGGTATTGCAAAAGAACATTTACCCCGGATTTTTGAACGTTTTTATCGTGTTGACAAAAGCCGTTCGCGAGAATTGGGTGGCACAGGTTTAGGTCTTGCCATAGTAAAACACATCATTGAAGCACATAATCAAAAAATAAGTGTGCTGAGCACAGAAGGTGTAGGGTCGGTGTTTTCGTTTACATTGAAAATGGGATCAACAACCTAGTTCATTGTCGGATCTTCCGGGAAATCAGCAATAACTCCAAACTCCTTTCCTTTTTCTTTCAGAATATCTTTCCATAGGTTGGCAGTGTTGCGTTTCATAATGTCGCTTACACTTCCATCCAGAACAATCCAGCTGTTTAGCTCCAGTTCCTTGTTTAATTGTTTCGGTTCCCAGCCCGAGTATCCTACAAAAAATTTCACAGCTTCAGGTTTTATCTTATCCAGCTCAATCAATTTCTTCAGGGTTTCAAAATTACCGCCCCAAAAGAGTCCTTTCATTATTTCAAGACTGCCGTCAATCAAATCGCCTTCGGTATGCAGAAAGTGCAGCGTTTCGCGCGCCACCGGTCCGCCCAGATGTATGTTTGAATCAATGGGTGGCAATTCGCCCACTGCATCTTTCAGTTTTATTTCAATAGGTTTATTCAGTATAAAACCGATGGTTCCGTTTTCATTATGTTCAGTAAGCAATACCACACTGCGCTTGAAATACGGGTCGTCAAGAAAAGGCTCTGCAATCAGCAGTTTTCCGGGTTCAGGTTTTATATTGGTAAAAGGAATTTTCAGTTCACTCATCAGGTTGCGGGCAATACTTTTGATTTCACTTCTCCAAATCCAACACGCACACCATTTTTTTCTGCAAAACCTTTCATAATAACAGTGTCTCCGTCTGCAATAAATTTGCGTTCTGTTCCGTCAGGCATTGAAATAGGTTTGGTGCCTTTCCAGCAAAGTTCAAGCATGCTGCCATACGAATCAGGTGCTGCACCGCTGATGGTTCCTGATGCATATAAATCGCCTACACAGATATTACAACCGTTGGATGTATGATGCGTCAGTTGTTGCGCCATGTTCCAATACATGTATTTGAAATTGCTGGTGCAGACTTTTTTTGCTTCTGAATTCTCGGGCTGAATGTATACTTCAAGGTTGATGTCATAATTTTTTTCTCCGCTGTATTTCAGATAAGGCAATACTTCCGGATTTTGTTCCGGTCCTTTTACTTTAAAGGATTGCAGCGCATCTATAGTTACAATCCAGGGTGAAGCTGACGATGCAAAATTCTTTGCAAGAAATGGCCCAAGCGGAACATATTCCCATTTCTGAATATCGCGTGCACTCCAGTCATTGAACAACACCATTCCGAAAATATAATCTTCTGCTTCTGCAGTGCTGATGCTGCTTCCAAGTCCAGTATTTTGGTTGGTAATGAATGCCATTTCCAACTCAAAGTCTAATTGTTTGGTTGGCCCGAATGATGGCGCAGGTGCATCATCGGCTTTTGTTTGTCCTTTAGGACGGTGAATATTTACCCCCGAAACAATGATAGAAGAAGCCCTTCCGTGATAACCAACCGGAATGTGTTTCCAGTTAGGTAACAATGCATTTGCAGGGTCACGAAACATGGTTCCAACGTTTGTGGCGTGTTCCATACTGGAATAAAAATCGGTGTAGTTGCCTACTTTTACGGGCATGCACATTTCCACTTCTGTAAGCGGAAACATGGCTTTCTCTTTCAGATTAGCATCATCGCGGAATTCAGCGTTGTCAGCATTCAGCACATCTGAGATGCGTTTACGAACAGCGCTGGTTGCTTCTTTGCCCAGCGCAATAAAATCATTCAGAAAATCTTTTTCAAAAATTCCTACTGGTAAAGTTGTTTGTTTTTCGGTTGAATGAAGTGGTGAGGGAATTGTTACTTCACCAAATATTCCGTAGTGATGCAATACTGCTAAATCAACGAGATAGTCACCAATAGCAATGGCAGCGCGATGCTGACCGTATTTGTTTTTGTAAATCCCGAAAGGAATATTTTGTATCGGGAAATCTGAGTTGGGTTTTACATCAATCCAGCTTTTCAGATTAGTGTCATTAGCTTTTATCATGGAACAAAAATAGAAATCGTTGCAAGAATATTAACAGCAAAGAACGCAAAGTTTTTTCGCAAAGAACGCAAAGAAAGAAATCTAAAACCTTTACTCACTTTGCGGTTTCTTTTTCTTTGTGAACTTTGCGGTTGATACGTTATGCCTGAATCGATAAATATTCCCCAACTTCTTGAATTGAGAAAAACACTTCCTCTGCTCGACACACGCAGTGAAGGTGAGTATACTCATGCCCATATTCCGGGTGCAATTAATCTGCCTTTGCTTAATAATCAGGAGCGCGAAAAAGTTGGAACCTGTTACAAACAGAAGGGCAGGGAAGAAGCGGTGTTACTGGGTTTTGATCTGGTAGGTGGAAAGTTTGGAGATTATATAAGAAAGGCAAAAGCAATATCGAATATCGAACAAGGAATATCGAATGTAGAACAATCACAAATTATTATTTATTGCTGGCGGGGTGGTATGCGCAGTAATATCATGGCCTGGCTTTTAGAAAAAGCAGGATTAAAAGTCTATCTTTTAGAAGGCGGTTACAAAACCTTTCGTCATTGGGCATTGAATGAATTTGAACAACCATTTCAATTGCTGGTACTGGGCGGAAAAACAGGTTCAGGAAAAACTGAGGTGTTGCACGAAATGAAAAATTCAGGCGAACAGGTAATAGACCTCGAAGGCTTGGCGCATCACCGCGGTTCTGCGTTTGGTGCACTGGGACAGCCTGCACAAACCACTTCTGAGCAGTTTGAAAATAATCTTGCTCTGGAGTTATTGCAGATTGACAGAAAGAAAACGCTGTGGCTTGAAAATGAAAGCAGCAAAATTGGTGGCGTTAAAATTCCGGATGGAATTTATAATCAAATGCGCGCTAACACGGTGGTAGAAATTGAAGTGCCGTTAGATAGAAGAATTGAAAACATTGCCCGCGATTACGCCTCGTTTCCTAAGGAGAAACTTGCAGAAGCCACAAAACGAATTGAGAAAAAACTGGGCAATAAAAATATGAATGACGGCCTCAATTATCTGCACGAAGATGATTTTTATAACTGGATAAAAATACTGCTCGACTATTATGATAAGGCTTATACCTTCAGCAAATCACAACGTGAACCCGGAACAATATTGAACGTGCCAATCACTACTGAAAATCATTCTGAAATAGCTGTTGCTGTTATTAGTTTTGCCAAACAAAAAATAACGTCACACTGAACTTGTTTCAGGGTCTCTTTATATGATGCTGAAATAAATTCAGCATGATGATTTACATTAAACACAAGAACACATGAATACACAAACTGAAGAAATAAAACTCACTCAATACAGTCATGGCGCAGGTTGCGGCTGCAAGATTTCACCCGCAACGCTCAGTATTATTTTAAAGACGAATGAAATTCAGAAAGAGTTTCCTGGCTTATTGGTAGGCAACTCCTCCCGCGATGATGCTGCTGTTTTGGATTTAGGAAACGGAACAGCACTAATCAGCACCACCGATTTTTTTATGCCCATTGTGGATAATGCTTTTGACTTTGGTCGTATTGCTGCTACCAATGCCATCAGTGATGTTTATGCTATGGGTGGGAAACCTGTTCTTGCTATTGCCATTCTCGGCTGGCCTATTGACAAACTTGCTCCTGAAATTGCAGGACTGGTTGTTGCAGGTGGAAGAGCAGCCTGTGAAGAGGCAGGAATTCCTTTAGCAGGTGGACATAGCATTGCTTGTCCCGAGCCGGTTTTTGGTCTGGCTGTTAACGGAATTGTTGATATTGAAAATCTGAAACAAAATAACACTGCACAGGTTGGTGATATTCTTTTCCTCACCAAACCAATAGGTGTTGGTATTCTAAGTACCGCATCCAAAAAAGGTTTTCTGGAAGAGGCTGACAGAATAGTTTCTGTGAAGAGTATGACTACTTTAAATAAAGTCGGCTATGAATTAGGTAAGTTAAAAAGTGTTCATGCGCTGACAGATGTTACCGGTTTTGGTTTGCTGGGCCATGCCATAGAAATGGCTGAAGGGAGTGCCTTAACTGCAGAGATAGATGTAAATGCTGTTCCGCTTATTCCGGGATTGGATAAATATTTAGAAAAGAAATCTGTGCCGGGCGGAACCAACCGCAACTGGGCAAGCTATGGAACAAAGGTTTCGGAAATAACAGAGCGCACCCGCCACTTGCTTTGCGACCCGCAAACCAGCGGTGGGTTGTTAGTTGCAGTTGCACCTGATGCCGTTGATGAATATTTGGCTGTTGCAAAAGCAGCAGGTTTGTCAGAGAGCGCAATGAAGCCGGTTGGTAGAATGCTGGCAAATAAAGAGAAGGTTGTTACAGTAATTGAATAAACCTATTTTTGTTCATCCTTAAAAAACTAATTTATGCATTCAGGTAAAAATTTTGGGCTGGGAGAAGCCATCCTCTGGACACGACATGATATTTACAAATATGTCATCATTGCTACTGTTCCAACAGTAATTTTTGAAGCATTTCATTTCCAATGGCTGGCATTACCATGGGTGCCAATTGCTCTTATTGGAACAGCAGTAGCTTTTCTTATTGGTTTTAAAAACAATGCTACCTACGACCGTCTGTGGGAGGCTCGTATGATTTACGGAGCCATTGTAAACTCAAGTCGCACCTGGGGAATGATGGTGAAAACTTACATCACCAACAAGCATGTTCAACAGCCCTTAACGGCAAGTGAATTGAAAGCTGTTCACCAGCGCCTTATATACCGACATATTGGTTGGCTTACAGCCATGCGCCACCAATTGCGCCAACCGCGCGCTTGGGAGACAATGAACGATAAAAACAATATTGAGTATAAACAGTTTTTTACAGTTCCTGAACATGAAATAAGTCTGGAAGATGACCTTGCACCGTTTTTATCAGCGCCAGATAAAGCATATATTTTAAGTAAGAAAAACAGAGCAACTCATCTCATTACACAACAGGCTGAAGATTTAAAAGAATTGCTGAATAAGGGATTGATTGAAGATTTTCGTCATATTGAATTGCAAGGTGTGTTGGCAGATTTATATGACCATCAGGGAAAATGTGAGCGGATTAAAAACTTTCCGTATCCCCGCCAGTTTGCAACGCTCAACTTATATTTTGTCTGGTTGTTTGTTATTCTGCTGCCATTTGGTATGATGCAGGAGTTTGAAAAAATGGGTCATCATCTTACCTGGCTTACTATTCCTTTCAGTGTTTTGGTTGCATGGGTTTTTCACACAATGGATAAAATTGGAGAGTCAAGTGAAAATCCTTTTCAGGCCGGAGCTAATGATGTTCCAATTTCTGCGTTGAGCAGAACTATTGAAATTGATTTGCGCGAAATGCTGGATGAAACTGATTTACCTAAACCTGTTGAAGCAAAGAATAATATTCTGATGTAAGCTGTTTAGCTTACAACTTTCCTTTTAGCGAAAAAATAAACCGGAATACCCAGCGCTACCCACACCAATGCAAAGCCTGTGTTACGACCATCGTAAATAATCAGGATAACGCAAATGGCTATTGCAGCTATAATATACAGCGCAGGTATTAGCGGATAACCGAAAGCCTTGTACGGGCGCTCTGCATCCGGTTCTTTTTTACGGAGCACAAAAATTCCGGCAATGGTAACGATGTAAAAAATCATGGAAGCAAAAGTGGCATAGCTTACCAGGTCTTTGTAAGTGCCCGTTAAACAAAGCGCACACGCCCAGGCACATTGTGTCCACAAGGCAATGGCAGGGACAGAAAATTTATTGAGTTCACCGGCTTTGGCAAAGAATAATTTCTCTTTTGCCATGGCATAATACACGCGTGAACCTGCCAGTATCAGTCCGTTGTTGCAGCCAAATGTTGAAACCATAATTAAAGCTGCCATCAGGTAAAGACCGATGTCGCCAAATATCATAGAAGCTGCTGCTGCACCCACACGGTCTTTTGCGGCAAACTGCATTCCCAATCCTTGCACATCAGTTGCTTCAGGGCTTCCATGTAAAGGCAATACCGAAAGATACGCGATGTTGGCAAGCACATAAACAATGGTAACAATCAATGTTCCCAGAAAAAGACTGCGCGGAATATTTTTCTTCGGGTCTTTAATTTCACCGGCTATGAAGGTAACATTGTTCCATGCATCGGCAGAAAAAAGTGAATTGATAATCGTAGCACCTGCAGCACCAACCAAGGCAAAGCCTGCAATGGGAACAACGGTAAGCACTCCGTCTTTATAAGTAGTGGTAGATGCTTCCCAGGCGTTGCTGAAATTCGCAGCAAGGATATCACTGTTGATGCCGATATAAATTCCGATAATGATCAATGCGAAAAGCGCAATCAGTTTTGCTGAAGTAAAAAGAACCTGTATCATTTTGCCGCTGTTAATGCCTCGGGTATTAATATAGGTGAGCAGCAAAATAATTACGATGGCACAGAGTTGTCCGTAATTAATGATGAAGGAACCGTTGGAGATATTTACCACTTCATTATTCAGTTCAGGAACAAATACCGCAAAGTATTTAGTGAATGCAACGGCAACTGCTGCAATGGTTCCGGTTTGAATTACAGTGAAAACCGTCCAGCCATAAATAAAGGAAGTAAAATCACCGAAGGCACGTTGTATGTAAACAAACTGTCCGCCTGCTTTGGGCATCATGCCCGCCAGCTCACCATAGCTGAGTGCAGCCATAACGGTAATAACTCCGGTAATAACCCAAAGCAGAATTAAATATCCCGAAGAACCAACCGCCCGCGCCATGTCGGAGCTGACAATAAATATTCCGGAACCAATCATGGAGCCTGCCACAATCATAGTGGCATCAAGAAGGGAGAGCGAGCGTTTGAGTTCGGACATTATTTACTTTTCTTCGTTGTTCAGTTTGCTGTTTCTTTTGCTGTAGCCGAAATAAATAACAGCTCCTATCAGCAGCCAAACACCAAGTCTCGCCCAGTTTGTCCAGCCGAGCCCGTAGATCATTGCACCACAAACGATGATACCAAGAATAGGAACCAATGGAACAAACGGTGTTTTAAACTGACGTTTTAAATCAGGACGTTTAACACGCATGATCCAAACACCTGCACAAACAAGCATGAAGGCAAACAGTGTTCCGATGCTGGTCATATCGCCAACAATATCACCGGGAACAAACGCTGCAAAGGCTCCAACGAAAACGAAGAATATCCAGTTTGATTTGTAAGGTGTATGAAATTTAGGATGCACTTCAGAGAAAACTTTAGGCACCAATCCATCGCGGCTCATGGAATAGAATACACGCGATTGTCCCATCAGCATCACCAGAATAACCGAAGAGAAACCTGCAAGAATAGCAACGGTTACCAGTTTGGCAAGCCAGTCATATCCGGTCATGTAGGTTTGAATGGCAAAGGCTACCGAAGCTTCTTTTCCGGTGCTTCTGAAATCTTCAACGCTGGCTATTCCTGTCAATACATAAGCAAACAAAATATACAACACCGTGCATATTACCAACGAACCAAGAATACCAATGGGCATATCTTTCTTAGGATTTTTAGCTTCCTGCGCGGCAGTAGAAACGGCATCAAAACCAATAAAGGCAAAGAACACCACACCTGCTGCCCCCAGAATTCCCATGATGCCGCCATAGTTATGGTCAACGCCCTGACTGTCGGTAAAAACAGAAGCCTCAGGAATAAATGGTGTGTGGTTAACAGGGTTGATATATCCCCAACCAAGAATAATCACCATAATCACAATCGCCACTTTGGTGATAACAATAATTCCGTTTACAAAAGCAGACTCTTTCATTCCGCGGATAAGCAGCAGCGTTAACACAAACACAATAAACAACGCGGGAATATTCATCATTCCGCCAACACCCGAAATAGGGTCGGTTTCAAAAGGTGAGTGGCTCCACTCATACGGTATTCGCATGTCAATGTAGGCTAAGAGCTTGTTCAGGTATTCGCTCCAGGCAATACTAACCGTTGCAGCACCAATGGCATATTCCAACACTAAATCCCAACCGATAATCCAGGCGATGGCCTCGCCCATGGTAGCATAACTGTAAGTGTAGGCGCTTCCGGCAATAGGAATCATAGACGCAAACTCGGCATAACATAAACCTGCCAGCGCACAACCAATACCGGCAACAACAAAGGCAAGTGTAACCGAAGGGCCTGCATTGTTAGCAGCAGCAGCAGCAGTGCGCACAAATAATCCGGCACCTATAATAGCACCGATACCCAGGGCAATCAAGGCACCCGCTGTAAGCGTGCGCTTTAATCCTTTTTCGTTGTCATCGGCTTCAAGAATTAGTTTGTCTAATGATTTTTTTCTCCAGAGGTAAGACATAGGTTGTGTTTATATTTTAGAATGTTGAATGAATAGTTATCTGAATGGCAAATATGACAAAAAAAACTTAGGAAGCAAGAAAAAAAATGGCAACGGAATAAAGCTTAAAAAAAGATAACCTGCTATGGGTAGCAGAACGGAGTTCATTAATGCCGTCAATAATTTCTTTTTTGGGAGGAAACAAATTCTTTTTGTCGCCAGTGAGTTCATTCTTGCTAGGAAACAAATTCTTCCTGACGTCAGGAAGTTCCTTCTTGTCAGGAAACAAATTCTTCTTGCTAGGAATAATTTCTTTTTTGCCGGGAAACAAATTCTTCCTGACGGCAATGAGTTCTTTCCTGTCAGGAAACAAATTCTTCCTGATGTCAGTGAGTTCTTTCTTGTCAGGAAACAAATTCTTCTTGCCAGGAATAATTTCTTTTTTGCCGGGAAACAAATTCTTTATACCGCCAATGGGTTCTTTTTTAGTAAAAAGAAGCTCAGGAAGGTATCAAAATGTTATTTTTTGCCTTTTTTATGCCAGAACGGCATAAAAACTACTTCAACTCCACCCCCCTCAAAATACTCCCGCTGCTTCTTTGCCTTTTTGGGCATCAGCAGCATAATCAGGTTAGAGAGCGTGAAGGCAATAGGGGAGAGCACCAGCAAACCAATGGGCAGGTACCACGCAAATATTTTGGTCCGCACTCTTCGTTTGGGGTCGCCCGGGCCTCCTTTGGTAGAAATAAATTGTGCCCACTTGCGGAAAATAAGTTTGGCGCGCAGCTCCAGATTTACTAAGGTTTTAACCATTGATACTGCGCCCTGCTCTATTAAACGGCTTTGCAGATTTTGAAAATCATTGGTGTGCAGCGTATATAATATGGTGTCGCCAAAGCGCGATGCTTCGCTAATCTCTTTTTCTGAAATACCCGATGGCGGTAAAATGCCGAAAAAGTTTTCTTTTTTGTTGTAGAACAGCCAGCCGACAATAGTAGCCACGCTTATTAAGTTTGGTGCGCGGTCAATCAGCGCAATGTTGCCCACTAATTTTGCGCCTGCGTTTTTCAACATCAGCTTCACACTTTCCTGTGCGTTGAGCCACATGTTGCGCGATGCGCTAACGGTAATCACATTTTTTCCGTTCAGCAATTGCGCCCCTTCTTTGCTTTTTAAAAAACCTGTCAGCGGTTGCGAGGGCGAGAGAAACCAAACCTGACAACCCAGAATAATTAAATCAAACTGTTCGGCAATGTTTATTTTCAATGGCTGCATCTCAATTGGTTTCTCCAACACCGATTCGGGAAAGGCATCAAAAAATTCTTTGCTTGTCCACGGAAATGGGAAAGGTTTTAAAGGTTTTAGTTCCTCATAAGTAATAGACACTGAAGCATCTGACTTAAGTGGAGTGAGTATAGAATCTAAAACCCGAGTAAGCTGACCGGTTTGCGAATAATGAATGACAAGAATTTTTTTCATGATGTTTTCTCCCAGAAATCATAATAATTAAACCACTGCAGCGGAGATTTCCGAACCAAATTTTCCATCGAACTTACATATTCTTTCAGTAAATCTTCATAACCATTTTTACACACACTTGGTTTTGTTGCCGATAAAGCATAATGTCTTTTGCTTGCTTTAAAGGCGTAAACAAAGGAGTATGGCACTTTAAAATATGCTGCAAGATGAAAAGGTCCGTAGGGAAACAAAGCATCTTCACCCAGAAAATTGGCTGTAACAGTTTTACTGCCTTTTACAAATCTGTCGCCATGCAGGCATATCAATTCATTATCGCTCAGGCGCTTTTTGATTTCAAAAATATGGCTCAGGTCGTTGGGCTTTATCACAATAATATTTACGCTTCGTTTTCCGGTTACACTTTCCAGTGTCTTTTTTATTTTTTCGTGTTCCTCATCAAACATCACAATGTTAATGGGCATGCTCAGTCGCTTGAAAAGATAACCCGCCACTTCCCAGTTACCGATATGCGAACTGATAAGAATACCTCCTTTGCCTCCTTTACCCATTTCAACAATGTTTTCTTCGCCATTAAACTCGTAAGTAAATTTATTGCTGAAACCGGCCATCACACAAACCTTATCAATAATGGTTTGCCCGAAAATATAGTAGTTACGGTAGACATTCAATCCTGATTTTACAGGACTATATCCTAGTTTGCGGAAATACTTATAAATATAAGGAGTTGCTTTTGGTGTGAAGAAAACAAAGTAAAGCGCTACAAAACGTAGCAGCGAATAAGCAGGAGTTACACCAAAATTTTTAAGAAGAAAAATAAAAATGCTGTAGCCGAGAACGTTGCCGCGGGTTTTTCCGTCCCAAGCCATTTTACTTAAGCAGGCTGGTTTACCTTTTGAATAATGTAGTCGTAAAAATCCTGAAATGTTTTGATGTTTACAAAATCCTCGCCTTTTGCTTTAAAGCCGAAGTTGTTTTCAATTACCACCACTAAGTCAACAAAATCCAAACTATCTAAGTCTAATGTTTCTTTCAGGCTGGCTTCAGGTGTTATTAAATTAATGTCTGCTTCAAATTCATCTACTAAGAATCCGTTTATTTTTTCAATGATTTCCTCGTTGCTCATATCTTCTTCTTACTTTACTTTCTTAACTATCAGTGATGAGTTTGTTCCGCCAAACCCAAAAGAATTCGACAAAAATACATCAATATTCTTTTCAATTGTTTTAGAAACAATATTCAGTTTTGCTGAATCTTCGTCCGGTGTTTCAAAATTGATGTTGGGTGCTACAAATGAATTTTGCATCATCAGCAATGAATACACAATTTCACTTGCACCGGCCATCCAGCATTCATGCCCTGTCATTGATTTTGTTGAAGTAACAGGACATTTTGCATCACCAAAAACTTCGTGAATGGCGCGTGCTTCAAACATATCACCGATAGGAGTGGAGGTAGCATGTGCATTGATGTAATCCACATCTTTTACAGAAATACCTGCATCTTTCAGCGACATTTTTAATGAGCGTGCAGAACCTTCAACACTGGGTTGTGAAATATGTCCGCCATTGCTAGAGAATCCATAGCCTATAACTTCACCCAGAATAGTTGCACCGCGTTTTACAGCATTCTCATAACTTTCTAAAATCACCGTTGCAGCACCTCCGCTTGGAACCAGTCCGTCACGGTTTTTATCAAACGGGCGAGATGCTTTGGTAGGCTCATTTTCACGAACAGAAAATGCACTGATGCCGTCAAACGCTCCCATGCTGTAAGGATTTACTTCCTGACCACCGCCACAGATAACAGTTTCCTGCATTCCGTGTTTGATTAAAAAATAACCCATGCCAATAGAATGAGAGCCGCTTGCGCAGGCACCACTAACTGTAAAGTTGATTCCTTTCAATCTGAAAATGGTGGAAAGGTTCATAGTGATGGTTGAGTTCATGCTCTGAAAAATAGAACCAGAACCCATCAGCGTGGTATCTTTTTTCTGACGCATCACATCAACACCTTCAATTACTGCATGAGCAGTGCTGTCGTTTCCGTAAAGAATACCTACAATGTTATTATCCAAAAAAGCATCGTCAATCTTTGCCATTTTCAGCGCTTCATCCGTTGCGAGAAAAGCATACTCAGCTTCTTCGGGCATGGAGTTGCGGAAGCGTCTGTGCAGTTTGTCTTTCAGATTTGGAACAGGCAGAATTCCGGTCAACGCAGAACGGAAGCCCATTTCCTTGCGGATAGCCTCAAATCCAATTCCTGATTTTCCTTTGAAAAGCGAATCGCGCACCTCTTCCACATTCTGTCCGATGCAGGAATAAACACCAATGCCTGTAATAACTACTCTGTTCATTTAGGTATAAAGTCCTCCGTTTACATGCAGCACTTCTCCTGTAATGTAGGATGCTTTTGGTGAAGCCAGAAAAGCCACAGCTTCTGCTACTTCTTCCGGTGTTCCGAAGCGTTGCGCGGGAATAATTTGTTTGTAATCTTTTTCGTCAAAACCTTCCGTCATGTCGGTTTTAATAAAGCCGGGAGCAACTGCGTTTACGGTGATGTTTCTTCTTCCTAATTCCTGTGCCAGTGCTTTGGTTGCACCAATAACACCTGCTTTTGCTGCTGAATAATTTGTTTGTCCGGGCAAACCTTTTACACCTGAAAGTGAAACCACATTTACAATGCGCCCATAGCGTTTTGCAACCATGCCTTTAATTACGGTTCGGGTTACAAAAAAGAAACTGTCTAGGTTTGTTTTTATAACGCTGTCCCATTCTTCATCTTTCATAAAGGGAAGCAACTGGTCTTTGCGGATGCCTGCATTGTTAATCAATACCTCAACAAACTTGTCTTTGTTTTCATCTACCCATTTGCCAAGAACGGCTTCAATATCTTCGCGCTTTGAAACATCAAATTTCAAAAGCTCACCTGTTGTTCCTTTTTCTGTAACAGCTTGCAAGGTTTGTTTTGCCGCTTCTTTGTTACTCTGGAAATTAATGATAATGTGATACCCCTGTTCAGCAAGTTTCAGGCAAATGGCTTTGCCAATACCACGCGAACCACCTGTTACCAATGCACATTTCATAATTTAGAACTTATAAAAAACACCTGCATCAATTGCAGGATAAACATTGGTTTCTGTTTGTGGAAGAGGGCCACCGCCACCACCACCTGATACATCAGTTATAGGAAAAGAAACACCTGCGCCTAAATTAACGCCTAAATGTTTCCCGAAAATATAATCAGCACCTGCAAGCACAGCAGGCCCAAACAGAACATCACTGAACTGTCCTCTGTCACCTGTTTCATAAAGGTAGTAATCATCATCTCTGCCAACCATGCCCATTTGAAAGTCAACGTAAATCCATTTGTAAACAAATAATTTAACACCAAAATCAAATTGTATTCTTTTTTGGAATGAACCTGTTCCCGGATTTAAAAATGGTCGCGGATAAACACCTAACCCAGTATGTAAGCCAAAACCTACTATACCGCCAACACGAAACTGAAAACGGGTTCCCGCTCCACCATAACTATTTCCAAAGCCACCGCCAAGACTTACATATTTATCGTGACCATTTAGTTGAAACTTAGATTTTGGTTTTTCAGGTTGTTCTTCCTCTTTTTTATCGCCATCAAATGAATAAACGTATTGATCATCTTCCGTTGTTTTTTCCGGTGTTTGCTCCTGAACTTTGGTAAAGGCTTCTTCTGTTCCGTCTTGGTATCTTATGGAAATAACATCCTCAACATTTACTGTGCGCAAAGGTCCTTCCGGCTGGTCAAACTTCTTAAATTTGATAATTTCCGGAGTGATTTCTTCAACCTTGGCACGATACTCTGAACCATCTTTCATATAGATGTAATCCTGCGCCTGTGCAGTAATTGTAATGAAAAAGAAAAGCAAAACAGCACTTACCTTATGCGAAAACATTTTTAAGTGGGCTTTCATTAAGAATTAGGTTTTTTAATTTGGTTAATTCTTCGTTGCGGGGTTTATCGTCTGTAAATTTAGGCGCAATTTTTCTCAAATTTTTGAAAACTTTTTGTGTCGCAGGTGAAAGTTTGGCTTCAAAGCCAAGATAATCCACTGCCTGCAAGATGGTCATGAATTCAATTGCCAGGATTTCTGCCGTATTATCCACCACTTTTTTTGTAATCAGTGCAGCGTTGGTTCCCATACTCACAATATCCTGATTGTCGTTGTTGTTAGGAATACTGTGCAGATACATAGGATAAGCCAGCGTTTGGTTTTCAGCAGTGGTTGAAGTTGCCGTAAACTGAATTCCCTGCATTCCGAAGTTCAGACCGAGTTTACCAAGGTTTACAAAAGGAGGGAGTTTTCCGTTCAACTTGTCGTTTAGCAAATAGTTCAACTGACGTTCGCACATCATGCTCATTTTTGCTACAGCAATTTTCAGCTTGTCCATTTCAAACGAAACATAATCACCGTGGAAGTTACCGCCATGATAAACGTTTTCGTTTTTGTGGTCAATAATTGGGTTGTCGTTTGCTGAGTTTACTTCGTTCAGCAATACGCTTTCTGCATTTATAATGGTGTCGTAAACAGGGCCAAGTATTTGCGGAACGCAGCGCAGCGAATAATATTCCTGCACTTTGTCTTTCAATACTTCCACTTCTACTTTTTTGCTGTACAAGTGGTCTGGACGGTGGCGGATGAGTTTGCTTCCCTTTAAAGCCTGACGCATGGTTTCAGCTATTTTCTTCTGTCCGCTATGGATTTTTGCATTGTTCAGTCCTTCTGAAAAGTGGTCGTCAAATGCTTCCACAATCTCGTTAATCATGGAGGATGCAATGATGCTCCACGATAGTAGATTTTGTGATTTAAGGATATTGATTAATCCAATTCCTGTCATTGCTGCTGTTCCGTTCATCAGCGCAATTCCTTCGCGGATATGGATTTGCAGTGGTTTTATTTTGGCTGATTTCAACGCAACAGATGCTTTTACTTTTTCGCCTTTGTAAAACACATCACCTTCACCAATCAGGTTAAGCGCAAACTGAGCAAGCTGCACCAAATCACCACTGGCTCCTACGCTGCCGTGTTCAGGTATGTAAGGGTAAATATCGTTATTGATAAAAGCCACAATGGTTTCAGCAAGGCTTTTGTGAATGCCGGAAAGCCCAAGCATCAAGGTATTTAAACGCGCCAGCATTACTGCCTTTGCATATTGTTCAGGCAATGGGTTTCCAAGTCCTGAACAATGGCTGCGGATTAAATTGTATTGCAATGCCAGTTTATCCTTCTCGCTGATGCGGTATTGCGCCATCGGTCCGAAGCTGGTGTTGATTCCGTAAATCAATTTATTGTGCGAAAAATTATCAAGGAATTTGTGATTTTCTTCCACATTTTTCAATGCCGACTTATCGAGGCTGATTTTGTCACCATCAAATAAAACCGTTTTAAAGTTTCCGAGATTTAAATATCTGTTACCTATTACTACCATCCTGTTTTTTCGAAAAAGGATGCAAGTTTAATGAATTGTTCTTTTGTTTGTAATCGTAAATTAACAATTACAAGGAAAATGATTTTAATCAATTAGTCTGTTTGTGGTTGTTAAAATTTAATTTTGTCCAAAATTTAATGGAATGCAAATAGAAAAGACGGATGTTTTGGTGATTGGTGCAGGTCCTTCTGGAACTGTAGCCGCCTCTTTAGTAAAGAAAAACGGACTGAATGCGATTATAGTTGAGAAACAGAAATTCCCCCGCTTTGTTATAGGTGAAAGTTTACTGCCCCGCTGCATGGTTCATCTTGAAGATGCGGGTTTGCTGGATGCTGTTAAAGCGCAGGGATTTCAGGAAAAGTTTGGCGCGAAGTTTTTGAAAGGTGATAAAATGTGCGATTTCAATTTTTCGGAACAGTTTACCGAAGGCTGGAAATGGACCTGGCAGGTGCCGCGTGCTCAGTTTGACAAAGCGCTGGCTGATGAAACAGAGAAAAAAGGAGTTCCTGTCTATTACGAAACAGGTGTGGTGGATGTGAAGATGAGCGGAACAGATTCACTTACTACTGTTGAAGATGCTACGGGAAACAAAAGACAGATAGAAGCTAAGTTTATTATTGACTCAAGTGGTTACGGACGTGTGTTGCCTAATCTGTTTGATTTGAATAAGCCATCGAATTTTCCTGCGCGCAAGACATTATTTGCGCATGTAAAAGATGAAAGGCGTCCAAATAATATTGACGGAAACCGTATCACCATCATTGCGCATCATACCGATGTCTGGATTTGGGTAATCCCCTTTTCAAACGGAAATACTTCACTGGGTTTTGTTGGCAACAACTGGTATTTTGAGAAATTTCCGGGAAGCCCTGAAAAGCAATTCAGGGAAATGGTGGAAGAAGTTCCGCATATCAATGAGCGTTTTCGTGATATTGAGTTAGTATTTGAGCCACGCACCATTGAGGGTTGGAGTATTTCGGTAAAACAGTTTTATGGCGATGGTTATGCCTTGACCGGAAACAGCAGTGAGTTTCTTGACCCCGTATTTTCATCAGGTGTAACATTTGCTACCGAATCGGGTGCGGTGGCTGCTAAGCTTGCCTGCCGTCAGATTAAAGGAGAAAAAGTGGACTGGGAAAAAGACTTTACCCAACATATGAAACAGGGTGTTGATACCTTCCGCTCCTATGTTACGGGGTGGTATGACGGCACGTTGCAGGATATTTTCTTCTCGCCCAAAGTGGATTTGAATATTAAAAAGCAGATTTGCTCGGTGCTTGCGGGTTATGTGTGGGATTTGGATAATCCGTTTGTGAAGAAACACAGCCGCGTTATTGGAAATCTTGCACACCTGGTTAAGATGGAAGCAGGAGCACTTTAGAATATCGAATATCGAACAAGGAATTTAGAATGACTAAGTACACCAAACTTTCTAAATTCTGTGTTCCTTGTTCTATATTCTATATTCACTTATTTTCTCTGCAACGCGCTCCCCATCCATAGCAGCAGAAACAATTCCTCCAGCATAACCACCACCTTCACCGCAGGGATACAAGCCTTTTATTTGTGGATGTTGTAAGGTCTGATGATCTCTCGGAATTCTTACTGGTGATGAAGTACGCGATTCTATTGCAACTACCACCGCTTCATTGGTTATATAGCCCCGCATTTTTTTACCGAATTCAATAAAACCTTCGCGCAGGCGGTCTGCTATTACAGGTGGAAGAACATCTTTCAACATCACTGATTTTACTCCGGGCTGATACGATGTTTCGGGAAGGGCAGGAGAGAGGATGTTTTTTGTGAAATCAACTAAACGCTGAGCGGGTGCGGTCTGTGTTCCACCTGCCGAGGCGCAAATTGCCTGCTCCAATGCCTGCTGGTATTTCATTCCGGCAAGCGGACCATATTTTTCAAATGCTTTGTAATCTTCAGGTTCAACGGAAACCACAATGCCTGAATTTGCAAAGGGGTTATTGCGCTTAGAGGGCGACCAGCCGTTGGTTACCACTTCGCCCGGTGCGGTTGCACAAGGTGCAATAATGCCGCCCGGACACATGCAGAACGAGTAAACGCCACGCCCCTGCACTTGTTGAACTACATTGTAAGGTGCGGCAGGTAAATACGGATGCCGCACATCGCAGTGGTATTGTATTTTGTCAATCAGTTGTTGGGGGTGTTCTACACGCACACCCATGGCAAAGGGTTTTGCTTCCAACTGAATTCCTTTGCTGTGGAGCAGTTCATAAATATCACGGGCCGAGTGGCCGGTGGCAAGGATGAGTGAATCGGCTTCTATTTTATCACCATTCTGAAGGGTAACGCCTTTTACTGTGTTGTCTTTTATCAGAATATCGGTCACCCGTTTTTCGAAATGAATTTCACCGCCTGCGTTTAAGATAGTTTCGCGGATAGACTCGATAATTCCGGGCAGCTTGTTGGTGCCGATGTGGGGATGCGCATCAATCAGTATTTCTTCGGTGGCACCGTGTTGAACAAATACGGAGAGGATGCTGCGGATATCGCCCCGCTTGTTGCTGCGGGTATAGAGCTTGCCATCGGAATAGGTGCCGGCACCACCTTCGCCAAAGCAGTAATTGCTGTCGGGATTTACGATGTGGTCTTTGTGGATGGCTGCTAAATCTCTTCTGCGGTCGCGCACATTTTTTCCGCGCTCGATGATGATGGGTTTTCTTCCTTTTTCAATAAGTTTCAATGCGGCAAATAGCCCGGCAGGGCCTGCTCCTACAATGATTACCGGCTTGCCCTTGCTTACGTCAGAATACTCCTTTCGCTGTATAAAATCATCTTGAATTACTGCTTCGCCTTTGGCAAATACTTCGAAACTGAGGTTAACCTTTACCTGTTTAGAGCGACCGTCAAACGATCTGCGGATAAGGCGGAAGTAGCCTATCTCTTTTTCAGGAACGTCTGATTTAGCGGCAATGGCTTTTGCCAGCGCTTCATCGGAGGAGGCTGTTTCGGGGGGTACTACAAGGTCAATTCTTTTCATGGTTTTTAGGCAAATAGCCAATTAGCCAATTAGTTCCTATGTGGCTAATTTACTATTTGGCTATGTGGCTTTTCTTAGAAATTCGGTTTCAGTCTGTGTTTTGCGTAGAAGTTATTGATGTGTTCTACGGCTTCTTCGGGGGTGTCTACCAAGCGAAAGAGGCTAAGGTCTTCGGGCTTTATGTTTTTTTCTTCTTCCAGCATCACTTCTTCTATCCATTTGAGCAAGCCTCCCCAGAATTTTTTACCTACCAGCACCACGGGAAAGCGTGCCACTTTTTTGGTTTGAACAAGGGTGAGGGCTTCAAATAATTCATCAAGGGTGCCAAAGCCACCAGGCAATACAATAAAGCCTTGAGAGTATTTCATGAACATGACCTTGCGGACAAAGAAATAATCGAACTGCAACATTTTATCGGGATCAATGAATTTATTTCCTTTTTGTTCAAAGGGTAGTTCAATATTGAGACCTACGGAGTGACCTCCGCCACGGTTGGCGCCTTTATTGGCGGCTTCCATAATGCCCGGCCCGCCACCCGAAATAACGCCAAAGCCTGATTTGGTAAGGCGAAAGGCGGTTTCTTCTGCTAATTTGTAATAGGTGTTGTTGGGGTGGGTGCGTGCCGAACCAAAAATGGATACGCAGGGTCCAATACGCGCAAGTTTCTCAAAACCTTCAACAAACTCGGCCATTACCTTGAATATCATCCAGGAGTCGGTGCTTTTAAGTTCGCTCCAGTCGCGTTTTTCAAATGCCAGGCGTATTTTGTCTTCTTTTTCTTTGTCGGTCATGGGGTTTTGTTTAAGGGTGGTAAAGGTAGGGATTAGCGGAAATAATCTGTGACAGCGGAACAATAATCTATGGTAGCGGAACAATAATCTATGACAGCGGGACAATAATCTATCGTAGCGGAACAATTCTATGATAGCGGAACAATAATCTATGACAGCGGGACTATAATCTATGACAGCGGGACAATAATCTATGGCAGCGGAACAATAATCTATGATAGAGGAAGTTCGTTCTGCTATGGAAAACAGGCAAAAAAGCTTATAAACAGGCTTTAAAACCTGCTCACTATCCCAAAATGTATCTTGCCCGAGCGAAATTCAATAGGATTATCAAACTGCTTGCCCAGCGCATAGGTAAGTGAGAAGATGCCGATTTTGGTTTCAAATGTAATACCCGCACCAAAGCCAAAGGGCCTATCGAAGACACGCTTGCCGCGACTGGTATTCTCGTAATACGCCCCGTCAAAAAAGGTAAAGAGGTAAGAGTTCTGCTCTAGCAAAAAGCGGTACTCCACCGTGGCAATGCTGTAGAGCGAAGCAAAAATGCTTTCCTCGTCAAAGCCGCGCAGGGTTTTCAGTCCGCCAATGCGGGGCAACTCATTCTGAAAAAGGTTTTGGTTAATGAGCGTAGCCGCCTGCAAACCCGTTTTCACCGTGCTGCGGTTGCCGATAGGTATGTAGTATTCGGCAATCAGGTCGGCATTAATTTGTAGGGATTTCAGTTTAATGTTTTCATAGGCCTCGGGATTAATCTTAGCATTCTGGCGTATGGTTTTGTTCCCTGCACGAATGTTGGCATTCAGGCGCACACCCTTGCGGGGATTAAAGCGGTAGTCCAGCTTCTCAAACTTGCCCCCAATACCATAGAGCAAGGTTTTGACATCGGCATACTGAGGCAGGGTAGTTATATTCTCCAATCCATAAGTGCTCAGCAGGTTAGAGGTGCGGCTATCGATAAACACTTTAAGGTAGTTTCCTCCGCTGAAAAGGTATTGCAAGCCACCCGCCATATTGATATTGATGAAGGTAGTATCGCGCTTGTAGAGGTCAAATTTCAGGTCAACTCCAAAGGGCGTATTGAACAGAAAAGGATACACCACCTGCGTACGCAAATCCTGAGTTTGGGCTTGAAGTTTTCGCCAGTTAATAGAAACCGTTTCGCCCCTGCCGAATGAGTTAAGTAGGTTCAGTTTCAAATCTCCCGTAAGCAAAACCTTGCCCGTTTCGGCATTGTTGGGCATAACACCAATGATGCCGTCAAACTGACTGGCGCCTTTTTTATCTAAGTAAACAAACAGTTTAGCCTTGTCTTTGGTGAACAACGCCTGCGGACTTTGGGTTTCGCGCACAAAAGCCAACTCCTTGCTGCGGATACTGATTTTACGCACCTGGCTCTCGTCATACAAATCGCCCGGCTTTATCCCGAAATAGTTGAAGAGGTAAACGCGGCGCACCTTGGCGTTGCCTTTTATTACCACGCTGTCAATCAAAAACAGTCCGTTCTTTTTTAGGTTCAACGAAGCCTGCAGTTTGCCTTCCTTAATCTTCAGGCTGTCTAACTTAACCGAGGCAAAGGGATAGCCGTTGTTTTCGCACCACGCAATAATGCGCTTTTGCAGGCGGGTAACACTGCGGAAAAAGATAGGCTCGCCAAAAAACACTTTCTCCCTGAAGTTGGCGCGGCTGAGAATATCCTCCGTAACATCACCCGCTTTGATGGTAGCCCAACGAAACACCTCGCCTGAAGTAATCCACGCTTTTAAATGCAGGGAATCAATCTTCATGGAACTGTCAACTTTAGCACTCAGGTAGCCGTTATCGTTCAGGCGCAGAATGATGTTTTGCAGTTCGCGTTTCTGTGCGCTGTCGTTTACAAACTCGTTTTTAAAACCGGTTATCTTTTTGAATTGCTTGTGCGGAAGAATGCTGTCGTTGCGCACCAACTCCAGTTCAAAGAAGCGGTATTGCGCTGAGGAGGTAAAGCTTAGGAAGCAGGAAAGAACAATTAAAAAAACAGAATGTTGCCACAGATTCACAGATTTTAGTTCTGTGCTTTTAACGTTTTTAATCTGTAAATCTGTGGCAACCATTTTTTATTTACAATTCAAACCCTCCAGTCAATCTCCCCAATTCCTTTACTGCGAAGGTATTCATTCGTTTTTGAAAAATGCCTGCACCCGAAAAATCCATTGTAAGCCGAAAAAGGCGAAGGGTGAGCAGCTTTAAGGATACAGTGTTTGTTGGCATCAATCAGCACTTCTTTATTTTGTGCAAATCTGCCCCAGAGAATAAACACAAGGTTTTCTCTCTTGTCCGAAAGCTTTTTGATGGCTGCATCTGTAAAATTCTCCCAGCCCTGTTTCTGATGCGATCCGGGAGTATTGGCACGAACCGTAAGAGTTGCGTTAAGCAGTAAGACACCTTGGTCGGCCCACTTCTCCAGATTTCCTGTTTGCGGAATGGGTAAACCCAAATCAGCATGTAGCTCTTTAAAGAGATTAATCAGTGATGGTGGTTTGGCAATTCCTTCGGGTACAGAAAAACTTAATCCGTGTGCCTGTCCATCGCCATGATAAGGATCCTGCCCCAGTATTACCACCTTCACCTTATCAAAAGGTGTGTGGTTAAAAGCCGAAAAAATCTTGTCACCGGGTGGGAATACCTTCTGAGTTTGCTTTTCCAGTATTAAAAAATCTTTAAGTTCTGTAAAATATTCTGCATTGAATTCACCGGAAAGTTCTGCTTTCCAGCTTTCGTCAATTGAAGGATTAACGTTACTCATGTTAAGAAATTGTTTTTTTTGAAAAAATGTTAATAACCTTTATTCCATTAAATACGTATGAACATACAATAAATTTACTTTTGCACCCGTTATAGTCACATGAATACTCACACACAAAACACCTCACCCTTGAAAAAAGTTGCAATCATTCTCGTTGTATTAGTTAGCTCAGCAATGATTTTCGCATCCTGCAAAACTCACGAAAGTTGCCCTGCATACGGTAGCATTGAGAAACAGGAAGTGAAAGGGTAAGGCGTCATCGCTTTAAATTGCTTTCTACAAGTCACGCTCATAGCGTGACTTTCTTTGTTTTATATCACCAGACAAACTTTACTGTTTGCACCAAATCAGGATGCAAGCTTTTAGCCACCGGGCAGTGCAAGGCAGCGGTTTCAATCATCTTCTTTTGTTCTTCTGTATAATTGTTGGCCGGGAAATATAAATCCACCACTATTTCTGCAATTCTCCGCGGGTTAGCCGCCATTACCTTGGTAACTTCTGCACGCGCTCCCTCAATGCTGTACTTGTTTTTCTGACCCGAAATCCCAACGGTGGTAAGCATACAAACGCCCAGCGAAGTAGCAGTTAAATCTGTAGGCGAAAATGCTTCACCTTTACCCAGATTGTCAACAGGCGCATCGGTTATAATTTCTGTTCCCGATTTCAGGTGAACTGCTTTGCAGCGCAGATCGCCCGTGTAGGTTAATTCAAAGTTTGCCATAGTTAAAATATTACTGTATTCCTATTTCCTTAAACTCAATCAGGTGATTGACTTTAATATCACCTCTTAAACTTTGCGCCTGAAAAGTAATGCGTTTGTTATCCCAGTCAATCAGTATGAGCCCGAAGTTGCGTTTAAAATAAACCTGTCCCACTCGTTGGCTGTTATACTCAAAGGGATACATCGCGCGATCGTGTGTCAAACCGCTGGAGGTTAAATCGTAGATGGGGTATTTTACTTCATACCCGATGTAGCGGCTGAGTTCGGCAATGTGCCTGTCGCCACTGAGGAAAAATACGCCCTGCGCATTGCTGCTGCCAATCATCTTCAATAATTGTTGGCGTGCTTGCGGAAAATGTCCCCATTTTTCGAACTGATGGTCGTTGGGAATAAACTGTATGCTGGAACCGATGATGTTGATTTTTGCTTTGCTTTCGGTTAGTTCTTTTTCCAGCCATTGCCATTGGGTTTCACCTAAAATATCACCCGTTTCGCATGGTGAACTCCGGAAATAGCGGGTGTCGAGCATAATTATTTTTACCATCCGTTCACCTTCACCATAGGTGTATGAATTGTAAACACCTTCCTGTTTTCTGCGCGGGCTGTCTTGCGGAACATCAAAAAAATCAAGGTGCTGTTGCTGACTTTCTTTTTTCTTAGTGTATTCCTGTCCGCAATCGTTGGTGCCAAAATCATGGTCGTCCCAGGTGCCGATGACAGGGCATTGTTTCAACAGCAGTTGATAGTTGGCATTGTTTTTCAGTTTCGCATAATCGTGCTTCATCTTCTCCATGTCTTCGGTTTCGGCATAAATATTATCCCCTAACCAGATCCACAGTTGCGGGTCGTTCTTTATAATTTCGTTCCAGATAAGTTGTTCACCACTTTGCATGGCGCAGCTGCCAAAGGCAATGCGGGTAAGATCGGTTTGCTGGGCAAAAGAAGAGCCAAGAACCAAGAGCCAAGAACCAAGAAGAAGAAAATATCTCATGAAAGAATATAAAACTGCAAAGATAGAAGTCGTTCGTCACCCTGAACTTATTTCATGGTCTTTTTTATTGATGTTGATCCGCTTGAGACGGACAGCATGACGCTAATCATTATGCTGCTTTGCGTGCTGCAAGTTTATTTTTATAAAACTCTTTACTTGCTGCATAAACTGTTTTATGAAAAACGGCATATACTGTTCCATTATCATCTTCATATTTAAGTGGAAGTTCAAAGGTATATTCCCCGTCTTCACTTACTTTTTGCTTAATTTTTTCTATGGTTTCATCATCAATTAAAAAGCGACATTTTACTTTTTCAATAATGGGTCGCACAAATTTCATTGAAGCGCCTTTGTCCCAAACTACATAGTCTTTGCCGAGTATTTCCATCAGCATCAGCATAAAATACGGGTCAACCGAACTATAGATGCTGCCGCCATAAACGGTTCCAACCCTGTTCCAGGTGCGGATATTGCGTTTGATGGATACATGCAGTTCTTTGAAATCACCTGCTATAAATTCTACTTTTCCTCCCGTGCACCAGATGCAAGGCCAAATGTTCATCCCCCATCGCACTTTGCGGGATTTAGATGATTCGGTTTTGGTTGTTGGGTATTGTTTCATGTTGGCAAAGTTGTGAAAGATTTTTTGTTTAATCAGTCGGTAAACAAATCTATACATGAAGTGGTTACAAATTTCAGATATACTTTTTCAACTATATTTAAGCCCTAAATCAAAATACTTTATGAAAAAACTGATTACACTTTTTCTTTTCTCATTTGCTGTTTGTCATTTATCATTTTCACAGACTTATCCTGTGGGCTATGTTTATACAACCTATAACGATCCTACCCGCAGCCGCGATGTTACTTGTTGGATTTATTATCCTGCAGTTTCGGCAACGCAAAATGCAAGTCTGGCAACAGGTTCTTTTCCTGTGATTGTTTTCGGACATGGTTTTGTAATGGGTTATGATGTTTACAGCAATATCTGGAATGCATTGGTTCCAAAGGGATACATTGTTGTATTGCCAACAACGGAAAGCGGCTTTTCTCCAGTTCATGCCAACTTTGGTGGCGATATTGCTTTTCTTGCAGCTAAGATGCAGAGCGAAGGCGCAAGCAATTCTTCCCCTTTTTACCAGCACATAACCGATAAATCAGGTGTTATGGGTCACAGCATGGGCGGAGGAAGTTCATTTCTTGGAGCTGAAAATAACTCGTCTATAACAACAATGGTAACGCTGGCAGCAGCAGAAACAAATCCTTCTTCAACATCAGCTGCAGCAAATATTACTATTCCCGCATTAACTATATCAGGTCAGGACGATTGTGTTGCTGCTCCTGCCACCAATGCTTTGCAAATGCACAATGCACTTGCATCTTCATGCAAAACATATATCAGTATTAATAATGGAAGTCATTGTTTTTTTGCACAGAATAATTTCAATTGCAATTTTGGTGAAGGCACCTGCAATCCTGTTCCTGATATTGACCGCGCTGACCAACAGGATGCAGCAGCGGATATGTTTACCTTATGGTTTGATCATTGGCTGAAAGGCAGTTGCCAGGCTTGGGAAGACTTACAGGATTCACTGGCTGTTTCACCACGTATTACTTCACAGCAAAGCTGCACACAGCCCACACCTTCTATAAGTATGAACGGAATGTATCTGGAAGCTACACCTGCCGGAACATACTATCAATGGTATTATGAAGGCAGTATTATTATCGGAGCAAACGGACAATTACATCAGCCCGATCTGGAAGGTAACTATACAGTTGAGGTAAATTATTTGACCTATTGCCCTATAATGTCGGCTCCTTACAACTATAACACAACAGGTATTATTAATTATGAGCGCGAAGAAATTAAGTTATTCCCGGTTCCTGCCGGTGATGTAATTCAGGTAAACCGCACAAATGGAAAAGGAAAATCAGAGGTGAAAATTTATGATGTTGCGGGAAAACTTCTGCTTCAAACTTCAATAATAAACCCACAAGCGGTCATTAACATTTCTTCACTTTCGTCAGGCTTGTATTTCATTAATTTTACCTCCGAAAACGGAACTAACCAATCACAAAAATTTGTAAAACGATGAAAAAAATTACGTTGTCTGTTGTCTCTTATTTACTGTTTACTGTTTATTGCTTTGGTCAGATAAACCATGAACTTATTCCTTATGTAAAAGAAGGGAAATACGGTTTTGCTGATAAAAATCGCAAGGTTGTTATTGAGCCAAAATATGAAGCTGCTTATCTTTTTTATGATGGACTTGCTGCCATAAAAACGGGTGGTAAAATGGGCTACATAGATACGAAGGGAACATTAGTTATTCCTGCAAAATACGATGCCTGCGGAAATTTTGTAAACGGTTTTGGTCAGGTGCAGGTTGCCGGAAAGTGGACTGCTGTTGACAAAACAGGGAAAGAACTTACTTCATTTAAGTACGAGATGATTTACAAGTTTAGTGATGGTCTTGCCCCGGTTCAGTCAGGAGTTAAATTTGGTTTTATTAATGCAAAAGGTGAAGAAGTTATTAAGCCCGTTTATTCAACGGTTACCGAGTTTAAAGACGGGGCAACTGCAGCGATGGATGATGAAGGTAAAATCAGCTATTTTGGAACGGACGGCAAAAAACTGTTTGACAAAAAGTTTGATGACGGCTTTGCTTTTTCAGAAGGACTTGCTGCTGTAAAAACAGATGAAGATAAGTGGGGATTTGTTGATAAAAAAGGCACTCTGGTAATTCCTGCTGTTTATGATTACGTTGGACAATTTTCAGACGGACTGGCAAGTGTGAGTAAAGAATATAAATTCGGTTTTATTGATAAAACAGGCAAAGAAGTTATTGCACTGGATTACGATTGGTCACGCGATTTCAGTAATGGTTTTTGTGTAGTTGAAAAAGACAGTGCCTTCGGATACATTGATAAAACCGGTAAAGCAATTACTGATTTCATTTTTGATAAAGCATTTAATTTCAGCAGCGATGGATTAGCTCTAGTTTTTAATAAGGGCTTTATGATTATTAATGGAAAGGGAAGTGTAGTTGTAAACAGAATGTATGATCAGATAGGCGAATTTAAAGAAGGTCTTGCCGTTGTGAAAAAGGGCGAATTGTGGGGCTATGTTGATGTAAATGGTAAAGAAGTTATTCCAACTATTTATGAGAGCTCAACTGATTTTGAAGAAGGTCTGGGAGTTGTTCAGTTGCTTGGCAAAAATCTTTACATCGATAAGCAGGGAAATTTATTTGGAGAATAAATGACGCGCAAACAATTCATAAAAGGTTCGGCAATTGTCGGTCTTGGATTGGCAAGTGTACCTCTGCTGAAAACAGCCTCAGGAATGGTTAATTCCAAAACCTATCGAAAGGTTTATCGCGTGTTGAGTGCAAGCAAACAAATGGTTGGTACATTACCTGTGCTGCGTGCTTTTGCAGGCGACCACACCGATTACGTTTCGCCTTATGTATTCTTTGACGAGTTTGGTCCTGTAAATTTAAAACCACAAACCAAACCGTTGCGGGTTGATGCGCATCCGCATGCGGGAATAATTCCCACAACATATTTTATTGCTGGTAGTGGGCATCACAAAGACAGTTTGAATTATGATTTTCAGATTGGAGTGGGCGAGTTTATGATGTTTCATTCGGGTAAGGGTGCTATACACATGGAAGAAACAGGAAAGCAATTGTATAATGACGGTGGCGATTACCACGGTTTTCAAATTTGGTTAAATCAACCTGCACGATTAAAACATACTGCTCCTGAAACCTATGTTCACCGCGATGAAGAAACACCAACACTTGTAAATAAAGACTACACCGCAAAAGTAGTGTTGGGTGAAATGCTGGGCGCAAAATCAAAAATTGAAATGCAGTTCAATGCCTTTTATGTTCACCTGAAACTGAATGCCGGTTGCCGCCTTGATATTCCGGTGGAGGCAGCGCACAACGCTTTTATTTATGTAATTAAAGGCAAGGTAGAAACAGAAGGTGCGCGCGAAGTAAAAGCGAATCAGGTGGTGTTATATGAGCGTGGTGAAAGTCTGATTAATCTCTTTTCTGCTGAAGGCGCAGAGTTGTTGCTGCTTGGCGGCCAACCTTTGAATGAACCGCTTTATTCATATGGCCCGTTTGTAATGAATACCGAAGCTGAAATTCAGCAATGCATTATGGATTACAACTCCGGTAAAATGGGAAATCCTGCGGAGGTGAACCGCTAACTATTCCGGTTCCTCCGGTTTTATTTGTATCGCTTTTTGCGACTGCTGTTTCTCCCACATCTTAATAAGTGGGTCAAGGTCTTCAACTCCTATGTGCTTTGAGATAATCTTCTTGTCTTTGTCCAGCAGATACATTTCAGGTGATTTGTAAATATCATACAAATCACGGAACTTACTGGTATTATAGGGATCCCAGACTTTTATCCAGTCCATGGGTTTTTCTTTCAGATAATCAAAAATTTCCTGTTGGTTAACAGTTGTGTTTACACCGTAAACCGCTACTTTCTTTTTATCACGATTTTCAAGCCACCACTCGTATAATTTAGGAGTAACCTTTTTGCAATGTCCGCAGGTAGGATCCCAGAAATAAGCAACGGTATAATCTGCTTTTACATCATGCAGTGCATAAGGTTGTTGGGTGTAAATATCCGGCAATACAAGATTAGGTGCTACTTTCCCGAGCAATAAAGGCTCAAGGGTTTTAGCGCGCTTCATAATTTTAGCCATCACGGTTGAGTCAACCCAGGAGGCCTGACCTGTTTTGTAATACTTGTTTACCATGTGGACAAAGATGGCATCCAGTCCAACCACTTTTGTGGCTTCCACTTCGTAGTGGCTGGTAATATTCTGTACAATAAATTTAAAAACCTCTGCATTGGCGCGAGCTTTCTCAGAAAGGAAATCCGAAGCTGTAATGAGCGAATCGGGATGCTGAACAGTAAGTTTATCAAGGTACTGACGGATTTTGCTGTAGAACACAGGAGTGCGCAACAGGCGTGCATCCGAGAAATCAATATCGTCAAAGAAATGTGATTTGTAATATTTGAAAGCAAAGGTTGAATCTTTCTTTCCGTTGGGTAGCTTTGGTGCTTCGGGTATTTCCACTTCCTTAGATGTTCTGAATACTTTTCCCAGAATATTTTCTGGATATTTTTTCATGTAATCTATCTTGAAGTTTTTTACTTCTTCGTCAATAGCTTCCAGTTTGGTTTTTATTAATTTGAATTCGGTGGAGTCAATCTTTTTATTTTCTTTTTTGAGCGAGTCTAATTCTTTCCGTATCACATCCATTTTATCCCGCAGCTCTTTTGAATCTTTCTGTTTCGGGTTAATAAATTTCAGGTAATCGTAAAATAGTTTATTGTCTTCTGAACCTGTAACCTTCATGTTGCCTACATAAGCGGTAGTATCCGTTTCCATGCGGAAATCCTGATCTTGGTCAACCATTATTTCAAAGTACTGGTTGTTCGGCAGAATAACGATGTAAATACCTCCGGGCAACGTTTCATCTCCTCTGAAAACAAAGGCTCCGTTCTGTGCAATTACAGTGTCTTTGAGGTATTGCTTGTCGGCAAAGTAATAAGCCAGTTTGCATGTTTTGTCCGGTATGCCGACTACTTTAAATTGGAGGTTGTATCCTGTGCTTTCTTTTTCACCGTCTGCAAAAGTTACGGTTGATATTCCTAATAATACTGCGAAAAACAGAAGCGTTTTTTTGAACATCATTTTGTTGCGGAAAATTTAGTTGCCCGCAAATTTAGCAATTGTGTATTGCCTCGGATGTTAATAGCTTGTTAAAACGAATAAGAGAAAAATGGAATAAAATATCCTATCCTATTTTTAACCCCATCAGACTTCTTTTATAAAAGGTGGCGTTGTTGCTGTCAACTTTTGCTTTCACTCTTATTTCCATTGGAGCAGTTCCGGTAACGGTTACAACACCCATGGCAGATACCATACTTCTTTTTACCATTCCTCCGAAAGTGCGTTCAGTAGTAGAGTTCGCAGTGCCATTGGTGTAAATGGTAACGGTGCAGGAATTTGAGTTATTTCCGTTTATTATATCAGACGAAAACCAGATCATGTAAATACCGGGAGGAACTGAAATAACCATTCCTATTACATCAACATCTGTTGTGCTGCTTATGGTTTGTGATGTTATACTACTGGCGCCCTGACTTACATCGAAGGTTGCTACAGCGGATGGAATAGTACCCCATGAGAGATTTCCTGAGCCATCATTTGTAAGTAAGGTGCCGCTTGCTCCCTGCGCTGTGGGCAGCACATAAGATATATTCGTTGCTCCCTGTGCACCAGCTTTAATAGATGTTTTACCGGTTGATGTGCCTTGCAATTTTAATGCGCCTGCAGTGCCTGAATTAGAGAGCGTGAAGTCACCATCTCGGATATCGAATTTTGAAGCCGGTGTTTCAAGTCCAACTCCAATATTCCCTGCATTGTCAATAATAAAAGGACTTGAATCGGTATCGGTTCCGTCATCATTTACGCGAAATGATTTCCCTGCTGCTGCATTTGTTATCATCAATGCTACCCCTGTGTTCAACGTTCCGCTGTTGCTTACCTTTAATACATTTCCTGCATTGGCTGCGTTGCTTCCCGAAAGTGCGAAACTTCCGATAGACCCTGATGAACCTAAGGCTGTGGATGAAGAACTTACATTTATCCCGCTTCCTGTTGTAAGGGCGTTTGCTGTTACGTTTATTCCTTTACCTGTTGTGGTGGCGTTGGTAATGTCAAGTGTATTGTTTGCTCCTGCAGTCATCCCTATTCCTATTTCGTTTGCTGCTGCATTTATTTTCAGTCGTTCTGCACCGCTCGTTGCTAGGCGCAATGGTTGCGCATCTGTTGTGCCTAAAAAATTAAGAGCCGGGTTGGTTCCTGCATTTCCCAATAATTGCCATTCTGTTCCGGCTGTGGGCGGTCCCCAGCTAAGATTTCCTGTGCCATCATTTAGTAATACATAGTTAGCCGCAGCAGCTTGTGTGGGTGGTAAAACCAGTCCGTAACTGATGCCCGTTGCCCCCGGTGAAATGGTTACTGTTTTGGCGTTGGTGGCATTATTGAAAATTAAAACTCCGTCAGCTGTTGAAGAATTGCCTATGCGTGTGGTTCCATATACATGCAGCATAGAACCAGCTGCGGGTGGATTGGAAGAGCTGTTTGAAATGGCTACTCCCTGTGAAAAAACGTGTGGTGAAAACAGAATAAGTAAAAGAATTAGTATGCTGTTACTGATTTGATTTGCGTGTCTGCTGCTATCGGTTTCCATGACTAAAGGGTTTTAGAGGTGCTTGCTTTTCTATATCCTTCTACGTGATTGTTGCGTTTTGATATGCTGTTAATCGATATTCACCTGTTAGAATTTATCAACACCTATTTATCAATACTATACCTTCGCGCCCATGAAAAAAATTATCCTCAACAAAGGCAAAGAACATTCACTCAAACGTTTTCACCCCTGGGTTTTTTCGGGAGCAATATCTGAGCGCAGCGAAAAAGTAGCAGATGGCGATATAGCAGAAGTGTTTTCCGCATCAGACGAATACCTGGGAACGGGTTACTGCTCACAGGGCTCTATAGCGGTGCGTATTATATCGTTTGAACAAACGGAGATAAACATTGATTTCTGGAAAAGAAAGATTGCGGATGCATACCAACTGCGTCAGCAGATTGGGTTAACCGAAAGCACAACAACTACAGTTTTTCGCTTGCTGAATGCCGAGGGTGATGGCATTCCCGGTTTGATTATTGACTTTTATAACGGCACAGCTGTAGTACAGGCACACTCGTTTTTTATTCACGATAATCTTGCGCTTATTTCCAAAGCCTTGCAAAGTGTGCTGGGCGATAAACTGAAAGCGGTGTATGATAAAAGTGAAGAAACGCTTCATTCCGTCATTGCGAGCGAAGCGAAGCAATCTCTCTACGCTTTCGGAAAAGCCGAAACCAACGATGTTGCCGAAAACGGCAACCGTTTTTATGTAAACTGGGAAGAGGGGCAGAAGACAGGTTTCTTTATTGACCAGCGCGAAAACCGCAAATTGCTTGGCAACTACTCAAAAGGCAAACGAGTACTAAATACCTTTTGCTACTCGGGCGGTTTTTCGGTGTATGCTTTAAAAGCAGGTGCTTCGTGGGTGGTTTCTGTAGATGCTTCGCGCAAGGCAATTGAGTGGACCGACCAGAATGTTTTGCTCAATGGTTTTGATGATAAAATGCATCTGTCGCACGTGGGCGATGTGCAGGGATACATGAAAACAGTTGCCGATAATTTTGATGTTATTATCCTTGACCCTCCCGCTTTTGCCAAACATCAGAAGGCAAAACACAATGCCGTGCAGGGCTACCGCAGACTGAACGAAAGCGCTATCCGCAAAATAAAATCGGGTGGAATAATCTTTACCTTCTCGTGCTCACAGGCTATTGACCGCTCTATGTTTGAAAGCACTGTTATGGCTGCTGCCATTGATGCCGGTCGCAGGGTGCGCATTCTGCATCACCTGAGCCAGCCGGCCGACCATCCCACCAATATCTATCATCCCGAAGGGCAGTATCTGAAGGGCTTGGTGTTGCAGGTGTTTTAGGAATGTAATCATCTTTCACTAAAAACATTATTTTCGGGCAATATCTTATAAGCTGGTGGAAACAGAACACAACATAAAGAACCGGTTAAGTTTTGCCGGCATACTTATTACGCTGGGCATTATTTACGGTGATATAGGCACCTCGCCTTTGTATGTAATGAGAGCCATAATAGGCAGCAACGTTATAAGCAGCGAATTGATACTGGGTGCTCTTTCGTGCATTATATGGACACTTATTTTAATCACCACCTTTAAATACATTTACCTTGCCCTTAAGGCCGACCATCAGGGCGAAGGCGGAATTTTTTCGCTGTATGCACTGGTAAAAAAACATCCTGCCAAATGGCCGCTTATAGCAGCGCTCATTGGGTGTTCGGCCCTGCTTGCCGATGGTTTTATAACACCACCCATTTCCATTTCATCAGCTGTTGAAGGGCTGAACATGATTTATCCCGATTTGCCCACCATTCCCATTGTGTTAAGTATTCTGTTCCTGCTGTTTGTTTTTCAGCAATTCGGCACCACCGTAATCGGCAAAACATTTGGCCCCATTATGCTGATATGGTTCTCAACCATTGGTGTGCTGGGGCTTATTCAGGTGCTGCAGCATCCCGCAGTTCTGGCGGCTTTTAATCCGTATTACGCTGTAAAACTTATTCTTCATCATCCCGGTGGCTTCTGGATTTTAGGTGCGGTATTTTTATGTACCACAGGTGCCGAAGCCCTGTATGCCGACCTCGGGCATTGCGGCAAAAAAAATATTCAGTTAAGCTGGGTATTTGTGTTAAGCACCCTGCTGCTTAATTACATGGGGCAAAGCGCCTGGTGTCTGCAACATCAGGGCGAAATGCTTGGTGAAAGCCTAAGCCCCTTTTATGCCCTCATGCCTGAA
>CANKAM010000018.1 GCA_947479755.1 Bacteroidota bacterium
CAATCTTTTAAAGAACGAGAGCCGATGGAGGGATTCGAACCCCCGACCAGCTGATTACAAATCAGCTGCTCTGGCCAACTGAGCTACATCGGCATTTTTTCCTCTTTTTCAAGCCGTCAACCATTGTTTTGCCGTTTTTCAGTCCGGTTAATCTCCAACGTTTTGGTGATTTTCCGTTTGGCTTTAATCTTCTGCAACGCCTGTCAATCCTACATTTTCAGCAATTTATTTTATTGATAAAAACGCAGTCCTCCGTAAAAAAAGGACTGCAAATGTAGAAAACATTTGTTTGCTGCCAAAAATTATTTCATAAATTTTTTCTGCACCGGTTGTATTTATGCAGTAAGGCAAAGATTATCAGCCTGTTTGAAAGCAATTTATTTTTAGTTCCTCAGATACATATTCAACCACACCAAAGAATACCTTTTCACCTCAGCACATAAATTATGCGGAAATGCAGATGGGATGGGAGCATTACAGTTTATAACAAGACATTAACACCTACTACAAGGTTTCTGAAACTTTTTTTGCGTGATTTATTTACATCAATAATAATGTTAAGGTCGACCAAAGAATAATTGGCGGTGTTAATAGGCAGCTGTCCCTATTCAGGTAAATAAAAACCGGCTGGTAGCGGTTTGTCTGCCAACAAAATAGCGCCATAAAACTCTGCATCTTTTACCACCTCACATTCCGAAATAAGTTCGCGACTTATGCCCCTTTCAAGCGTTACTTCTTTAGCATGTTCGGACCCCTTTATTCTTCGTTCGCTTACCTTAGTAGGTTCAAAGCCCAAAATACCTATGTTAATGGCATCGTTATTAGCTTTTTCATCTACATAAGCAGATAATTTAAAGCTCCTGCATAAGTTCTTCTTTTGCTGTAAGATAATTAGCGCGGGTATTAATATGGTTTTTATAGCCGTTATGTTTTTCTGATTACTCTTTAATGACTGCCTTAAACTCAGCGTTTGATAAAGGATGCGTTGGGAAATAGCCGACATTATCATAAAACCCTTTTAATACACGCAAAGGAAACTGGCATACTTCAACAACACTTAAATTATGATAATCAACTTTGCAATGGACTTTATAGTTTGCCATAGTATATGATTTTAGTGTGTTAGCGTATTAAAAGGTGTTGTAATAAGATATTAAGGTGTTAAAAAAATGTTTTAAGGAGTTAAAGTTTTTAATTACGCTTTTGAAGATATTAACTAAGGTTTCATAAAATTATTTTAAGGATTACATTAATTATTTTAAGCCTTAAGAACTGTATTTTAAGGCCTAAGAAAAATATTTTATACCCTGATGAAATTATTTTAAGGACTTAAAATATTATTCAGAAGTTTTATAAATTTATTTTAAGACCTTCTGCTTCTTTCTTAAGACTTGATGAATCAATAGTAAGATTTTAGAAAACTAATTTTAGAGTTTAGAACTGTTTGTTAAGACCTTAAAAAACTAATTTAAGACCTTATTGTCTCACCACTTGATTGATTGCTCTGTTAACTTTGTTTCAATGAACGTTTTATAACAATTTGTTCTGTACAGCAAGCCATAAGCCTGCATGCAGAAATTAATTGATTTACTTACAACTAAATAAAGAACCGGAACTGATACTTGTGATTACGAACTACACCTGGCCGGCAGGGGTTTAGTATTAATTGGTAAAACGTGGTGCTAATTTAGGAAGATTTTTGCGAATTGCAAATGGGTAAATATCTCAAACAGTATTCTGTTGATATTTTGTAAACATATTCAAAAAAAGTATTAATAAGTTATGTAATATTGCACTGCATAAATGAAGAAAGGGCTCAATCATGTTATGCACATTCTTGAAACCCCTTTCCGCCAGATTATACTGAAATACTAATTGGCTTATGAGACCATTTTCTCTCAGTCGCTGATATGTTGCAGTGTTCATCTGACTAGCGACCAGTCATCGCATTATTTTAAAAAGCCCCGGCAAGGGCTTTTTTTATTGGCAGTAAATTTCGACATTTAATGACCTTAGATTTGGTTCAGTTTTGAACAATCAGGAATAGTTTTGAACCAGACATAGGATAGTAATTTATTCACTAAATTACCTTTACGATACCGTTTGAAATACCGCAGAAATTGCTTTCCACATTTTGTTTTATTTTAGCAAAAAAATAAAACCTTAGAACCATGACAGCAACACTAATTTTTGCAACCTCCATTTTCACCTGCTTTGCAGGCATAGGATTATTTGCAAGCATGGCCTGGACCTTAAACAATATCAAAGCATTTGAAATGCTGAGCCAGGCAGCCGGCTTTGATTTAAACCAAACAGCAGCATCAAATGAACAAACCGGCAAAGCCATGAAATTTCTGCTGATTGATTTTACCAGCCAGATGTCGGGTCTTAATCTGTTTGCATTACTTATTATTTGGATTCCTTTTCAAAATGGTGAATTATGGGCATGGGCAGCACTGTGGTTTTATCCGCTGATGTTTGCATGGCATTATCTGCATTATGCAAAAGGCACCAAATTCTCGATTGTGCAGATTGTGTATTGTGTGCTTAGTTCTGCAGCCTTGATACTCTCATACCCGGGCTGAAGCATTCCCAATAGCTATCTGGATTACATTTCCGAAATACTAATTTTGGCATCTCTGAAATGAAACGCTTAGCTCTGCTCATTATTGTATGTATTCTTTCGCTGGGTATGACACAGCGCAGCGAAGTCATTGTTAATGCGCAGTATTATTTAAACCAGAGCTATGGTGCGCAAAATGTAAATATTCCGCAACTGAGCAGTGAGATTAATCAGTGGATGAAAACTTATTTGCAGTAACACAGTGCAGGTATGATGCCCCGCTCATTGCTTATACGCTTAAAGAATTTTCTGTGTGCGGATTTTTAAAAACGCAACTACTTCATCATCGTTTTTAAAAGTATGATTAATATTAACAAAGTGTTTTGCGAGCACCTTGTATTGCTTCAGCATCAGCAGCAGCCAGATAAAAAAGAAATCAATTCCTTCAAACACAATGGCGCGTTGCCTGCCATACTCAGGGCTGTTAGCTATAAAATCAGCAGGCATATCGGTCCAGTGCATCTTGGGTGATAAATGATGGCCAATGTGGTAACCGTCATTAAAGCACTTTCTGTTATAACCCGAATTGATGCAGGTAATGCTGTTGAGATAACTGTTGCCACTGTCGCTTGCATCAATAAAAGCGTGTTGTCCCCAATTGCCTGCCATCATTGCAAAGCGGGTAAGTATAAACGGCATAATAAAAACAACAAGCGTTGCTTGCCAGTTTACAAAGCTGAGCGCAATACATAAAACAAAAAAAGAAGCTTCGCCCCGTATTACTTTTTTCATCAGCTTCTTTCGCTTTTTTCTGTGGAAATAATTGGCGAGTTCAATTAATCCGATGAAAAAGAATTCAAGATAATAGCGCAAAAAACCACGCAAGCTGTCGCGCTGATAGTGCATGGTGCTGCTGCAATCATCTTTAAGATTATTTTCGGCATGGTGCATGCCCACATGGTGGCTGAAATATGTTTCAGGTGATTGCCCGAAAAAAGGACCTATAACCCAGGGAATAATATTGTTTGCCCAATCATTTGTTCTGCGAAAAAGTGCGTTGTGACTGGTATTGTGAAGCATAAGGGTAAAAGGACCCATAAAATAAAGCAACACAGAAAGTATATAAACCAAGGCTCCTGCATTCCATGCCCATCCTTGCAGTAGGGGAGTATAAAGAATAACAGCAAGTGAAATTACAAAACAAAAAATCTGCAGACACAAATAAACAAAAGGAAGATCACGCTCATCATTTATCAGCGAACTAAAAAATCTATCCAAAGCACCCGGGTGCTCATTTTTAACAAACCCCGGATCAGTGATGGAAGAAAGCGTTTTCATGAAGTTTTCAAAAGTAGATAAATATTTATATCGGCTCTAATTTCAACAAACAGATTCCATAACTATTAATATCTATTTTTGGCGTGCCTGTAAAAACCAATAGCACTATGCCGCGCCACTTCGTTCACAACAAAAATCTATCACCTCCCATGTTTGAAAATAAATTCTTCGATTATTTTTCAAGAGTTCATTTCAGCATTGTGCTTATTGTTTATGTTCCGGTGGTATGTTGGTTTTTGTACCAGTCGGTTTATAATTATAATCTTGCATTTACAATCATTATTACGTTGTTATTATTCGGACTTTTTTGCTGGTCAATAATGGAATATACACTTCACCGTTTTGTCTTTCATTATCACCCTGTCAGCAAAGCAGGAAAACGAATTCATTTTATTCTGCACGGTGTGCACCATGATTTTCCAAGCGATTCAAGGCGACTGGTAATGCCTCCCGGAGCAAGTATTCCTCTTGCAGTAGTTATCTGGTATGCCTGCTATGGCATTTTCGGAAGTGTGTATGCAGCACCGTTTTTTCAGGATTTGTTATTGGATACATTGTTTATGACATGAGCCATTATGCCGTTCATCATTTGAACTACAAAAACAAATTATTTCAAACAATTAAAAAACACCACATGCTTCATCATTACAAAGACCCTAACGCAGGTTTTGGTTTCACCTCCAAAATATGGGATCAGGCATTTGGTACAGATTTTAAAAAGGATGGCAACAAAATTGTTTAAAAGCTATCGCCTCTGCGGGAGCGTTGTATTCTTAAAATAACGGTCTCTTCTTTAACATTCCACATCAGGATAAAGGTAAGATAAATTATCAAGATGCCAAGAATTTGCAATCCGATAGTATACAACAGCCCAAATAATTATATTTGATGTGTGGTTGACCTGCTTCATTCATCATAACACACTTAATATATGAATCGTCTTATAAAGAATATTTTTCTTGCAATGCTTGTGATTGCTCAGGTTTATACCTGTTCATCTCAAACATATATTAATACCCCGGGCGATACACTTTCACTTATAGGTATGATGGAAGACCTTCATGAACCTATGATCCGGCAAGAGAATATTTCAACCGACACCATACAACTTCAATGGAAGAAAGTGAGTGCTAGTGTTCCGGCTAATTGGGATGTGGCAACGTGCGATAATTATCTTTGCTACACTTCATTAGAAGACAGTGGCGCCATGAATCCGGTAAGCCCTGGAGCGTTTGGTTTTCTGATAATGAAGATTACGCCTCATGTAAATTACGGAACAGCAGTTATCCGCTATGCTGTATGGGATGCTGCAACTCCTTCCGTAAAAGATACGCTCACCTATATACTTGCTGTTAACGACCCGCAAGCAATTAACGAAATTCAAAACCAAAGTTCGTTCAGCATTTTTCCTAACCCTGCTTCTGATTTCATAAACATCTGTTCAAAAAATAATTTCAGGTTTTATATTACCGATGTTTCAGGAAAAGAAATTATGAATACAGGAAAAGAAACAAATCACATCTATGTATCAACTTCAGAGTTATCAAGGGGTGTTTACTTTGTAAAAGCTGTATCGGACAATTTTTCTGCCACTCAAAAATTAATACTACAATGAAAAAAAGTTTACTCATTTTTTTATGTTGCATCAGTATAACTGCTTTTGCACAAAACGACATTACATGGAACATGGGTATGAACCTTGCCAATAATACTTATAGCAACATGCATCCGAGGATGAGCCTTGATGGTGATGGAAACCCGTTGGTGGTTTGGGGCAGGATGAGTGACCAGGCAGTATTTTTTTCGCGATGGAACGGAACTGCATTTACTACGCCTGTAAAATTGAATCCATCATGGCTTTCAGTTGCAACTGCTTCATGGATGGGTCCTGATATTGCATCACATGGCGATACGGTTTATGTGGTGGTAAAGCGCACACCCGAAGCGTCAGACACTAATCACATTTTTATTTTTACTTCATTCAATGGCGGTGTTTCATTCAATAATCCGGTGGAACTGGCCATAATTGGCGACAGCCTTTCTCGTTTTCATACTGTTACAACCGATGCAACAGGAAAACCCATTGTGGCCTATATGAAATTCAATTCCTCATTTGGTGATTCAAGATGGGTAGTTACAAAGTCAACAGACTACGGAACTAATTTTTCAATTGATAAAAAAGCAAGCGGATGGGCTGGTTCTGCTGAAGTTTGTGACTGTTGCCCTGGGGCATTGGTGTCTGAAGGAAATACATGTGCCATGCTTTACCGAAACAACAATAATAATATTAGAGATACGTGGACAGGAATTTCTTCTAACAATGCTTCAACATTTACTACCGGCTTTGCACTGGAGAATCATAACTGGATGCAGATGTCATGCCCCTCAAGCGGACCTGACGGTGTTATAATTGGAGATACGCTTTACAGTATTTTTATGAATGGAGCTATAGGAGGTTTCAGAGTTTATATCAGTAAATCATTAGTAAGCAACAATACACTCGTTTCAACAATCGGAATAACAGGTTCTATACCTGGTTTGAGTCAGCAGAACTATCCACGCATAGCATCCGATGGTTATGCAATGGCTATCGTTTGGAAACAATCTGTGAGCGGTGTTGCACAGTTGCCGGTTCTTTTTACTAATGATATTACAACCGGTTTCCCGGCTGCCTATGATACCGTGGATTTAGGTGATATAACAAATGCGGATGTAGCACTCGGCAACGGAAAAATTTTTGTGGTATGGCAAGATGACAATGCAGGAACCGTGAAATACAGAAGCGGAACATATACTTCTTCCACAACAGGATTAGCGCCTTTAGTTAGTGAAGAAAATTCTTTGTTTGAACTCTACCCAAATCCTGTTGTCGGGGAGTTGAATATCATTTCATCTGCAAAAGAAGTTTTTTCAGCAACTATTTTCAATTCTTACGGACAAAAAATAATTTCTGAAACCGCTACATCAAAGATTAAGCTAAATACATCTGGTTTAATTGAAGGAAGTTATTTTGTCCAGTTTATTTCAGGTGATAAAATGGCTACCCGTAAATTTATAAAGAAGTAAGACGGAATTATATATAGTCTGTTTTAAGCGTAATCTTTCTCAGGAGCTATCTGAGGCGAGTTTTTTCATTCGCATTCTTTAACACCCTACCTCAAAATAATAATTCCTATTTTCGCTCGCCTTCAAACAAAACCTGAACACTTGAAACAATATAACCTCATCAACAACATAGCCGGCTGGCTCATCTTTGCCGTTGCTGCCTTCGTTTACATTTCTACCATTGAACCTACCGCAAGCTGGTGGGATTGCGGTGAATACATTTCTGCCTCTTATAAACTCATGGTTGGTCACGAGCCGGGTGCTCCTATGTTTCAGATGATAGCGCGCCTCTTCTCACTCCTTGCCGGTGATGATGTAACGCAGGTGGCCAAATGGGTAAACATTATGTCGGCACTGGCAAGTGCGTTCACTATTTTGTTTTTGTTCTGGAGTATTACCGCTTTTGCAAAGAAGATGATTTTCAAAAACGGAGAATTTACCATGCCCGGAATGATTGCCGTAATAGGCAGCGGTGTGGTGGGTGCACTGGCTTACACCTTCTCCGATTCATTCTGGTTTTCTGCTGTGGAAGGTGAGGTATATGCTATGTCATCGTTTTTTACCGCTATTGTTTTCTGGGCAATATTGAAGTGGGAAAGCCTTGCCGATAACCCTCATGCCGACAGATGGATAATACTTATCGCGCTTTTAATGGGTATGTCAATCGGTGTTCACTTACTGAATTTGCTGGCCATTCCTGCGTTGGTTATTGTTTACTATTTCAAGAAATACGATTTCAGTATTCAGGGTTTTATTGCTGCACTCGGAGTCTCCGTTTTAATTCTGGTGGGCGTGCAATACGGTGTTATACCGGGAGTGGTAAAGCTGGCTTCTCTGTTTGAACTGTTGTTTGTAAACAGTTTTGGTTTGCCATTCAACAGCGGAGTGGTGTTCTATTTTATCCTGTTGATTTCAACAATTGTGTTTGGTATCTTGTACACACAAAAACATCAGAAACACATTGCCAACACCATCATTTTGGCGCTTACCTTTTTGTTGATTGGCTACAGTGCCTACTTCTTTTCTGTCATTCGCTCCAACGCCAATCCACCGATGGACGAGAGTAACCCCGACAATGTGTTTGCACTCATCAGCTACCTCAACCGTGAGCAGTATGGCGACCGTCCGTTGTTTAAAGGGCATTACTTCACCGCTAAAATGACCAAGACAGAAAAAGGCGGAAAGGTTTGGCACAAAGGAAAAGACAAGTACGAAGTGGTGGAAGAAAAAACAATTCCTGTTTATGATTCACGCAACAGCGGAATTTTTCCGCGTATGTACAGTAATCAGGCGCATCATATAACAGAGTATAAAAACTGGAGTGGAACGGATGGCAAACGTAAACCCACCATGTCTGAGAACATTAATTTCTTTGTTGATTATCAGCTCGGTCACATGTATTTCCGCTATTTCATGTGGAATTTTGCAGGACGCCAAAATGATGTGCAGGGCAATGGTGCCGATGGAACAGGAGCAAGTGATTTGCTCAACGGCAACTGGATTTCAGGTATTCCATTTATTGACGAAGGGCGTCTTGGTCCGCAGGATAATCTTCCTGTTTCCATTACTTCCAACAAAGCCAACAACAAATTTTACATGATTCCTTTTCTGCTTGGAATCATTGGTTTAATCGGACATTTCATGAAAGACAGAAAAGATTTTTTCGTGGTGATGTTGTTATTCATACTCACCGGTGTTGCCATTGTAGTTTACCTGAATCAGTATCCCTATCAGCCACGCGAACGGGATTATGCCTACGTAGGTTCGTTCTATGCATTCGCTATCTGGATCGGACTTTCGGTTGCTGCTATTTACGATTGGATTTCACAAAAAGGCCCAGCTATTGCAGCAGCCGGAATTGGTGTTGCATTAGGACTTTCCGGTCCATACCTGATGGCAAAAGATGGCTGGAATGATCACAACAGAAGCAACAGAACAGCAGCACGCGACCTTGCAGCTAACTATTTAAAAACCTGTGCGCCCAATGCCATTATTTTCACCAACGGTGATAACGATACATTCCCGCTCTGGTATGCACAGGAAGTGGAAGGTATACGCACCGATGTGCGCGTTGTTAACCTCAGTCTTTTCAACACCAGTTGGTACATTGATCAGTTGCGCAGAAAAGCATATGAATCAGATCCGCTGCCGTTTTCTCTTGGTGAAGAAAAATTATTAGGCGACAGAAGATTGCAGCTTCCATTGGTTGACCGCAACATTCCTGGATATGTTGACTTGAAAAAAGTACTTGATTTTGTTTCACGTGATGACAAAGAATACAAGATTGCAACCAATGGCGGTGATTTTAATTACATACCAACACACAAATTCCGCATCCCTGTTGATTCTGCAAAAGTAATGAGCAACGGAACTGTTTCTCTTGCCGATACAGCAGGCTTGGTTAAAGCAATTGAATGGGAAGTGGAAGACAATTACATCACCCGCAATCACCTGATGATGCTGGATATTTTAGCCAACAATAACTGGGAGCGCCCCATTTATTTTGCAGTAACCGTAGGCGATGATTTATACCTGAACCTGCAGGATTATTTCCGTGTGGAAGGTTTTGCTTATCGTTTGGTTCCTGTTAAAAATACACCAAGAGACGGACAAACAGGAACGGTTGCTTCCGACAAAATGTTCGACAACATGGTGAACAATTTTGCATGGGGTAACATGCTTGATTCAAATGTATATCAGGGAACTGAAACGGTACGCATGAGCATGAACTACCGCAACATGTTTGCACGTCTTGCCTTTTCACTTTTTGACGAAGGAAAAAAAGAAGAGGCTATAAAAACAATTGATAAATGTCTGGAACAAATTCCGGCTTCTTCCATTGAATTTAATTTTTCGGCACTGCCTTTAATGGAAGCTTACTACCGTTTTGGTGAAAATGAAAAGGCAAATAAAATAGCGGAGAAGATGGCAGATATCTACAGCCGTGAAATGGATTACTATAGTTCTCTTCCACTTGAATTTGCACAACGAACCGGCAAGCAGCCGCGTATTGCCTTTTCTGTATTGCAGCGTTTGGTGCAGATTACCGGCACCTACAAACAAGACGAACTAAATGCGCGTTTGAAAAAAATGTTTGAGGAGAAGAAGGATGCGTTTGTAAATTCTCCGGCAGCAAAGTCGATTAAGTAGTTTGCGTCATGCTGAACTTGTTTCAGCATCTCTATTAAAGACCCTGAAACAAGTTCAGGGTGACGTGACGACTACGCCTTCACTCCTATTATACACATATCATCCACTTGCTCGTGGTTGCCCATCCATTGTTTGTAGTGCGCAAGTATGCGGGTTTTCTGTTCTTCCATTGGAAGATGTCCGAGCGTTTGCAGCAACTCACGCAAAGCAGCCTTCTTGAATTTCTTTCCTTTCGCGCCACCAAACTGGTCAACAATACCATCAGAGAACATATAAAAACTATCGCCCGGTTGCAGCTGATGGGTGTGATTAGAAAATGATTTTGGCTCATCCGTAAATTGTCCGATTGCCATGCGGTCGGCCTTAAGTTCAATCAGTTCGCCCTTGCTGATAATAAACAAAGGGTTGTGTGCACCTGCATATTCCAATTCCAGCGTTTTAGTGTTAAAGTTGCATAATGCCATGTCCATACCATCGCGCACTGTTGTGCCTTCGGTGGCTTTGTGCAGCGTTTCATTCACCGAAAGGTTGAGGTAATTGAGAATAATAGAAGGCTTTAGCAAACGGTGTTCATTCACCGCCTGATTCAATCCGTTGTGACCGATAATACTCATAAAAGCACCCGGAACTCCGTGCCCTGTGCAGTCAACCACCGAAAGCAAAACATTGTCGCCACGTTTTTCAATCCAGTAAAAGTCACCGCTTACAATGGCTTTGGGCATGTAAATAATGAATGAATCTTTCAGAAATTTCTTGAAAATTTCTTGCGGTGGAAGCACAGCCTCCTGCAAAGTTTTTGCATAGTTGATACTGTCGGTGATGTCCCGGTTTTTGTGTTCAATAATATCTTTCTGCGAAGAAATTTCTTCCTTCTGACGCGTAATCTGCCAGTTTGCCCTGCGTATGCTTACATAACTGTAAATAGCAGCAGCAACCACCAAAGCGATAATCAGAAAAAACCACCAGCGCTGCCAGAAAGGCGGCTCAATAATGAACTTAAACGAAACCGGTTTAGCGTTTGCAAGTTCCTCTTCTGTTCCTGATTTTACAAAAAATTCATATTCCCCGGGTGGAAGGTTGGTAAAATCTCTCTTGTTCTGGTAAATCAATGGTTGCCACTCTTTATCAAAACCTTTGAGGTAAGTCTGATAAGCAATTTCATGAGGATTGGTAAGACTTATTCCAACAAAATCAAAGGTAAGGCGGTTGCGGTCATATGGCAAAACCAGATTGTAAGGAATATTTTTACTGTCAACACTATCAGCAAATAGTTTCCAGTCTGTATTTTCTTGCGATTCGAGGCGGATGCTTTTAATTATAGTGATTGGTTCGATATTTTTAGGAACATCAAACTCGGGCTGATAAACCACCAAACCATTGGTAGTGCCTATCCATATCTTTCCTTTGTTGTCAATCATCATGGCGTTGTTACTGCAACCACCGGGAAAACCATCATCTTTTCCGTAATAGCGGTTACGGTTAATAACATCGTCTTTAGCAGTAATATGGCTGATACCTTTAGTCATACCCAACCACATGCTGTTGTTTTTATCAAACACCAGCGAGTAAACTGCACTGGATTTCAAACCTTCTTTTTCACCAAAATGAGTCAGGTATCTGCGGTTGTATTTATACAAACCGTCATTTGTTCCGAACCAAAGATTCCAGTCTTCATCTTCATCAATACAACGGATACGGTCGCCAATAAAACCATTGTCTTTGTTCATGTGTTGCACGCTGGTACCGTTGTAGCGCAATACCCCGTCTTCGTATCCGAACCACAAAACACCTTCGCTGTCTTTATAGATGCAATAGGTTTTATCCTGAAATTTTTCACCAAGTTTGAAAGGAACAATTTTATTGTTTTCCACATTGGCAATACCTCCCCATGTGGCAAGCCATATCGTTCCGTTTTCTTCCACCAGAATATCCTGAATATGATATATCCCTTTATCCTCTGCCGGTAGGGATGTAAATTTTTTACCATCATATTTTGTTAACCCGCGGTTTGTACCTATAAGAATTGTACCGTTTTTTTCCTGCTCAAAACAGGTAACTGTTTCACTGCTCAGTCCGTTTTTTTCTTTGAACGTTTTAAATTTTTTGCCATCAAATAATGTGGCTCCGCGCTTTGAACCTATCCAATAAAGCCCTGAAGTATCCTGAAAAATCGCTTCAATATTATCATCAGGCAAGCTGTCGCGGATGTTGTAGCTGTAAAACATTTCACTGCTCAGCTTAGAAAGGCCGTTGGTTTTGGAAGCAAACCACATATTGCCTTCCCGATCCTGAATAATTTTCCAAATATTGTTGTCCACCAAACCGTTTGATTTCCTGAATTTTGTGAACTGGCCATTCCTGTATTTAAAGACACCTTCGCTGCTGCCAATCCAGAGGTTGTCAACATCGTCTTTACAAAAATCATAAAACGTAATATCGTTAACCGTGCCGGGTACTTTTACCTGTGTTATGGTTTCGTTTTCTAAGTTAAATAAACCTTCGTGTGTAGCTATCCAGTAGTTCTGTGTTCCACGCTGAGTAATAGAATACACGTAGTTTGATTTCAATCCGTTTGCAATAGTGTAGTTCTTTACCTTACCTCCGCTGAAAAGGAACAAACCATTCTGAATGGTGCAGAACCAGGTGTTGCCTTTGCTGTCCTCTACAATGTTCAGGACTGTAGAATTATCCAGCACCGAGTCCAACTTGAAAGGAATAACGGTATCACCTTCCAATACACAAACCCCTTTGCCTGTGCCCAACAGAATTTTTCCTTTTTTGTCTTTAAAAACTTTTACAACGCCATTGTGCGAAAGCCCTTTTTCGGTAGTATAGTTTGTAAATTTTTTACCGTCATAAGCACTCAGACCTTTGTTGGTGCCGATATACAATAGGGCATCATCACCCTGCGTAATACTGTAAACAACATTATTTGCAAGCCCGTGGATTTCGGTGGTATAGTTTTCAAATGTATTCCCATCATAACGGGCAATACCGCCCTGGTTGGTTCCTATCCACAGCCTTCCGCTTGCATCCTGAAAAATACTGAGCACCTGCGATTGTGGCAAACCATTTTCTACCGTAAAATTTTCGAAGAAATAGGTTTGTGAAAACAACGGGAAAGACAAACAGAAAAGCGCAAAAAACAGAAGTACTCTGTTCAAATAGTTAAGGCGCATGTTATTTCTGTTCAAAGCAAAAGGGATATTAAGCAGAGGACAAACTTACACGAATTAATAAAAACTTAAACTACACTTTGTTCTGCTTAATCACAAATCCACTACTTTCGTCAATTATCATTAAAAATGTCCTGGACCAATTACCACAGCCACTGCAATTTTTGCGATGGCAGCGATGAAGCAAAAGTATATGCCGAAGCAGCGGCTGAGCAGGGAATGCATGCTTACGGTTTTTCTTCGCACGTGCCCATGCCCTTCTTTTGTGCATGGAGCATGAAAGCCGAAAATCTTGCTGTTTATACCGAACAAATTGAAAAACTGAAACTTGAATATCATGGGCGGTTGCAAATTTACCGCAGCCTTGAGATTGATTACATCCCCGGATTGATTGGGCCCGAAACATCGTTTATAAAAGACGCGAACTTAGATTATACCATCGGCTCTATTCATTTTGTTGACCAGTATGAAGACGGAACGCATTGGGAAATTGATGGCACTTCTGCCATTTTTGAAGATGGCTTACAAAAGATTTTTGGAGGCGATATCCAGAATGCGGTAACACGTTATTACGACCTTACCCGCATGATGGTGCGCGAAGAATGTCCCGATGTTATCGGGCACATTGACAAAATAAAAATGCAAAATCCTGACAATAAATATTTCAGTGAAGATGCAGAATGGTATAAAGAGGAAGTGTTAAGAACCCTTGGTGTTATTGCCGGAACAAAAGCCATTATTGAAGTAAACACGCGCGGCCTTTACAAGAAAAAAACTACAGAACCTTATCCCGGAAAATGGATGCTGACCGAAATCTTGAAGCGAAAAATTCCGGTGATGATTAATTCCGATTCGCATCATCCGAAAGAGATAACTGCAGAATTTGAAACTGCTGCTGCCTTGCTAAAAGAAGTTGGTTTTGAAACGGTAAAATCTTTTATTGACAACAAATGGCAGGATTTTAAGTTTGACAAAAACGGTTTAATCCTGCCTGTCAATGCCTGAAAATTTGATTAAGCGCTGGCTTTCCAACTCTAACGGTTTTGTGTTGTCATTGTATGCAACGTTGGCAGCCTTCTGCACTTACTCCTGCATGTATGCTTTTCGTAAACCTTTTTCAGCGGCCGGCTTCAGCGATGTAGATGATATGTGGGGATTGAAATTCAAATCCATCCTTGTCATCTCTCAGGCAGTAGGTTATATGCTTTCCAAATTTATCGGAATAAAGGTTGTTTCCGAGATGGGGAAAAATAACCGTGCGCTAGGAATCATTCTGTTGGTTGGCATTGCAGAGCTTGCTTTACTGGGTTTTGCAGTTGTTCCCAACAACTTTAAACTGACATTTCTCTTCCTGAACGGACTTCCGCTGGGCATGGTATGGGGTTTGGTTTTTTCTTTTCTGGAAGGCAGAAGATGGACAGAGGCAATGGGCGCTGGCTTATGCGCCAGTTTTGCTTTTGCTTCAGGTTTTGTAAAAACCGTAGCGGCAAATCTCATGCTCATGGGTGTTTCAGAATTCTGGATGCCGGTGGCAACAGGCGGGGTTTTTCTTCTGCCGCTTATGTTTTTTGTATGGATGCTCAGCAATGTTCCCGAGCCTACAAAGGAAGATGAAGCCCTGCGCACCAAACGCGAACCCATGAATGCAGAACAGCGTTGGAGTTTTTTCAAAACCTTTGCGCCCGGTTTGGTTTTACTGGTTATCACCTACATGTTTCTTACCGCCTTCCGTGATTTCCGCGATAATTTTATGGTTGAGATTTTAAACTCTCTCGGCTTTGAAAAGAAACCGGCAATTTTTACCCAAACCGAAATTCCTGTAACGTTGGGAGTTTTGGTATTGCTTGGTTTTATAATGTTCATCAAAGACAATAAAAAAGCACTGATGATTAACCATATAGTGATTACTGTTGGCTGCCTGATTACTGGTCTTAGCGCCTTTGCTTATCACAGTGGGTGGTTAAGCCCCATTGCATGGATTATGCTCAGTGGTTTTGGGGCTTATACCGCTTATATTCCCTTCAACTGCATTCTGTTTGAGCGACTGATAGCAGCTTTTAAATATGTAAGCAATGCAGGTTTCCTGATTTACGTTGCCGATTCATTTGGTTACCTTTGCAGTGTTGGTGTGCTGTTTTACAAAGACTTTTTTCTTGCAGAAGTCAGCTGGCTGAGCCTTTTTACTAATGCCTGTTACCTGATTGCTGTATTCGGAACGTTGTTTACCTTACTTGCGCTTGGGTATTTTTACCAGAAAAAAACTGTGGTATAGTTTTGCGATTTAATCTAAATGCTGTAGGTTTGCGGTGCAAAAAATAAAAAACTATGGGCTACCTTTTTAATCCTACCGCTAAACTTATAGAAGCATCCTTTCCAATTGTTTACGGATTGGAGAATAATATGAATTATGCTATAATGGCAATTGGCGGGGTTGCCTGCATTATTTGGATAGGCTTAATGCTGAAATACGAAAAGCTGGAAGTTCCTAACAGACAGTAATCAGTCTCTTTCTTCTACCACATCTTCCCGCAGGTCAAATCCAATGTCCTTGCGGTAATATTTTCCTTCATAATCTATCACACGAATAGCGCGGTATGATTTACCCAAGGCATTATTCATGTTTGCGCCAACCGAAGTAACTGCCATCACCCTTCCACCGTTTGTAACAGGCTGTCCGTTTTGTAGTTTTGTACCTGCATGAAAAACAAGGCTGTCCTCCACTTCATCCAAGCCGCTGATTATTTTTCCTTTTTCGTAGTTGCCGGGATAACCGTCTGCCACCAGCATTACAGTAACCGCAGTATTCTCTTCTATTTCTAAGTGTACCTCATCCAGTGTTTGGTTAGCAACACCTTCAAATAGTTCCAGCAAATCGGTTTTTATGCGCGGAATAACCACTTCGGTTTCGGGATCGCCCATGCGGCAGTTATATTCTATCACAAAGGGTTCGCCATCTACATTCATCAACCCGATGAAAATAAAACCGGTGTAAGGAATATTATCTTTCTTCAATCCGTTCACAGTTGGAATAACAACACGCTCTTCTACTTTTTTTAGAAAATCTTCGGTTGCAAACGGGACAGGTGAAATGGCGCCCATGCCGCCTGTATTCAATCCGGTATCGCCCTCTCCTACTCTTTTGTAATCTTTAGCAGCAGGAAGGATTTTGTAATTCAAACCATCGGAAAGCACAAAAACTGAAAGCTCAATGCCATGCAAAAATTCTTCAATCACCACTTTACGGCTTGCTTCACCAAATTTTTCTTCCATAAGCATTTCGGTGAGCTCCAGTTTGGCTTCCACCACATCTTCACAAATAATCACACCTTTTCCGGCAGCCAATCCGTCTGCTTTTAAGACATAAGGCGATTCCAGTGTATCTAAAAATTGCAATCCTTCGCTCAATGTTTCGGCAGTAAAACTATTGTAAGCAGCAGTAGGAATATTGTGGCGCTGCATAAAGGCTTTTGAAAAATCTTTGCTGCCTTCTAATTGCGCTCCTTCTTTTTGCGGACCAATTACGGGAATGTATTTCAGCACCGAATCATTAAGAAAAAAATCATGTATGCCTGCAACCAATGGTGCTTCGGGACCAACCACCACCATGTGAATTCCGTTTTCGCGCACAAAAACTTTCACTGCTTCAAAATCAAGCGGGTCAATGTTTACATTGGTTCCGTATGCCGGTGTGCCTGCATTTCCGGGAGCGATGTATAGTTTTCCGAGGTGTTTGCTCTGACTCATTTTCCAGGCAAAAGCATGTTCGCGACCACCGGAACCGAGGAGAAGAATGTTGAATGTTTGTTTCAAGAGGCGATATTTTTAGAAGTGCAAAATTGAAAAAAGAAATTTATCAGTAGTCATAATAATTGTTCATCAGCGAAGTTCTGATTCCTACAAAAATGTAAACACCGTTATTGGGAACATCTGCAACACTATGTCTTCTTATTGTTATCCCACCTTCCAAACGAAGATTCATTGCAGGGTTGAGCAAGTAAGACATTTTAAGTTCGGTGTAAATCATAGTGTTTCTTACTCCTTGCAAGGTTGTGTGTCCGTATTCTGAAGGGCGCAGTAAATAAGATTTAAAAACATCCTGCCCATAGCTGATGCTGTCGTTTCCATCACTTCCATAAACAGAATAAACCATTTTGCCTTCCACAAAAAATTTGTTGAAACGGTAACGGATAATTCCAATTCCTTCCATCAGGTTTGCTCCACCGGGATGTGCGAGTGGCTCGTTAAAATGTCCGTAATTGGTTTCCAGTGTAACGTGCGTATACGTGTAGGGTCTTATAAAATTAAATTCCCCTTGGTAATACAAATCCTTTATCCCGAATAAATCAAAGCCTTTTAACCCCACCTGAAAAGCTTGCTTGTTTCCCCACCAACCTGCTTTTGCACGGATTTCGGAAAGCAGAAATTCATCCAGCATTAACTGGCCATAGAGAAAATTTTTTCCAAAGTGGCGAACTTTTAAATTAAAACCTAATAACACGTTGTCGGGTGAACCAATGGAAAACTCAACAGGGCGAAAAAAGATAATCGGATTGAGGTAGCTTACATCAAACCCACGGTCGCTGGTTGAGTCTTTGCTGTTCCAAATAATGCTTTCAAATAAACCGATGGAAACACGTTTCAGCAAAGGAATATCGAGGTAGTGAAACGTGCCGAATTTTACATGATACTTATTGCGGTCACCAGCAGAGGTTCCCACTTCTCGGAACTTGGTGTAGAGATTTATGTATTTAATTTTCCAGACGGTGGTGGTAATTTTCAGGAAGTCATAATTATTGGCAGTGTTGCCTAATAACAAGGTACGATAACCATCTCCTATAAATTGTTTATCGTGACCTAACTGAACATTGAAATGTTTGGAAGGTGTGTAGGAAATATAACCGGAACCTGTGAAGTAACGGTAGCCGCCATTGCTCATGGCATGAGCATAGCCCTGACCGGGAACAACGTTGGTTTGCTGAATTTTTTGGTTGATATAGTCTGGAAATTTGGAATTGGAAAACAGGATATTTATTTCACCTCCGATTTTCTTTACAATGCTGAAACCTACACGCACACCAATAGATGCTTCATACCCGTTTGTTTTACTTTTTAGTTTGGTGTAGTTGGTGTAATTAAAAAGTGGGTCGAGAAAAAATAGTGATTTGGGTGTTGCAAAATGAGCAGCGTGTGTTGTAAGAAATCTGTTTTTTTTGAAGACTATATTTTTCTCCAATGACTGTTTTATTGAGTCAATAAGTTGCTCGTTGAAATCGTTATAGCGGAAAGGTTTTATGGAAGAGTGTGCGTTGGTGTTTTGGTTGTAAACTGCATTGTCGTAAATGGTTTGTGTTTGCAAGTCGGTATTGATATTTAACTCCTGTGCATTAGCAAAACAGCCAAGTAGCCAAGTAGCCAAGTAGCCAAGTAGTAAGGATAATAACCTCTTAGAACAACTGTTTGACAATGTTAGCATTATCAAAAATCGTAATAAAGATTTCTTAAACTGGTTCGCATTCCGATATTGAAAAGACTGTTACTGCGCTCAGCAAATTCTGTTGATTGTTTGCGGCTGGTGTATTCAATAAAAATATTCCAGTTGGTTTTTGGATTTACGAGATAGGATAGTCTGAACTGTGCATAAACCAAAGTTGTTTTTACACCTTGTCCGATTGAATTGCCGAAAGAATAAATTCCGCCAACGGCTTTGTGGTCGGAGTTAAAAATGTTTTGTCCGTAGCTGTACATACCTGTATCAGCGCCATACACAGCATAATTGAATTTCAACTCTGCAGATAAATCTTTCCAGCGGTAACCAATAATTCCAACCATCTCTCGGAAGTTGGCTCCAAGCGGGTGAGCAAGGGCTTCGTTGTAGTGTGCATAATTCTGCAACGGATTTTTATGTGCATAGGTGTAGGGACGCACCTGATTGTATTCTGCTTGCACATAAAGGTTTTTTACACCAAATACGTTGAAGCTTTTTAAGCCAATCTGGTAACCATACTTCTGACTGAAATATCCTTTTGCTTCTTTTGCTTTCGAGAGATTTATGTCATCAATAACAAACTGCCCGTAAACCTGAGTTTGTTTTAAAACTTTGATTTTAAGGTTAGCGCCAATAACAGCATTATTTGTTGCATTAAGAGAAGAAGCAATGGGGCGATAGAAGATTATAGGATTAATGTAATTAATTCCTACACCATGTTTTCCAGTGTTGTCGCTGCTTTGCCATATTATTCCTTCAAATAAGCCCAACTGAATTCTTTTCAGGATTGTAATATCAAGATAATGAAAGCTACCATATTTTCGTGGGTAGCTGGCAAGATTATCTACCAATGAAACATCACTTTGAAAAGAAGTGAACAAATTCATGTACCTGATTTTCCAAACGGTAGTTGTGATTTTCAGGAAAGGATAGCTATACGCAAAATCTGACAATAGTAATGAGCGGTAGCCGTCACCGATGAAATTTTTGCCGTGTCCAAGCTGGAAGTTAACGTGCTTGATTGGCGTGTACGAGATATATCCGAAGGCTTGCGAAAAGTCGAATGATGAGCCTTTGAATGTTTTGATTCTTCCCTGACCGGGAACCACTTCTTTTTCTTTTACATACTCGCTGATGTAGTTGGGAAACTTTGCCTGATTTTCGTAAAAAGAAGAATAGAATGAGAATTTTTTTCCGATGCTTCCGCTTACCTGCACACCACGTGTGTTGACAGAAAGTGAGCTGTCGTTAGAAAAATCTTTGCCATACTGCAAATCAAAAAGCGGGCTGAGTTCAAGGAAATAATCTTCGCCTTGGGTTTGGAAAAAATATTGTTTCAGAAATTTGCGACCGATTTTACTGTTGGCGAATTTTTTATCGTTGTAACCAAAACGTGAAAGTGAATCATAATTGGTAATGGCCCGCACTTCGCTTTCAAGAAAGGGGCGAATAGATGTGTGGAAATCATTTTCCGGTTTATTCAGTTCTGCTTCGAAACCATAGTAGTATACGTGGTTGTGAGGGATAGTTGTTTGCTGGGCAAACACAAAAAGAGGAAAACAAAATAGAAAAAGCGTAGAAAATTTTTTCATGCCGCGTAAAGGTAGAAAAAGCTATTTGTAAAATGCTTTGATGGTTTCAACAAGCAATTGTATTTGTTCTTTTGTAAGTTCAGGAAACATTGGCAATGATAAAATAGAGTCCTGATAAGAAGAAGCAATAGGGAAATCCTCTGCTTTGTGATTTAAGTAATTGTAAGCGGGGAGTAGCGGAAGAATAGTCGGGTAATGGATTTGTGTTTGAATTCCTTTCTTCGTTAAATAGTCCATCAACTCGTTTCTTTTCTCTGCACGAATTACATATAGGTGAAAAATGTGTTTTGCTGCAGGGTTGATTTTAGGCGTTGTTATTTCAGAAACATCGGCAAGCAGGTGGTTGTAGAGTAGTGCATTTTTCAAACGTTGCTCATTCCATTTTTGCAAGTGAGGAAGTTTTACATTCAGTATTGCTGCCTGAATTGTATCGAGGCGGCTGTTGATACCTTCCATCTGGTGTTGGTGTTTTACCATTGCGCCATGATTAGCGAACATGCGCATTTTAGTTGCAAGCGAATCATCATTGGTTGTGATTACTCCTGCATCACCATAAGCTCCAAGGTTTTTCCCGGGATAAAAACTGAAGGCTGATGCAATGCCTGTAGTTCCTGCTTCTATTTCTTTATACTCTGATAAATGGCTTTGCGCGCAATCTTCAACCAAAAACAAATTATGCTTTTTGCAGAGAGTTGAAACTTTATCAATCTCTGCCATTTGTCCGAATAGATGAACCGGGATTATTGCTTTGGTTTTGTTGGTGATTTTTTCCTCAATCTTGTTTACATCAATTGAATAATAGTCGGGGTCAATGTCAATAAAAACAGGCTTTGCACCGCATTGCGAAATTGTTTCGGAAGTTGAAATCCAGGAGTTAGCAACCGTGATTACCTCATCGCCTGCTGTGATGCCGAGTGATTTGAGGATGATGTAAAGGGCATCTGTTCCGTTGCCGACACCGATGGAGTGTTTTGTCCCACAGGCTTGAGCAAAATTGTTTTCAAAAGAGGTTACAGGTTCACCGCCAATAAAGGTTGTGTTCTCCATTACTGAAAGAACGGCTGAGTCAATTTCCTTTTTAAGAGAAAGGTATTGGAGCTTTAAATCAACAAAAGGGACAATGATTTTTTCCTGCATAACAGATATGCGGGTAAAGATAGGAAAGAGCTATTTGCTGCGGGCTTTTTTGACGATGATATTGTAAAATGCTTTGAAGAAGTATTTTACATCTGTAAGAATAGGGCTCTTATCGTAAGCATCGAAGTATTTTTTTTCTGATGCAAGAATTTCTTCAAATGTTTTTGGCATGTCGGCATAAAAAGGTGGAACCAATCCAGGTTTGTAATTTAGTCTTCGTGCACGGATTTCAAGTGTATACAGACTTAGATAATGCTGACTTAGAGGTCTAACTCCAACTAGCTTTAAATCTCCTTTGAGCAAATTATAAATCATCGGAAGCTCGTCAATCCAGAATTTGCGCATGAATTTACCCATGGTGGTTACACGAAAATCGTCTTTTATTTTACCGCCCTCGGCTAAGTTGTTGAGTTTGTAAACATATTCCTGAGCGTATTCGGAATAAGCTGACATGGTGCGGAACTTATATACATTGATAATTTTTCCGTTTTTGCCAATTCTGCGCATTTTAAACAACGGGCCATAGGAAGCGTGTTTATCAAAAGATGGTTTGCCGCTTTTTTTGACAAAGAAGTAGAGATTGTTTGCTATTGTTTTTTCGAGGAGAAACTCAAATCCGCAGGAATAAAGGCGCCCGATAATTTCGGCACGGGACATTACGCGGTTGCGGCCTCCTGTTAAGAGAAAGTATAGTTTTTTAGTTACGGGTAATTTTGGGAATACCCTTTTTAAGAGATAGTCGAGGAAATAATAGATATGACCAATTCCCCATGGGAATTTTTTGAATATGCGCTGTTTACGTAAACGAGTGGGCTCAACGCAGCCAATAAAAATTCCGTCAAGGGTAAGTTTTTCGTTTACGGCTTCAAAAAATTTATTGATGTGCTGAATGTCATTTATGCGCTCAAGGTTAATATAGGTATCAACATATGGCTCATCTATTGACTTAACCTCGAAGCGCGAGCGTGTCTGATGAACAACAGTATGTTTGCTCCTAAGGTCGGTATAGTTACGGATGAGTTCACAAACGTTTGACCCAAACTCTTCTATAATGAGTTGTTCGCGTTGATTATGAAGTGCTTCCGGTAACACGTTTCTGTAAGTGGCTTAGTTGGTGGCAAATGTAGGGAATATTTGATATTAAAAATGTCTTAAAATGCGAATTGAATGGTATTTACCTAAAAGCCAAAATTCAATCCGAGGCTGATGGTATTTTTGCGGCCGGTGAGGAAGGCGGGGGAATAGCGGGCTAAGTAATAGTCTGAGGTTTGGTTGTTGGTGTTTTTTGCGGTGATATTGGAGTTTGAAAATCCTAAATTGATGCGGCAGTTGTAGGCAAATTCCCAGCTGGCAGTGAGTGCGATGGTTTGGTTTTGCCAAGATATAGTATCAAGGAATGGGTATTCATCTACGGGTGTGCCTCCGGGTATAAAGGCGTATGGGTTTTCTTTGCCTTTTAGTGCAAGCGAATATGCAAAATTAAAAATGAGTGCTCGTATTGGTTTATAGCTTATGCCTGCTGCAAATTCGCGGGCATTGTCGCCAAGGTAGTGGCCCATGTTAAATCTGTTGCTTTGATAGGTGAGCGATGGGACACGGTGGGTGAAGGTGAGGGGTGTGGATTCTGTGAACTCGAAAAAGTATGCTATGTTTTTAAGGGGGAAGTTGTTGACTTTAAAGCCGGCTTTGATGCTGTAGAAATTTCTACGGTCTTTGTCTTTTATACGGGTGAACGAAAATTCGTCAATGAAGATGGAGCTGTAGACGTGGAGGTGTTTGATGGAACGAATGCTCAGGTCGAAGAATACTTGTGAGTTTTGGTTGTCGATATTATTATTGAGGGTATGGTCAACAGATTTATAGAAGAGGAAGGGGATGAAGTAGGCGGGCTGGACATTTACATCGCTGTAAATAATTGAATTACCAAGTGAGAGGGCTACGCCTTTGATGGGGCCGATTGTGATGAAATTTGCGGCAATGTATTTATCGCGGTAAACGGTGCGGGGAACGCCCGATCCGGGATAATATGTTCTTGCGGAATCGATTTCTTGTGATATGAGCCAGCCGTGGAAATAGTTTAATTCGAACCATTTGGTTGGTTTGACTTGCATTTTGAGCATGGCGAATGAGGGGGTGCGGCCGCTGAAGATGTTGGAGCCGTTGTAGTTGTTTCCCCACTGGATGTGGTCTTTTACTATTCCTATGTTGAACCATTTATAGGTGTAGGTGATACCTCCGCGCATTTCGGAGTAGTCGCCTCCGGTTCTTTTGCCTTCGTTGAATTTATAGTTGGCGCCTTGTGATTGGGTTAGGTAGGTTGGCAGGGCGAGGACTTCTTTTGCCTGGTAGGCATCGCGGTAGTTGGCGTAGATGCCGATGTTTTTGAAGCCGTAGAGGTAGATGTTGCCTCCGAAGTAGCTGTTGTATATATTGCCTGAGCTGTTTGCATAGCCTGTGCCGCCACCGATGGGGCGGAAGTTGAGGCTGAATTGTTTGCTGCTGAAGGCGTAGACGGGTGGCAGGAGGCTGAGGGTGTGGTTATTTTTTTGACGGAAGGGTTTTAGGGGTTGTGCTTGAAGATTTGCAATTGAGTCGGATTGGAGTTCGATGTAGAATTCGCGGAGGTAGAATTTTAAATCGGCTTGCTGGCGTTTGTTTAGTTTTTCGTTTTTGGTTGTTAGTTCTTTTAGTTTTTCGGCTATGAGGATTCTTGAATATGGTTTTACGGCTGTGTTGAGGAGTATTAGTTTTTCGTTTGCCATTTCATCGAGGAAGTGGTAGATGGCGGTGGATGTGGTGTGTTCGTAGACGGTTTGTGAAAAGATGTAATAAGTAATATGTAAGAGGTAAAGCGTAAGGAGGCTTCGTAGTGCTATTTTTTTCACGGGGTAAAAGTAGGTTTTTAACCGCAAAGGCGACCACCCCCCTCATCATCACAAGCCGGCTCGATGTCCACAGGACATCTCCCACCTTGAAAAAAGGAGGGGGTTAAGGCAATCTGGTTATTTATAGGTTAAAGTGGGAGCAGGGTTATTTTGCGTTTGTGTTCTTTGCCGGGACGGATATGGACGCCTGTTTCGGTTTTGGGTTGATAGTTGGGATGTTGCCACTGAAAGGTGTATTCACCGGGTGGGAATTTTGGGATGGAGTAGCGGCCTTGGTGATTGGTTTTGATTTGGGCAACCACGAGGGTTGCCCCTGCAGGTTCACCGGTTTTGTGTGCGGTAAAGGTTGCATTTTGAATGGGGGTTCCGTTTTTATTTGTGATGTTTCCTGCTACGCGGGTGTGGGTGGTGCCGATGTCTATTATTTGGCGGGCCTGAAAATAGGCGCTTACGAAGTTGGGGTTGGTGATGATGAGGGTGTGAACCATGCTGTCCATTTGTTGTTTGATTATTGTGCTGAGTATTTCGCGGATTTGGGTTCTTATGGTTTCAAGTGCTACTGTGCGGGTTATAATTGCCTGGCGTGGGTTTGCCATTGAATCGCGGTAGAGGTTGATGGCGGTCTGGAGGTCGGTTACATCGGTGTTGGTGTAGCCGAAGCCTGTTGCTGCTGGGAAGTTTAGGTTTGCTTCATCGTGGATGGTTTGGCAGATGTCGTCTATTTCTTCTTTCTTTTTTGCGCTCATTTGGTTGAGGGTGTAGTTTACTTTGGCGCGGAGGGTGTTGCTTTTTATGGTGGCTGCATAGGCGGTGAGCGCACAGGCGCATTTGAATGCGATTTTTTGCATGTTGAGGCGGCTGATGTTGGTGTCTATGGTTATGCCTTTTGTGCCTGTGGTTGCTTTTTGGTTGAGTTGGTCGATGATGCTGAGTTTGGTTTCGACAGTGGCTTTGACTGCGGCAAAGGCGGGGATGGTTGCTGTTGCGGAGGCATTGTTGGTGCACCAGAGGATGGTGGTGCGGATCATGTTGAGGCGGTTGGTGTCGCGGTTTTGCATGGTTGATTAGGTTTTTACCACAGATTACACAGATTTGCACAGATTAAATGTGGTTGTGGTTGGTTTTGTTGCGAAGGTAGGGAGTTTTTTGGTTCTGTTAATAGTATTTTTGGTACGGGTGATATTGTTTTTAATATAGTAAATATTATTTTTAATTATGTTGATTATAATTATAGTGATGTTTTTATTATTTTTATTATAGTTGATTAGGACTTTGATACTGTAATTTATTATTTTTATTCTGTGAGTATTATTTTTATTATTGTTTATATTATTATTTATTAGGTTGTTATTAGTTTTGATTATGTTATTTATATTTTTGTTTCTGTAAATTTTGATTTTGTTTCTGTAAATTTTTTGTTTTGGTTGATTAGTAGAGACTTATATGAGGAGTATGCTCCTCTATTTAGTAGAGAGGAAGGACTAAAAGGATTTTAGGGACAGGAGTGGGATATTTTGATTGTTGCTTAACTCCTGAACTTGACTAAAGCGAACTTGATGGTGTTTTTAAGGTTTTGGATGAGGTGTTCTTTTGTCCAATCAATGGTGTTATAGTTCAAGTGGTTTGGGCGGTGTGGTTTGTGGCGAGGGTTGATTTAAATTTTCATTAAAAATATTTTTGTAGGTATTTGCTATTAACTGCCAGGTATAGCTTTTTACTAGATGGGTGTATGCATTTTCGGCACGTTGTTCCATGAGAGATGGGTTATTTAGTGCGAACATTATTTTGTCTGCTAAATCATCTGCGTTTTTGCTTTCAAAAAACAGGATTTGGGAATTGTCTAAAATGGCTTTATTAGATGGGATATCGGAAGCGATAACGGGGGTTTTTTGTGAGACTACTTCAAGCAGCATCATTGACATGGCTTCTGTGAGCGATGGAAAAATGAAAAGTTTTGCCTCGCGGACATAGTTGAATAGTTTGTTTTTTTCTTTAATGAGGCCGATGTATTGGATATTGAGTCCGATTGAGAGTTGTAGTATTTTCTGTTTATAGGAGGGTACCTGGTCGATATCACCTACTACGGTTAATTTGCCTTGAAATTTTATTTTGTGGAGGGCTTGTAATAAAATGTGTAGTCCTTTTATTTCGAAAACGCGGGCGGCAGCGAACAGGATATATTCGTCTTTTCCGGTTTTAACATTTTTGGGGTGGTTGGTGATGGTTATGCCATTGGGGATGTGGGTGATATTTTTGTTGTATTTTTTGAGTATAAATTCTGTATCGGGTTTTGAAACGGAAATGACCTGATTGGCCCACCTGATGTTTTGTTTTTCGGACCAGGAGAAAAATTTATTCTGAAGGGAGTTGAACTTGGGGCTTTTTTCTTTGTGAACGCCATGAAAGGTTACGATGACGGGATTTTTCAGGCGAAGAAATGGGGTGATGAAGCCGCTTTCGGCATGATGAAGGTGGATTAAATGAAACCGTTCTTTGAAAAGGCAATAGAGAAGGGATTTGATATAATAGAGAAGGGTGTTTAATCCTCCTGTTCCGTGATTTTTAAATACAATTTGAGACACTCCGTTTATTTCGCCCGATTTTTGAGTTGTATGTGACGATATGCTTAAAACAGTAAAATCAAAATCTGCTCGGAGGCAATTCATAATACTTTCACCAACCGCAGCAGCGCCTCCAAAAGCAGGAAGGCCTTTGAGACCGATAACAGCAATTTTGGGTTTAGTTTGCATACTTATGAGTTACTTTGCAGAACTTTATTATAAAAATCAAGTGTTTTTTTTGCTATCAATTTGGAGTTAAACTTTTCTGAAGCTTCTAAAGCTGCATTGGAGGAAATTTCCTGCGCCTTAGTTTTGTTTGCATATAAATATTCTAATTTATCGGCTAAAAGTTTTGGATTGCCCGGATCAATTAATAAACCAGAAACGCCATCCTGGAACATTTCGGAGATGCCTCCCACATCGGAAGCGATAACAACCTTACCCATTGCCATTGATTCGGCAATACTTACTGGCACATTTTCCTGTTTAGACGGCAAGACAAAATATGTGCATTCAAATAAAACAGGTTTTAATTGTGATTGGTTCAACCACCCATAGAATTTGATTTGTTTTGATAAATCATACTTTGAAATCAGCGCCATAACATGTGTTTTATATTTTTTCTCAACAAAATCACCCACAACGTGAACATTAAAAATTATGGATTTAGCTTTCAAGATATTTAAGGCTTCAATGAGAATTTTTATATTTTTCAACTTACTGATTTTAGCAACATAGGCGATTGAATTATTAAGATCAGAACGGGGTTTTGTATTGAGAAAAATAGCGTTAACGGGGTTTTGTATAATAACTTCGTTTTGGGGTTTACGGGGAAATAATTTTTTATTGTAGTCTGAAATAAAGATAATGTTTTTGAAACGAGGGAAATAAAATTTCTCTATTACGGTTTTAAATAAAAATTTCAGTCTGTTTTTTAACCCTATTACATGTTTGTATTCAACAGCCATTATTCCATGTTGAGTAACAATTACATTTTGTTTGTCAAAAAAAACAAACCGAAGTAAATGAGGGGCAGCTCCCTGGATATGAATAATATCAGGTTTAAATTCGTTTATTATTTTGTTAAGTTTATACTTGTTAAAGAAGAAATCGAGCAACTCGCTTTTGGGGTATATAAATGGAATGAAGTGAAATTTGATGTGCTCGGAGAAATTGATCATTCTATATTCTTTTATCTCTTTACTGAAAGAGACAAGCATAATTTCAATGTTTTTTTGTTTACTAAATCCCTCTATCAAATTTATAATGGCCGCCTCTACCCCGCCTTTAATATGAGTATATTCAATAGGAATAGCACCCACAAGGAGCGTTTTTATTTTACTCATTGCTAATATGATAATTGCTGTTTTTTAACAATATTTTGCTGCCGGATGATGAGAGCAGCAACAAAAAAATATATGCCTTTGATGACTTCATATCTTACAAATGAATTTGAATAGGTAATGGTGTCTATAAGCATAAAAATACCTGCCAGAAAAAAGCCCAAAACTAAAGGATTTTGTTTGTTGAAAGTCTGTTTTTTGAAGGTGGTGTTAATGTGGGTGTTAATCTTGTAAATGAGGCCAAAAAAGAAAAATACTCCCAACAGCCCTGTTTGAAGTATAAGCCAGATAAAACCCATACGGCCACCATATCTGACCCCGTATTGATCAAGCATGGTTCCTTTTTCTTCTTTAAATTTAGATTCAACCAATTTGCCAGCCCCATCACCAAGCAACATATTGGAGAGTTCGCTGGTGATTATGTATTGGGTATAAAGAACGAATGCATCTTGCCTGCTTACTTCAGCCTGGTGGATATTGCTGGTTTCGTTGTAATGCATAGAGTAATCAATAACAAACTCGGGATCAAAACTTCCCCAGTTTGAATTTTCGGGATTTAATGTCGGGTTTGTTTTAACTACGAAATAAAATGCAAAAAAAGCCATAACCGGAATTAGAATAAAATTCTTTATTATTGATGGGGTAAACTTCTTTTTTTCAATTTTCAGATACAGCAGATACCCAAGAATCATTTCTAATGGGATGTAAAAAACTATAGCCCTCTTACCTCCAATTAAACCAAATAGAAGATAACAAAAAATAAGGAACAAGTATATTTTTTTATTGGTGTAGAAATAATAGCTTATTAAAAAAGCAATAATAAGGAGAGGAAATACAGTGGAAAGACTTCCAGCTCCAGTGCTTAAAGTACCTATACCCCCTTTCTCTCCTTGTCCCAAAACTATAAATTTTATTAGTACCGCAGGGATTTGAATGAGAACAAGAATTCTTATGAATTTAAAAACTCGCGTTATTTTTTTTTCGCTCTTTTCATTAAGAATAACAAGAAAATAAAAATAAGAAAGCATGGTGTAGGAGAGAAAATAAACCAGTGAAAAGACATCGATCTGGTTTAAAACCATGCTACATAATGAAACAAATAAAAACAGGAGGACCCAGAGAAAATAAGGTGCCGTAATTTTTAGTTTTCCTTTAAGCAACTGGGAGAGGAACAGTATTAAACCGATAACAGGTATGCCGGCTTTGTAGATACCGGAAGGAACCTGAAGAATCTCAAAAATTCCAATCAGAAAGATTAATGACCAATAAATATAATGAAGGCTAATCATTAATTACTTTGTTAAGATATGGGCTTAAGATGTTATTTGAAATATTAAACCACGTAAAGCTTTTTAATGAGTTATGTATTGTGGTTGAATTGTATTGGCTTCTTGTTTGATACACCAGGCCAAGTGCCTTGGCAAATGAGGCAGAATTACTTTCACATAATACACCGTTATCATTGTTAATCAGTTTGGCGTTTTCGAAAGTGTTTGTTGCAATACAAACCAGACCGGAATGAATATATTCAAATGTTTTTGTAGGGGGTTGAAAATTGTAATATGCTTTAACGGGGACATAACACACGCCAATATTTGAGTAGTTAAGAAATTGGGGTAGTTCATTAATATTTTTTCTTCCATGAAACCTGACCACTCGTTCGAGTTTGGCCTTTTTAATTGTGTTTTCTATGCTGTTTACGTCATCCGGAGAACCAAACCCAACAATATCATAGATAATTTCGCTTTGATCAACACCTTGCTCATCTATAAATAACCTAAGCCCTTCAATGGTTTGATAGATATTTCGGTTTACAAAAGTTCCTACGTATAACAGTTTTAATTTTGAGTAGGATTTTGGTTCCATTACCATATAATCTGATCCTAATGGCAATACTTTAAAATTTTGTATTTTGTATTTTCTGGCCAATCCTTCAGATATAATTGTAATGTTCTTAAAAAAAAGTGTATTTATTTTTGTTTTGAAGTTTTTAAAAAAACGTTTGCGTTTTGAGGGAGTAACAGAGCCGGTTCGGATATCAAGGATGTATTTCGTTTTGCGCGAAAAGAAGGTGGGGATAAAGCAAAAATCAAAATTAACGATAAAAACAGCGCTGAAATTTGTGCGAGCCATGAGAGGATATAAAGACCTGAAGAAACGAACAGCTTTTGTCAGATAATTGCCATGGGAGGCGATGTAGATAATATTAACTCCCGTTAATTCAATTTTTTGATGACCACTATCAAAGCAATAGTAAGTAATCTGATAATCATTTCTTAAATATTGACAATATTTATAAGTATCTGTCTCATAACCAAATTGACTTTTGTTAATAATTAATAATTTCTTCATTGGAAAGTTTCTAAAATTTTAAAGAACTAGTTTATTCTTTTTTACCTATTAGACCCTTTGAAAATAAATATTTTTTCATGATGTGTGCAGCTACAATAAAAACCAAAAAGTATCTTACGATAATAGATGAATTCCAGTATACCAATGCGATTGAAATAATTAAAATAATTGAGTATAAAATTTCTATATTTTCCTGTAAATTGATTTTAATCTTATATTGAGTATAGAAAGATAAAAAAAGATATTTTAAAAAAGAAGGAATAAGAAATAACAGTCCAATACCAAATAATCCTAAACTATCAGAAAATAAATAAATGATAATTAATGCTGAACATATACCCCCTATTTCACCTAAGGTTAACAAGTAGGTTTTCTTCAGAATCAGGGGGCCGAAACCCCTTATAGTTTTCAGGATTTCAAAGACACTTGTAAACGCTAAGAAGGCAATTAAAATAGTACTCTTTTCATATTCCGGTGTGCCAACATACCTGCATATTTCCGGAGAAATTAATGTTAAAATAATTGCGCTGCTAAAAGATAAATGGCCTACAATCTTTGATATTTTCAGTAAGTCTGTTTTAAAGTTTTCTTTTTCATGATTCTCAAACAAAAGAGGGGTCCAAGCAAAACGAATACCGTAATTTATTATTTCTAATACTGAGGCGATTCGAACTGCAAAAGATAAAAGGCCTATATATTTTATTGAATAATATTTTGAAATCAAATCTCTGGAGAAAGGCTGCCATAATCCAATCAATAAAACACCAGGAACAAGCGGAAATGAAAAAGAAGCGATATTTTTAATCTCTGACCACCTGATATTTAAACCAATATACTTTTTTGTAACATAAATATTAGTTAATAACGAGATGATTGACCCAACAATATGCCCATACAACACCCCTGCAATACCATAATGTAAAACTAAAATAAAAAAAACAGTACTGCCGACCCTGAAGAACAAAGAAACAGTTGAAATGACAACAAATATTTTTTGTTGATTGTTGTATCTTGGAATTACACCTACATATGTCCCAATTGCTGCAAGAAAAAGCCAGATTAAACTTACGTAATACTCATATGTGTAAACAGTATCATTAAAAAAATAACGTAGTACAACATTTTTATTCAATATTAATAAGACCACTACAATAATTGAAAAAATTATAGTCAAAAAAAGGCCTGAAGAAATCAGAATTTTTTTTTCTAACAGACTCTTTTTTTCATAAAAGAACTTACCAATTGCTGTGTAGAACTCAAGATTACAGGTATACATCAGGAAACTTATGATGACAAAAAAGAGTTCAATAATTCCAAATTGAAATGAAGAAAATATCCGAGCGTAAATCGGAACAAGAAAAAAGCCTGAGAATTTTCCTATAATAGGTAAAATTCCATAAACAGAAATGTGTTTAAAAAAATCTTTCAATTAACGAATATGCGGTAGGAATTTTAACATTAAGCAAGGTGACGTGATTATCACATCCATTATTTAAACGCAATAAGAGAGAGCCTATTAACACTAATTAATGTCAGCTTTTTCTAAAAAAAATTATTATCCTCTTCATTAATGAGGGCTTTTCTTGCTTTTCGTCAATATAATATCCATACCCATACCCATAGCCATAGCCACCATATCCGTAGTTTCCTAATTTCCTGTCTATACCATTAAAAACAATCGAAAGATTTTTCATTCTTTTGTTTTTATATAATTCTGCTATTGATGATAAATAAGACTTTGGGGTTCTGCTTTGTCTTATAATGTATAAACTGGCATCTACAAATTCAGCAATTATTAAACTATCAGTTACCAGACCAATCGGAGGAGTATCAATTATTACAATATCAAATCTTTCTTTCAGATCAGAAACTAATAAATTTAGATTCTCCGACATAAGCAATTCAGCTGGATTTGGGGGAATTGGCCCTGATGAAATTGTGTATAAATTTTCATTTGAAGGAGAATGCGACACAATCTCTTCTAAAGAGGCCAAACCACTCAGATAATTACTGATACCAACCGGGTTTTGACTATCAAGGCTTTTAGTAAGTTTAGGTTTTCTCAGATCCATTTCAAGAACAACGGTTCTCTTGCCGGAAATAGCAAATGTTAAAGCAAGGTTTAATGAAATAAATGTTTTCCCTTCACCACTAATAGAGGATGTAATTAATAATACTTTTTCCTTAACACCAATTCCCATGAACTGAAGGTTAGTTCTGATAGAACGGAATTCTTCGGAAATTGCTGATTTTGCATTTGAATATACTGCAATACTTGAACTAAGGTCGATGCTTTGACCCACCAAACCAATTATGGAAACGTTTGTATTCTTCTCAATAACTGATTTGGAAATTACAGTATCATTAATAATTTCTTTAATATAGATGATGATAAAAGGAACACTCAGGCCAAATAGCAAAGCTAATAAGTAGCTTAAATATTTAATTGGTTTAATCGGCTTTTCAGAATAATATGCGGGTTCAATAATGTCATTATCAGATACAGTTGAAGCAAGTGCAATTGATGATTCTTCTTGTTTTTCCAATAAATATAAATAAAGATTTTCTTTTATAGACTTTTGTCTTTCAATACTAATTAGATCTCTTTCAATTGTTGGTACTTTTCTAATACTCTTTTCGGTTTCGGATAACTTATTTTTTACAACGCCTTGTTTGAGTAAAAGAGATTGCTTTAGCCCTTCAATGTTATTTGTAATATTATTTTTAGAGGTTAGAATCTGTTCTTTTAAAATAGTGTTAAAAGGATTATCTTTTTTTAGCGTATTTTCATATTGAATTTTCAGCGATTCAAGCTTGTTTAACTCTACTATCAATACTGACAATGATTGATTATCAGGGCCGATATAAGAAGGTATTTTGAAGTCTTTTTGCGCTAATTCCTTTTGTATTTCATTTATGTATGTTAATTCAATATTTATAGCAGATAATTCTTTATCATATTCTTTTACAGCTTCCAAAAAGTATTTTGCCTCTTCGCTAACATTCGCAATACCTTTTGATTTTTTATATTGTTCTGCCTGAGATTCAATTTCTGTTAAATCTGTAGATACAAATTTTAGTCTTCCTTTAATAAACTCTAAGGTATTTGCGGCCATCTCACTTTTCTGATTGATACCATTTTGTATATAAACTTTAGCAACTTCATTTAGAAAGTCTTTACTTTTTTCAGGCACTGAAGTTTTCATTGACAACTCTATAACTGTTGCCATTTTATTCACAGTCTCAACTTTAAAGTCTTCATAGAATTTCTCTATTAATGTTCGTTTACTATTAAATTGAATTAAGTAATCTCTATTTATATCATTACTCTTTAAAAACTGGTTAATGTCAAAACCATCGCCCGGCAAGAGGGTTATCTCGGCCGATTCAATTTTAAAGGGCTCATTAAATCTGACAAAGTAAGTTTTGTCCAAAACAGTGAGCTTGAGTACGCCTGATTTATCTAAATAAACCTTATGAGGAGTATCGTAATAATCAGGTGGCAGTGTATCAAAAACTACTTTAAAAGGAACATTTTCCTTATATAATTCAGAGGTTTTAATGTCTCCAACACCAAAGCAACTAACTGAAAAATTTAAATTTTCTATTGCTTTTGAAATTACAGGTCTGGAATGTATTATTTCTATTTCATTTTCAACTATACCAGCATCTTTGAAAATATCAAGTTCTTTTAAAATTTCTGTCCCTGGAGGAGATTTTTTCGAATCCTGAACAAGAATTTTACTTGATACAAGATATATACGGGCAGAATACCTGTTATAAACGTATGCTCCTGTGAATGCAATTATACTTGCAATAACAAATAAATACCAATAACGAATATAACGAAAGAGTAATTCGCGTATATCCAACTCATTATCTTCCTGATTAGTAAAATTAGCTTCGTTATGTTGGTCGCTCATCTCTTAAAATAAAGCAATAAAACAGTTAGTGCACTTACAGAACTAATAAAAATCGGTAATATTCTGTAAATATTATCAGCATTTGCAGCTTTACCGGATCCAGGATCAACATAAATTAAATCATTAGGTTGCAAATACATATATGGAGAATTAAGCACATCTTTTGATGTTAAATCAATTTTATATATATGATTTTTCCCATTTACTTCTCTAATTAATTTTACTCCTTTTCTCAATCCGAAAACAGAAAGATCGCCTGATAATCCCAATGCTTCCATCAAAGTAATACGTTCATTAGGAACTGGGTAAACTCCTGGTCGTGTAACATCTCCTAAAATGGTAATTTTAAAATTTGAAAAACGCACACTTACTGTCGGTGATTGAATATATTTATCTAGTTTTTCAGTAAGTAAAAGCCTGATTTGATTTGTTGTTAATCCATCTACTTTTAATTCTCCAACCAAAGGAACCTGAATACTGCCTCTTGAGTCTACTAAAAATCCAGGCGTAGCCTGAGTTAGGGTTTTTTCTGGTGCAGAAAAATTTTGGTTTATTAAAGGGAAATTTATGAGTGTGTTCGTTTCAGCACTCAAACTCATTACAGTTATATTTAAAATATCACCAGACTTTATTATTGTCTCATAAATTGCTGTCCTCAATCCAGAATTTGACGAAACTTGCGCGGAATCTGAAGCGGGAATATCCTGAAAATAGGTAATGTGTTTCCGTGTAATGCAGGAAGTAAAAAACACCGCAAATAGCAACACCCAAAGTTTATTATTCAATCTCATTTTTTCTCAAAAGGCATTTTTAAAGCCGCGCAAAGGTAAAAAAGTTATTTAATGAAGATTTTACTTGTATGATGTGGCTAAATAATTGAAAATTATTCAACCCCTCAATATTCTTACTTTTGCCGCCATGATAAAATCAATGACCGGCTTCGGCAAAGCAATAAAAGAAGTTGCAGGCAAAAAGATAACTGTTGAAATCCGCAGCATTAACAGCAAACAGTTTGATCTGAATTTACGAATGCCTTCAAGTTTTCGCGAAAAAGAATCCGATATCCGTAAAGAAATTCTTTCCACCCTTGAGCGCGGAAAAATTGATTTCCTGCTTTTTACAGAGGCCGCAGCTGCACTGAAAAAAGTTTCGCTGGATAAAGAAGTGGCAAAAGCTTATTACCACGAAATAAAATCGCTTTCGGATGAACTAAATCTTGACCAAAAAGATATTCTTTCTGCTTTGTTGAAATTACCAAATGTTATTGCAGCCGAGCGAGAAGATCCCGATGAAAATGAATGGGAAGTGGTGAAAGAAGCTTTTGTTGAAGCACTTGCATCAGCAAACAAGTTCAGACTTTCTGAAGGAATGGGATTGGAAAAAGATTTCAGTCTGCGCATAGGTAAAATTCTGGAACTGCTTGAAAAGATTGCTGCCTGCGAAGGCGAACGAATGCAAACTATAAAAGCACGGATTTCAAGCAACCTTGCAGAAATAGTTCCGCCTGAGAAAACCGATAAAAACCGATTTGAACAGGAAATGATTTATTTCTTAGAAAAGATTGACATTACCGAAGAAAAGTTGCGCCTGAAAACACATTGCGATTATTTTATTTCCACGATGAAAGAAGATTCTGCCGGGCGAAAACTTGGTTTTATTACCCAGGAAATAGGACGTGAAATCAACACGATTGGATCAAAAGCCAATCATGCTGAAATCCAGCGATTGGTAGTTCAGATGAAGGATGAATTGGAAAAAATAAAAGAACAACTGCTCAACATCCTTTAAAACCTAAGTTTTTCTAAATAATTATTTGTCAGAATGCCTTTAATGCACTATATTTGTGCGGAAAATTCTTATTTAGAACAATTCTAAGTAAGATTTGTTTTATAGATAAAATATTTAAAGTCAATGATTACCGTTTCAGAAAATGCAAAACAAAAAGCCATCAATTTGATGCGCGAAGATAATAAACCCGAAGACTCTTTCATCCGTGTTGGTGTGGAAGGTGGTGGGTGTTCAGGGCTATCATATAAGCTCGAATTTGATAATCAGATAAAAGAAGGAGACCAGGTTTTTGAAGACAAAGGCATGAAGATAGTGGTTGACAAAAAAAGCTTTCTCTATCTCATTGGAACTGAGCTTGATTACTCAGGCGGACTGAACGGAAAAGGGTTTGTTTTCAATAATCCGAATGCTTCGCGTACCTGCGGTTGTGGTGAAAGTTTTGCCGTCTAAAACACAATGGCAGAACAAAACGACATATTAGAAGAGCATATCTCTTCCGAATACAAATACGGTTTCAGTTCCGATATTGAAACCGAAACAGCCCCACCCGGGCTAAGCGAAGATATTGTGCGCTTTATTTCTGCGAAGAAAAATGAGCCGAAATGGATGCTGGACTATCGCCTGAAAGCATACCGTCATTGGCAAACAATGGAAGAGCCACGCCACTGGCCACTTCTGAAATACCCTGAAATCAATTTTCAGAATATTATTTATTATGCCGCCCCAAAACAAAAACCTGAGCTGAAAGATTTAAGCGAAGTTGACCCTGAGTTGTTGGCTACGTTTGAAAAGCTGGGCATTTCTCTTGAAGAACAAAAGCGTTTGACCGGTGTGCAATCCAATATTGCCATTGATGCGGTAATTGACAGTGTTTCAGTAAAAACAACTTTTAAAGAAGTGCTTGCTGAAAAAGGAATTATTTTTTGCTCGTTCAGCGAAGCGGTGCAGGAGCATCCTGAGTTGATAAAAAAATACATGGGCTCAGTTGTCCCTTACACTGATAATTTTTACGCGGCATTGAATGCTGCGGTTTTCAGCGATGGCTCTTTTTGCTATATACCCAAAGGTGTTCGTTGCCCGATGGAGTTGAGCACGTATTTCCGTATCAACACTTCAGGAACAGGACAGTTTGAAAGGACTTTAATTGTTGCCGATGAGGGTTCTTACGTTAGTTATCTTGAAGGATGCACCGCACCAATGCGCGATGAAAATCAATTGCACGCAGCTGTTGTAGAGATCGTTTCGCACAAAAATGCGGAAGTAAAATATTCAACGGTTCAGAACTGGTATCCCGGTGATAAAAACGGGAAAGGCGGTATTTATAATTTCGTTACCAAGCGCGGAATTTGTTTGGAAGAAAATTCAAAAATTTCGTGGACGCAGGTGGAGACAGGTTCATCCATTACCTGGAAATATCCGAGCGTAATTTTGAAAGGCGATAATTCGGTGGGCGAGTTTTATTCCGTTGCTGTTACCAACAATTATCAGCAAGCCGATACAGGAACCAAAATGACACACATCGGCAAAAACACACGTAGCACCATTATCTCAAAAGGTATTTCAGCGGGACATAGTAATAACAGTTATCGTGGATTGGTGCGTATTAATAAAGGAGCAAAAAACGCCCGTAACTTTTCACAATGCGATTCATTGCTCATGAGTGATAAATGCGGAGCACATACCTTTCCATATATTGAAATAAAAGATAAAACTGCTATTGTAGAACACGAAGCAACCACTTCAAAAATTGGCGAAGACCAGATTTTTTATTGCAAGCAACGAGGCATTGATACTGAAAAGGCAATCGGACTTATTGTGAATGGTTATTGCAAAGAGGTATTCAATCAGCTGCCAATGGAGTTTGCTGTAGAAGCACAGAAATTATTGGCTGTAAGTTTAGAAGGAAGTGTAGGATAAAATCAAATAGAACAAAATGCTAACAATTAAAAACCTGCGTGCAGGAATAGAAGGGAAAGAAATTATCAAAGGATTTAATCTGGAAGTAAAAGCCGGAGAAGTCCATGCCATCATGGGTCCTAACGGCTCTGGCAAAAGCACACTGTCAAATGTTTTGGCTGGAAGAGAAGATTACATAGTTTCAGGGGGTGAAGTATCTTTCAACGGAAAAAATCTGCTGGACATGTCACCCGAAGTGAGAGCCCGTGAAGGTTTATTTCTTGCATTTCAATATCCGATTGAAATTCCGGGGGTGAGCAATATAAATTTTCTAAAAACTGCTATCAATGAAATCCGCGCTTACAAAGGAATTGGTCCCATGGAAGCAAAAGATTTTTTAAAACTTATTAAAGAAAAGCAAGCATTGGTTGAACTGCAAGGTTCATTGGCAGGTCGTTCAGTAAATGAAGGTTTTTCGGGCGGAGAGAAAAAACGTAACGAAATTTTTCAAATGGCTGTGTTGGAGCCAACACTTGCTATTTTGGATGAAACCGATAGTGGGCTTGACATCGATGCCCTTCGTATTGTTGCCAACGGAGTAAATAAACTGCGTTCAGAAAACCGTTCGTTCATTGTTATTACACACTACCAAAGGCTTTTAGATTATATCGTTCCTGATTTTGTTCACGTGTTGTATGACGGAGTAATTGTGAAATCAGGGGGCAAGGAACTCGCGCTGGAACTGGAAGAGAAAGGCTACGACTGGATTAAAAAAGAAGTGGTAGAAGCATGATTACTGCTGAAAAAATATCATCAACGGATAAACTAGTTTCGGATTTTGAAGCAGTAAAAAAAACGCTTCCAGGAAATTCTTTTGTTCAGAGCATTCGTCAGAAAGCAATTGAATCTTTCTCTGCTCTTGGTATTCCTGCAAGGGAAAACGAAGAATATAAATATTCAAATGTTCAGAAATTATTTTCCGAGGCTGTCACGCTGAGCGTAGTCGAAATGACATTATCCAAGATTTCCATTGATAAATATTTGATCCCAAACCTTGATGCACATATTATAGTTCTGATAAATGGTTTTTTATCTGAAGAATTATCATTGTTAAAAAATCTGGAGAAATCAGTTGTTGTTTCCTCACTGCAAAAAGCATTTGAAAAACATTCTGAATTTATTGAAAGGCATTTTTCAACCTGTGCTGATATTAATTCTGATGCGTTCATTGCGTTGAACACTGCTTATGCTTCTGATGGCGTTTTCATTAATGTTCCCGACAATACCGTGGTTGAAAAACCAATTCATATTATCAATATAATTGCTGCGAAAGAGAGCACGTTTTTCTTTCCAAGAAATCTTTTTGTTGTTGGAAAAAGCGCACAGGTGCAATTGGTTGAAACATTCGAAACACATGACCTTCCTGTGAAAGCAATTTCAACTTCTGTAACAGAAATTGCAATTAATGAGAACGCAAAAGTGCAGTATTACCGCCTGCAAAACGATTGTGGGAACGGGCAGCAAATTAATACAGTTTCTGCCTCACAGCAAAAAAACTCACACTTCGATACTAATACAGTAACGCTGAGCGGAGGTTGGGTCCGGAATAATCTGAACATTGCATTGAACGGAGAGAATTGCGAATCGCATTTGAACGGATTGTTCATCACATCAGATACTCAGCATGTGGATAACCACACGTTGGTTGACCATCGTAAGCCGCATTGCGAAAGCAACCAAACCTATAAAGGAATTCTGGATGGAAAATCAACAGGCATTTTTAACGGGAAAATTTTCGTGCAGCGCGATGCGCAAAAAACAAATGCTTATCAGAGCTCAAAAAATATTTTACTGAGTGATGATGCCACTATCAATGCAAAACCTCAACTGGAGATTTATGCGGATGATGTGAAATGTTCACACGGTTCTTCCACCGGAAAGATTGATGAGGATGCTTTGTTTTATCTGCGTGCCCGCGGATTGGGAATAGAAAGTGCACGAAAACTTTTATTGCACGCATTTGTTAATGATGTGATGCAAACCATACGTATCAATGCGTTGAGAGATTATCTCGAAACGCTGATCCATAAAAAATTAGGAGAATAATGACTGCTGTCGCACAACATAAAACTGTTTTAGATGTAGAGAAAGTCCGCAAGGATTTTCCTATTCTTTCACGCAAGGTGAACGGGAAACCGCTGGTATATTTTGATAATGCTGCTTCTTCACAAAAGCCGCAAAGTGTTATTGATGCAACCAATAAATACTACTCGTTTGAAAATGCAAACATCCATCGTGGTGTTCACACATTAAGTCAGGAAGCAACTTCGGCTTATGAAGTAGTGAGAGAAAAAGTCCGTGCTTTTATCAACGCAGATAAATCGCACGAGATTATTTTCACCAAGGGAACTACCGACAGCATCAACCTTGTTGCATTTTCAATTGGCAGAACAAATGTTAATGAAGGCGATGAGGTATTGATCTCTGCGATGGAACATCATTCCAACATTGTTCCGTGGCAAATGGTGTGTGAGGAGAAGAAGGCAACACTGAAAGTTATTCCCATCAATGATGACGGTGAATTAATGATGGATGAGTTCAGAAAACTTCTTTCCAAAAAAACTAAAATAGTTGCAGTTACTCATATCTCTAATTCATTAGGGACAGTAAATCCCGTGAAAGAAATTATTGCAGCAGCACATGAAAAAGGCATTCCTGTTTTGATTGATGGCGCACAGGCAATTCATCACACAACAGTAGATGTGAAAGAGCTGGATTGTGATTTCTATGCGTTCTCTGCTCATAAAATGTATGGACCAACAGGTGTTGGAGTGCTTTACGGAAAAGAAGAATTATTGAATGCTATTCCACCTTATCAGGGCGGTGGCGATATGATTAAAACAGTAACGTTTGAAAAAACAACGTACAACGAATTGCCTCATAAATTTGAAGCCGGGACACCAAACATAGCAGGCGGAATTGCGTTTGGTGCCGCTATCGATTACATCAATTCTCTCGGATTTGAAAACATTTCAGCGTATGAGCACGAACTTACAGAATATGCACTGCAAGAACTTAAGACTGTGCCGGGAATAAAATTTATCGGCAATGCAAAAGAACGTGCTTCTGTAATTTCTTTTCTGTTAGACAACATTCATCCATATGATGCGGGAGTTATTTTAGACAAGATGGGCATTGCCGTTCGCACCGGGCATCATTGCACACAACCGCTTATGGACAGGTTCAGAATTCCGGGGACAGTAAGAGCTTCTTTTGCATTTTATAATACAAAAGAAGAAGTGGATGTGCTCGTGAAAGGATTGCACAAAGTAATTGACATGTTCAAATAAAATGGCAACGATAAAAGAAATAGAAGAGACTATTGTTGAAGAGTTCGGTTATTATGATGACTGGATGGGGAAATACGAATACATTATTGAATTAGGAAAGTCATTGCCACTGGTTGATGAAAAATACAAGACTGAAGAAAATTTAATTAAAGGCTGTCAGAGCCGTGTTTGGTTGTATGCCGAGCTCGAAGGTGATAAAATTATTTATACCGCAGACAGCGATGCAATCATAACCAAAGGAATTATCGGTTTACTTATTCGTGTGCTTTCGCACCAAACACCTGATGATATTATTAATACAAATCTCAGTTTTATTGACCGCATAGGATTAAAGGAACATCTTTCGCCAACCCGCTCCAATGGTTTGGTGTCAATGATTAAACAAATGAAACTCTATGCTCTTGCTTTAAAAACAAAAATGCTTTAACAACATGGAAGCAACAGAAAAAGAAAATTCAACTCCTCCTTCTCACACTGATAAAAAAGAACTAGAAGGGCTCATCATCGATATTCTGCGCACGGTTTATGACCCAGAGATTCCTGTGGATATTTATGAGTTGGGATTGATTTACGAAATCAAGATTGATGATGAATTTGGTGTGGAAGTAGTGATGACATTGACTTCGCCCTCCTGCCCTGTTGCAGAATCATTGCCGATTGAAGTGGAACAAAAAACAAATTCTGTGCAAGGCGTGCGCTCAGCAAAAGTAACACTGACATTTGAACCGCCCTGGGAAAAAGAGATGATGAGTGAAGCAGCTCAGTTGGAGTTGGGGTTTATGTAAAGGTGTCCCACTAAGCCACTAAGGACACAAAGAAAAACTTTGTGAACTTTGTGTCTTTGGGGAAATATCAAATGGAAAACGAAATCATAAATAAAGTTCAGCAAAGCGGGTTGACCGAATTTAACCTCGAGGATTTTTATCCGAAAGGTGAGCGTGCTGCTTTTGATTTGAAAAATTTTCTTTTTCAGGGATTGATACTGAAAGAAAAAGATTTCCGTGAGGCACTAAAAACTTTTGACTGGGGCAAGTATCAAGACAAATACATTGCGGTGCTTTGCTCGGCTGATGCCATTGTGCCTTCGTGGGCATTTATGCTGGCTGCCGTTCACCTGGAGCCTTATGCAAAACGAGTAGTATTCGGTAATCCTGAAACATTAGAAACTGTTTTGTATAATGATGCACTTTCAAAACTGGATATTGAAAAATTCCGTGGCGAAAAAATTATCATCAAAGGTTGCAGCAAATATCCTGTTCCTGAATCTGCTTATGTAGAGATTACCCGCCTGCTGCGCCCATTAGCTAAGAGCATTATGTATGGTGAGGCCTGCTCTACGGTTCCGCTTTACAAAGCGAAAGATTAATTTCTCTTACTTAAATCTTACAATTGCTTCCACTGCAAAGTGGTCGCTCAAATCGCAAAAGTTTTTGAAACACGGTTCAGGAGTTGCAAAACGTCTTACGTTGCGGATTAGTTTTGTCGGTTGTGTTCCGTTAGGTCGGTAAAAGATAAAATCAATCAGGCGGTCATCATCACCTCCGCGAATATCATTCAGTATAGATGCAGTAAACTTGAGTTCTCCATCAGGTACATATTCTTCTACATCTAACGTCTTCAACATTTGGTAATAATGCTCTCCTCTATCTATTCCCATATTAAAATCCCCTGCCAAAAGTTGCGGAACTCCCTCTTGTTTATAGGTATCAATCAGATTTCTTATTTCTTCATATTGCGATTGTCTCACCGGATATGGCCCGCCAGCCTGAATATGTGTTCCAAGTAATTGAAACTTTTGTCCTCCAAATTCACCTTCTACCAGCAACGCACCTTTATGTGCAAAGCAATCGGTAAAGCCATCGCAGTCTTTGTATTTTATTTGTTTCAGTTTTGTGAGTGGTGTTTTACTCAGCATCCAAACACCGCTGTTTGTTTTTATCCAAAACACTCTGCGGTTAGCAGGGCCAATACGGTAGGGATATAGCTTCTTTAACCCACGCTTGAGAATCCGTCTTGCATCACCATGAAATGCTTCCTGAAAAACAATAATGTCGTAATTTTCTTTGGGTAACATTTTTACTATTTCACGTGCACGCTTACGTTTTCCGGTGTGCAGTGCAAAGCGCGGAAGCATATAAATATTCCAGCTGAGAATTTTTAATTCCTTCTCTGTTTCAGCAGCGGGCTGTGCAATTGCAGGTGTTTCTGGAATTAGAAAAAGTGTGCAAAGAATTAATGCTAAAGATTTCATGCAAAGACGAAATGACAGAAATCTGTTCATCAGAATGTATAACGCAACTGAAGCGTATAATTTCTTGGTGGCTCAAGTACTCCCGGTCGATTGGCATACTCAAGGTTGGTAAGATTTTTTGCAATAACCGAAACCTGTAAATGCTTTTTTATTTTTACAGAAGCGCGCGCATCCATAACCCAATCGCCATCCTGACGCCTCTCAACAAATTCATAAAGACCGGCAAATACTACATAATATAGTCCGTCAATTTTATCAGCGAAACTGTTGTAATACAGACTTGTTCCAACTGAGAAAGCTTTATAATCTAGCTGCAAATCAAAGCGAACGATGTGTTTATTGCGCAACTGCATTACTTTAGAAGTATCTGCGATTCCCATTTTTCCATAGTATTTAAACATATTGGAAATGTAGGTGCCCACGTTTTTCTGAGAAGGATCGCCATTAAGATTACCCGGATAAGAATAAGTATATCCTCCAAAAGCAGTTACTCCGATTGGCCCCATTTTACCTTTTCCGATTAATGAAAGTTCGTAACCTGCCACCCTGCTGTTTTGAATGTTTCTTGGGCTAAGGCTGGCAACTCCGCTTGTAATCTTCAACTTGTACTCCACCTGATTGGTGTATTCCATCCAAAAAAGCGAAGCATCAAAAAAGCCCATCCAGTTACCCACTTTCAAACCTTGTTTAAGTCCCACCTCAGCACTCCACCCTTTTTCGGCCACTAACCCCGGGTTAGGAAGTATTTTTATACCACCTCCAAATTCAGCAGTTATAAAACGTTCGCCAACGCTGGGCAGGCGATAAGCTTGTCCCCACGATGCACGTATGTTGGTTGTATTGCTCGCTTCCCAGTTTAATCCGGTTCGAAAAACCGGCTTTGCAGCTTCCACCAGGCTATCCACTGCTGTAACTTCATAACGTGCCCCTCCAACAAGGGTAAGCTTTTGCCAGGGCTTATATTCTAACTGACTGTAAATAGCAGCCCCCCAAGTGGTGCGTAAATCAGGAAATAAATTACTTCTGTTAAAACCATACGAACCCATCACTCCGCTGGTTATAAAAACCTTGCTTTTTACATTACTCTGAAACTGATATTCACCCGATAACAAATTTGAATTTGCGTCAGGATCTGTACCACCACCTTTACGAAAAACATTGAACCAACGCCCGCGAACAATGTGGCGATTATTTCTTTTGTCAAAGTGAGTATAATGCGGGTCCACCATGGTAAGAGTGTACTTGTCATTGGAACCATCTCTCTTATATAAGGCACTATCTAAAAGATCTATTGGCAGAAAGAATCGGGTGCTATTTTCATTCATCAGATTTACGTTAACCCCAAAACTGGTTCGTTTGGTTTTGGGGTCAGTATATTTAGTTTTAAAACTTATTCTTCCCCGTCTTTCATCAGCATTTTGCAGGTAGTTGAAGTTGTAATTAACATTTCCACCAACTACTAAATCCAAATTCCCAAATCGATGACGATGATTAAATGAACTACCCCAAAACCATGGAGTTCTGTTCTTGTTCCACCAGATTAATTCTTTGCGTTTTGGATTATCATAGATACCCGAAAAAACAGTAATCTCTGTTTCGGGTGTTTCTTTTGCCCATCCGGTTTGTACATTAATAACACCATTCAATGCAGATGACCCATAAAGTACAGATGATGCTCCTTTAATAACCTCTACCTGTTGGGCATTTTCAATGGGAACAAACTTCCATTTCCCATCGCCAAGGTCTCCACTCATGGCTCCCTGATTGTCTATTAAAATTGCTACACGACTTCCTACACCGTACGAAAAACCACTTCCTCCGCGAATGCTCACTTGCCCGTCTTGTATCTGCACGCCCGGTGTTTTATAAACAATCTCACTCAATTCACGGGCATTTGTGTTTTTAATAAGCGCAGGCGAAATAACATCCATTGTTACCGTTTCCTGACTCAGATTTTTCTCGTACTGACTTCCTGTTACAGTAGAAATCTGCAACACCTTTGCATCCGTTTTCAGTTGAATATCCAGAACAAGCTCTTTGCCTTTTTCAAGTGTTATTTCTTTGGTTTTTATTTTATAACCCATAAAACTGAACGTAAGAGTATGCTTGCCTTCAGTAGCTTGCAGGGTATATTTTCCTTTAATATCGGTAACGGTTCCTTTCTTATCTTCAAGAACAACATTTACTCCCGGAAGTGTTTCATCATTGGAGGCATCACTTACTTTTCCTTTGATAGTTATCTCTTGAGCAAAAGATGAAACAGCAGACAGCGAAAATGTAAGAATAAAAAAAAGTAAACGCTTTTTCATAAGCAATGGATTGGGTTTGGAATTGCCGAATATAGAATTTTAAAATAAAAGAGATTGCAGCTGAAATAATATTTATTGCATTGATAACGGTCAGGACTGAACAAAAAGTTTTGTCAGTGTAGCCAATCCCACCAGCAAAATCAGAACCAACACAATGTTTTTAAACTGTGTTTCCGAAATTTTTTCAAGTAATCGTTTGCCAATGTAACTTCCAACAAAACCGATTACAAACAATGCCGCTATTAGATATAGGTCGTGTGCATGCACATACCCGTTGAAAATATAAACCACACTGCGACTGGCATCAATAGCCAAATCAATAATTGCAGATGTAGCAATAAACGCATCTTTCGGCAAACTGAAAGCGGCAAGTGCAAGTCCGCGAATAGCTCCGCCCGTGCCCAGTAACCCTGCTACAATCCCGGACAATGCTCCGCTTCCTAATGATGTTATAAGCGTTGGTTTAAAGGCAAGGTTTTTAAAAATAAGCAGAACCGAACTAAGAAGAACCAAAAAAATTCCGAGGGAAAGTTCAAGGATTTTACCATCAATAAATTTGCTCAGATAAGCTCCCGCAACAACAAAAATAACTGCAGGTATTCCCATATATAAAACCAGTTTTTTGTCAACTCCTTTTCTGAACAAAACTATTTTTGAAAGGTTGCTTGAAAGATGAAACAGCGCTGTAATGCCTAACACCGAATGAAAATCAAGAAAAAAACCGGCAATTGGAACAAAGAATAAGGAGGAACCAAAACCTCCTACCGTGCCTAATATTTCAGCAAGTAAAGAGAGAAAAAGAAAAAGAGCTAAGCCTTTCAAGTATTATAAATTTGGGTTTCAAAGATGGTGTTTTGTTTTTTAATTATGTTTGTTGCTTCAAAACCAAAATCATGCAAAAACTTTTTACTCTTTTTATCGCTATCACTCTAACAAATTTTCTTTTCGCACAAAGCTATAGTGCACCCGAAAGTGTTGAATACGATGCCGCCAACAACCGTTATCTGGTTGCCTGCAACGGAAGCACCAACAGCATTCAGCAGGTTGTTCCCGGAGAAGCACCAACTCTTTTTACTTCCAATGTAAGCGGACCTTACGGTATAGAAATCCTTGGCAGCAAATTATGGGTTTGCGATGGAGGAAGAATAAAAAGTTATAACCTGAGCAACGCTGCATTGGTTGACAATATTAATCTGAGTGGCACTTTTCTTAATGGAATCACCAGCGATGGCGGGCATTTTTTGTTTGTAAGTGATTACAGCGCAAAAAAGATTTACCATGTAAACACCAACACCGGTGCTTTTTATACGATGGTTGCAAACACCGTTACCTCGCCCAACGGAATGTGGTATGATGGAGCCAACAACCGCGTGCTCTTTGTTAACTGGGGCAGCAATGCGCCTGTAAAAGCAATAAGCCTTGCCGATTCTGCCGTTACAACAGTAGTAACTACCACACAAACAAACTGCGATGGAATTGGTCGCGATGCTGCAGGCAATTATTATATCTCATCATGGACTCCGCAGGCAGTGTATAAATACAACAGCAGTTTTGGTTCACCAACATCTGTTGTTTCGTCAGGCATCTCCAACCCTGCTGATATTTATTACAACACAGCTAACGATACTATTGCAGTCCCTAATTCAAACAACAATACCGTTACCTTTCATTATGTGGGAACAACGGTTTCACTTGAAGAGGGAGATATTCGGGAGGTAAAAATTTTTCCAAATCCAACAAACGAGAGTACCGTTATTCAATATTCACTTTCATCGCCCTCAAAAGTGCATCTGATGGTTTATAGCCTGAATAGTGATATGAGTAAAGTTTTAGTGAATGAAATGCAGTCAGCGGGAGATCATTTAATTCCTTTCAATACTTCCGGTCTTGCCGTAGGACAGTATTATTATTTACTGCAAAAAGAGAATAAAATTTACAGAGGCAATCTTATAATTACCGGGCGATAGTATTTGCGTCACCCTGAACTTGTTTCAGGGTCTTATAATTCAGATGCTGAAGCAAGTTCAGCATGACATGAATTATTCCAGCAATTTATCCAGCGGTCTGCGGTCGTTGATGCCTTTGGTCTTGTATTCCGAAACTGTGTAACCCGTAATCTGTCTGAATTGATTACTCAGGTATTGCACACTGCTGTAGCCCATCATGTAGGCAATTTCGCTCAACGTATATTCATTATAACTCAGTAATTCTTTTGCTTTTTCAATCTTCAGCAGAATGATGTATTTCTCTAAAGTATGTCCTGTCTTCTCTGAAAAAAGTTTGCTCAGTGAGTTGTAAGTCATCCCCACTTTTTCACTCAGGTAATCCGAATTGCGGATAAGTGAATTGGCATTATTGGCATGATACACCAATTCAATTGCCGCCACTTTTATTTGTTCAACAGCTTGCTCCTCTTTGCTTTCAATCACTTCAAAACCCTCATCACGCAAGGCTCTTACAAATTCTTCTTTTTTAAATTTTCCGGGGTCATAAGAAATGACTGCTTTGCCTAAAGTGGTTTTTTCTTCTTCCTGGGCACCGGCAAGTTTTATCGCATCACCCACCGAGCGGATGCAGCGCGAACTTACCATGTTGCGTATATAAAAAGTTTGAACAGGCATATATGCAGAAGCGCACGAAATTAGGTGAATTTTGATTTACTTTGCGCCAGAAATAAAACAAAGCAGAGAACGTGCAAGACAGAAAACATACACCCGTAAAAGAATTATTAACCTCAACCGAAGTTGACCGTGAAGTAACCGTTAAAGGTTGGGTACGCACCAAACGCGGAAACTCTTTTGTGCAATTTATTGCGCTCAACGATGGCTCTACCATCAACAATATCCAAGTAGTTGCCGACATGACAAAATTCTCGGAAGAAGAGTTGAAACAGGTTACCACAGGTGCTGCTGTTGGCGTTACCGGAACATTGGTAAAATCAACGGGCGCAGGACAAACAGTAGAAATTCAGGCAACTCAGGTTTTTGTTTACGGTGTTGCCGACCCTGAAAAATTTCCGCTGCAACCAAAAAAACATTCGCTTGAATTTTTGCGGGAGATTGCTCACCTGCGTTTCCGAACCAGCACCTTTAGTGCGGTGTTCCGCATCCGTCATGCACTCACGTTTGCCATCCACAAATTTTTTAATGATCGCGGATTTTACAACATCCACTCGCCCATCATTACCGGGTCTGATGCCGAAGGCGCTGGCGAAATATTTCGTGTTACGTTGTTGAATGCAAAAAATCCTCCGCTTAAAGAAGACGGCACAGTTGATTACAGTCAGGATTTCTTTGGCAAAGAAACCAACCTTACTGTTTCCGGACAATTGGAAGCTGAATTGGGTGCATTGGCACTTTCAAAAGTGTACACCTTCGGACCAACCTTCCGTGCCGAGAACTCAAATACCTCGCGCCACCTTGCCGAGTTCTGGATGATAGAACCCGAAGTTGCTTTTGCCGACATCAATGATAACATGACGCTGGCGCAAGACATGCTTGTGTCAGTGGTAAAATACATTCTCGAAAATTGCGAAGACGATTTAAAATTCCTGAGCGGAAGATTGCTGGACGAAGAAAAATCAAAACCCGAGGCAGAGCGCAGTCCGCTTGAGTTAATTGAAAAACTGAAGTTTGTTACAGAAAATGATTTTGTGCGTTTGACCTACACCGAAGCAATTGAAATTCTTCGCGAATCAAAACCGAATAAAAAGAAACAGTTCAACTACCTTATCAACGAGTGGGGTGCAGATTTACAAAGTGAGCATGAGCGGTTTTTAGTTGAAAAACATTTCAAAAAACCGGTTATACTTTACAACTACCCTGCTGCCATCAAAGCGTTTTATATGAAGCAAAACGATGATGGAAAAACTGTTGCCGCCATGGATATTTTATTCCCCGGCATTGGCGAAATTGTTGGCGGATCGCAGCGTGAAGAAGTGTATGAAAAACTTCACCGCAGAATAACAGAAGTAGGAATTGAAGAAAAAAGTTTGTGGTGGTATCTGGAAACACGCCAGTTCGGAACCGTACCGCACGCAGGGTTTGGTTTGGGCTTCGAGCGTTTGATGATGTTCGTTACCGGCATGACCAACATCCGCGATGTTATTCCATTTCCGCGTTTCCCTAAAAATGCCGAATTTTGAGGTATGCTTAACCAACGGCTACAACTAAAACTTCAGCAAAAACTTAGTCCGCAGCAGATTCAATTGATGAAGCTGCTGCAAATTCCTACTATGGAATTAGAGCAGCGCATCAAAGAAGAGATGGAAATAAATCCGGCATTAGAAGAAGGTGAAGAAACCGATGAGGAACTGGAAGAAACGCCTGAAGACATTGACGAAGAAATAAAAGACGAGGAAGAAACTCCCGAAAACGAAGAAGAACTGGAAGAAGAAAAACAAGAAGAAATAAAAGACAATGAAGATCATGACATTGACGATTATTTTGATGAAGACGATGACGGTATTCCCGACTACAAACTCTCAGCAAACAATACCAGCCCTGATGACGAGCGCAAAGATGTTCCCATAGTAGGCACAGCCGGTTTTCAAGAGGCACTGACCGAACAATTAGGCATGCGCAGATTAGATGAACGGCAGCATAATATTGCCGTACACATTCTCGGAAACATTGATGACGATGGTTACCTGCGCAGAGAGCTTCCCGCAATGGTAGATGATTTAGCATTCGGACAAAACATCTCCACCACCGAGAAAGAGTTGGACGAGTTGCTGCATATCATTCAGCAATTTGACCCACCGGGTGTGGGTGCTCGCGATTTGCGCGAGTGCTTATTACTGCAACTCAAACGCAGAGAACACAGCATCACCAACCATACCGCCATCGTAATCATTGACAAAATGATGGACGAGTTCATAAAAAAGCATTACGATAAAATCTCCAAGGATCTGGAATTAGAACCGGAAGATTTAAAAGATGCTATCGGTGAAATTCTGAAACTGAATCCACGCCCGGGAAATACCATGGCCGATAACGTGAAAAGCGTTTCCAATGTGGTGCCCGATTTTATCATCACTAACAACGAGGGCGTGCTTGAACTTTCGCTCAACCAACGCAACGCACCTGCTCTGAAAGTAAGCAAGGAATACAAAGAGATGCTGAAAGAATATGGCGGCAATAAAAAAAATCATCCCAAAGAAATGAAGGATGCCACCGTGTTCATCAAACAAAAAATAGATTCGGCAAAATGGTTTATTGATGCCATTCTTCAGCGCCAGCAAACGCTGTTGGTTACTATGGATTCCATCATGACTTTCCAGACCGAGTATTTTCTCACAGGCGATGAAACCAAACTCAAGCCTATGATTCTGAAAGACATTTCAGAAATTGTGGGTCTGGATATTTCCACCATTTCACGCGTATCGAACAGCAAATATGTGCAAACCCAGTTCGGCACGTTTTTAATAAAATCCTTCTTCTCCGAGTCGCTTTCCAATGATGAAGGCGAAGAGGTCTCTTCACGCGAGGTAAAGAAAATACTTTCCGAAACTATTGCTGCCGAAGACAAACGCAAGCCGGTAGCCGATGACAAGCTCGCCCAAATCCTGAAAGAAAAAGGCTACAACATTGCCCGCAGAACCGTTGCCAAATACCGCGAAATGCTGAATATTCCCGTGGCAAGGCTTAGAAAAGAACTCTAAGCAATAAATTACTAATTTTTCTACCTTCGCACGCCTTTTGCTGACACCCTGTCAGAGTTTCAGCATTGGTTTAATAATTGACAAACGCGTTCAACTTCAAAACCTGAACACATTAACACCTGAACACCCGAACACACTAAGATGATAAACTTTATTAGCGGCATAGCCGGAAAAATATTCGGAAGCAAAGCCGACCGCGACATCAAAGAAGTGATGCCCCTGGTTGAAAAAATTAAAATCGAATTTCCGAAACTTGCTTCGCTTTCTCACGACCAGCTTCGCGCTAAATCAGATGATTTCCGTAAGCGTATTCAGGATTTTCTGAAAACTGAAAACGATGAAATTGCTTCCATCCGCGAGAAGATAGAGACCAACAACGAAATAGACGCGCATGAAAAAGAAACGCTGTACGAGCGCATCGATAAACTGGAAGAAACCATAAAAGAAAAAACAAAAGAGGTTCTGCTCGAAATTCTTCCCGAAGCTTTTGCGGTGGTGAAGGAAACAGCAAAACGTTTTACCGAAAATGATACACTGCGTGTTAATGCAAGCCAAATGGACCGCGACCTTTCGGTGCACAAACCACATGTGGTAATTGAAGGCAACAGTGCCGTTTGGCACAGCCGCTGGATTGCAGGTGGCACCGAAATAAAATGGGACATGGTACACTACGATGTGCAGCTCATTGGTGGTATTGCTCTGCACTCGGGTAAAATTGCCGAGATGGGAACAGGTGAAGGAAAAACGCTGGTAGGTACACTTCCCGTTTACCTGAATGCACTTACCGGAAAAGGCGTACACCTTGTTACAGTAAACAATTACCTCAGCCGCAGGGACAGCGAGTGGATGGGCCCTTTGTTTGAATTTCATGGAATAACCGTTGATTGTATCGACAACCACCAACCCAATTCCGAAGCCCGCAGAAAAGCTTATTTAGCCGACATCACTTATGGAACTAACAACGAGTTTGGTTTCGACTACCTGCGCGACAACATGGCGCGCAGCCCCGAAGATTTAGTGCAGCGCAAACACAATTACGCGATTGTCGATGAGGTCGATTCAGTTTTGATTGACGATGCACGTACACCGCTCATTATTTCAGGACCAACTCCAAAAGGCGACAAACAGGAGTTTACAGAAATGAAACCCAAAATTGAACGACTGATTCAGGCGCAACGCAATTATGTTAACAATGCACTTTCAGAATCAAAACGTTTAATCAAAGAAGGAAAAGAAGAAGAAGGAGGTTTGTTGTTATTCCGCTCGCAGCGCGGGTTACCGAAAAACAAGGCACACATCAAATACCTGAGTGAGCCGGGCGTAAAAACCATCATGCAGAAAACCGAGAACTACTACATGCAAGACCAGAACAAGGAAATGCACAAGGTAGATGCCGAACTGTTTTTTGTGATTGACGAGAAAAATAACTCCATAGAATTAACCGAAAAAGGTATTGACCTTATCACCGGAAACTCTGATGATACGGAGTTCTTTGTGCTACCCGACATGGGAACAAAAGTGGCAGAAATTGAACACCTCCCCGTTGATGACCACGAAAAAGCAAAGAAAAAAGAAGACCTGATGCGCGATTTTGCCATCAAGTCAGAACGCATTCACACCATCAACCAATTGCTGAAAGCTTACACGCTTTTTGAGTTGGACGTAGAGTATGTGGTGATTGAAAACAAAGTAAAAATTGTGGACGAGCAAACAGGGCGTATCATGGAAGGCCGCAGGTATTCCGATGGTTTGCACCAGGCGATTGAAGCAAAGGAAAATGTAAAGGTAGAGGCTGCAACGCAAACGTATGCCACCATCACCTTGCAAAATTATTTCCGCATGTATAATAAGCTGGCGGGTATGACCGGAACTGCAGAAACAGAAGCAGGCGAGTTTTGGGATATTTACAAACTGGATGTAATGGTAATCCCTACCAACCGTCCGATTGCACGTAACGACCGCGAAGATTTGGTTTATAAAACTGCCCGCGAAAAATATGGAGCAGTGATTGAAGAGATTGTAAAATTGACCGAACAGGGACGACCTGTTCTGGTGGGAACAACTTCGGTTGAGATTTCGGAATTGCTTTCGCGCATGTTGAAAATGAAAAACATTAAACACAATGTTTTGAATGCGAAGTTGCACCAACGTGAGGCAGAAATTGTTGCAGGCGCAGGACAAAAAGGCGCTGTTACCATCGCCACCAACATGGCAGGTCGCGGAACGGATATCAAATTGGGTGCGGGAGTAAAAGAAGTGGGTGGTTTAGCCATTGTTGGAACAGAGCGCCACGAGAGCAGACGTGTTGACCGCCAGTTACGCGGTCGTGCGGGAAGACAGGGTGACCCCGGTTCTTCGCAGTTCTTTGTTTCTCTGGAAGATAACCTGATGCGTTTATTCGGTGGCGACAGAATGACCAAATGGATGGACCGCCTCGGACACAAAGAAGGTGAGGTTATCCAGCATTCGGTGATGACAAAATCCATTGAACGTGCGCAGAAAAAAGTAGAGGAAAACAATTTCGGAACACGTAAGCGTTTACTGGAATACGATGACGTAATGAACTCGCAACGCGAGGTAATTTACAAACGCAGACGCCATGCCCTGTATGGCGACCGCCTGTCGGTTGACATATCCAACATGATTTACGACACCTGCGAAAGTGTTGTAGAACAATACCGCGAGACCAAAGATTTTGAAGGATTTAAAATTGAACTCATCCGTACCTTCTCTGTTGAATCGCCTGTAACGGCTGAGGAATTTGCAGCAACCAACACAAACGTTCTGAGCGAAAAAGTATTCCAATACTTAGAAGAAAAATACAAACAGAAAAAAGAGTTCAGTGCCGAACGTGCCTTCCCTGTTATCAAACAAGTGTATGAAAACGAAGGACAAAGTTTTGAGAACATCGTAATTCCTTTCAGTGACGGAATAAAAACCCTGAACGTTGTTACAAATCTTAAAAAAGCATACGAAACCCGCGGAAAAGTTTTGGCAACATCGTTCGAAAAAAACATTGTGCTCGCCATTATTGACGACATCTGGAAAGAGCACCTCCGCGAAATGGATGAGTTGAAATCATCCGTACAAAATGCGGCCTACGAGCAAAAAGATCCTTTGCTGATCTACAAGTTCGAGTCGTTTGAATTATTCAAAACCTTGTTGGGAAAAATCAATCGCGAGATTGTTCCCTTCCTGTTCAAAGGTACTTTGCCCGAACAGGCTCCAACAAGTTTTAAACGCAACCTTGCACCGCCAAAACCCGAAACTAACCTTAAAACAGGAAGAGATGAAATTGGCGCGCCCCGCCAACCCGGAGTGCCCAACACCGAGCAGGAAAAACCAATGCCTGTAAAAGTGGAAGATAAAATAGGCCGCAACGACCCTTGTCCTTGCGGAAGTGGAAAAAAGTATAAGAACTGCCACGGGTAGTAAAAAAAATCCCCTCACCATTAGGCGAAGGGACTTTTTAATTAACGCTTTGTTTAGTTTACATAATCTCTACCTCATAACTCTGCTGATTAGGACCTTGGTTCTGCACATTAAAGTATGCACGAAACTCAGCAGCAGTAAGAATTATGGTAGCTTCCTGACCGGGATTAAGGTTTTGACCTATTCCGCTCCATCCATCAGTTGGGCTCATGGCGGTGTAGAAATACAAACCGCCAATTGCAGGACCGGTAGTAGTGTTTTTAATCCTTAATGTTACTCCCGCAACATACTGTGTTACGGTTGGATTAAGCACATTTACTATCTGTCCGCTACCGATAAAACCATCAAAAATCAAATCTGCTGTATCGGAAATGCTTCCGCGCAAGGTTTCCAAATCATAGAAGTTAGCTATCTGTATGCTGTTGGCACTGAAAATCTGCATCAGTCCGCCCAGCGTGTAATACATAGCCTGCGCAATGGTTACCCGCGCCAGTTCCACTTCTTCACTAAGGGTTTGTTTCAATCCTTCCAGGCCCTGCTGCTGATCGCGGGCGGTGGTGAGCTGAAGCAGAAAAGCATCTACATCGGTTTTTACCGCAGCCAATACAACTATACCCGTTAAACTCTCGCTCAGCGTACCCAAGGCAGTTATGCGCTCGTCATACTCACCGCTTTGAAACGGTATTCTGAAATTAGGAAGCAATGCAGCATATTGTGCTGTTCCCCTTTTAAAAAGCACCTGAATGCGGATGTCAAAATCCTCAATCATGGTACTGCTTAGTTGTGCAATAAGCTGTTCAAAGTTCACGGTAGCTCCGTGGTAAGCCGCAACGGTGCTTTTCCATTGCGTGTATTTTGCCAGATACATCAGCCTTATCGCATGAAAGAAACTGAATAATACAGCTATAAGCGGATTGCCTATCTGCGCATGCAGTTTGCTGTCGTGGTCAGAAGAAATGATGTTCATCTTCTTTTTGCTGTTTTTGGTGCCGTTATCGAATTGATTTTCGGTAGGCGACCATGTTTGTGTACTCCTTTTGTTTTTGTTTTTTTAGTTAATAATGAAGCGTTAATTAATCTGATAACGCTATTTTGATGCTGCATATTGTGCTACTCCATAAATTTTAACAGATTTTAACAATTGCTATTGAAAAAGGGCCTCCGTAACCGTTACGGCAGCACTTTGCATTGTCCGATTGCCTCCGTAACTGTTACGGCACGACTTTGCATTGTCCGATTACCTCCGTAACCGTTACGGTATGACTTTGTATTGTCCGATTGCCTCCGTAACCGTTACGGTAAGACTTCGGATTAAAGGATTAGCACCGTAACCGTTACGGCATGACTTCGGATTAAGACATTACCTCCGTAACCGTTACGGTATGACTTTGCATTGTCCGATTGCCTCCGTAACCGTTACGGTGAGACTTTGGATTAAGAGATTACCACTGTGGTCGCCACGGTAAGGTTTGCGCAGCTGGCGCGAGCGTCCCGCTCGTGCCGTTTATTGCTTTGCCTCGGGCAAATTATATTTTTTAGCTTTGCTACATGTCAGAAAAATACAAAACCTACGAGGGCAGTGTATATTATGTAACACTAACGGTGGTTGGCTGGATTGATATTTTTACCCGAAAAGAGTATGTATATGAACTGATGAAAAACATACAATATTGTCAACAAAATAAAGGTCTTGAATTGTATGCATATGTAATTATGCCAAATCACCTTCATTGGATAGCAAGAGCTGAGGAAGGCAGATTGAGCGAAATATTACGCGATTTTAAAAGCTATACCGCTAAAGTATTAATTGATATGGTTGACAAACATCAGGGCGAAAGCCGCAGAGAATGGCTGATGTATATGTTCCGCTATTTCGGGAAATACAATAACCAGAATAAGGAGTTTCAGTTTTGGCAGCAACACAACCATCCAATAGAGTTGTGGAGTGAGGATGTGATTAAACAGAAAATAGCCTACTTGCATAACAATCCGGTGAAAGCAGGATTTGTTGCTGAACCGCATCATTGGTTATACAGCAGTGGAAATGAGTTTAGTGAAATAAAAGTGTTGGATGCTAATGTATAGAAACAGCGTGTTGTCGGGGACGACAAATAATAGACGACACGAGGCAAGAGCCTCGCGTCTGCTATGCGCAATACGCTCGCGGGTGCGGGGTACAATTTTTGGCAGCGCCACATTTGGCGGCACATCTATTAATACCAGTGGTTATGAGCATGCCTTTCTTGCACGCTATGACTCTACCGGTGATTGTATTGGGTTTAACCAGATTGAAGAAGGAAGATCGTACGCACAAGCTCTTACCATAAATAAGTCAACAGGCGAATGCATTATTGGTGGGTTTTCTACTGATACGCTTACTTTTTATCCTTTGATACAAAAGGATGCTTTCATTGCAAAACACGATTTGATTACCGGTATGCCCAGCAACAAAACAGATGAAACAGGTAACGAGCTATTTATTTATGCTAACCCAAACAAGGGGGCGTTTAATGTAAAAGTACCGCAAGAACTAACTAACCTGAATAATGCAATGCTATATATATATGATAGCAACGGAAAAGAAACAGCACATTTTAAAATGGATGATTTCAACTCAGGGCAAACACCATTCTTTGATATTACTTATACTGCAAAAGGCATGTATACGGTAAAGCTTGTTAAAGAAGGGAAAGCTTACACAGGTAAAATTGTTATTGAATAAGCGGTAATCTTTTTACAGATAAGGTTGTAAGTAAATAAAAAGCTCCCTCGCCTAAGGCGAGGGAGCTTTTTATTTATAATGATTTAAACGATTTAATTCTGCTTCGCAGCCCCGCTCACCATACTGATTGATTTGGTAACCAAATCAGTTTCGGTTTGCAACTGATAAAAATACTGACCGGGAGCAAGTGTTGAAATATCATACGTTTCGTTGTACTCACCTGCTGTGCGGTTGCCGGCAAATAAAACTTTACCCACGCTGCCGTCAACACTGAAAATCATCAGTTTCACAGGCGTATTTTGCGGAAGTTGGTAATTAATAGTTATAGAAGAAGAGGAAGGGTTAGGAAAAGCCGTTAATTTAAACTGGTCGTCACCATTGTTTTGCGACAAAGCAGGTCTGGCTGTTATTGCATTCATAAAAAATGCAGAGAACAGAATTAAGGTATAGGTTTTAATGTTGAACATGTTGGTTTGGTTTTATGGTTGGTTATTGGTTGGTTTATACGGCAGTATCTTTCATTAATTCTTCTTCAACTGCTTCTACTTTAGTGTCTTGTTCGCCTTCTGTTGCTTTCTTTTCAATTTTCACCTCTACATGGGTTACTTTGTATTGTCCTTCGTTTAAAGCTGCAATGGCAGCAAGAATATCTTTTTCGTTAGTCTTTGTATCATCAAATTTAAAGGTAGCTGTCTTTTCTTCAAAATTTACGTTGCTGTAGGTAACGCCTTCCAGTTCAGCAACTGTCTTTTCAATGGTTTTGGCGCAACCTTCAGCACAGGTCATTCCGTCAAGCGTAATATTCATTTCGGCTGTAGAAACAACGTTATCATTTCCGCCCGAAGAACAGGAATAATATACCTGCATGCCAACAAAAGCGAGAACAAAAAACAGAACTTTTTTCATGAGCTTATTCTTTAAATTTCGCGCAAATGTATAGGTAATCACATTAAAATTTGATTTAAAATCTAGCGTTTTTTCGCACACTCATTTATGACGAAACATTCTTCTTCTTTGTCGGTATAAATGCAGGTTTCGTCTATTTTTGGGGCATCTGGAAGATATTGCGCTGTGTGGCATTATGGATTAATTACCTTTATCCGCCTTAAAAAAAGGCGATTACACCACTATCAATACACTTTCAATGAAGCATTTTTACATTTTAACTGCGCTGGCTTTTTCTGCTTTCAACGCATCGGCACAATCAACTTACCAAAGTGTTTATGCAATTTTTCAGGCCAACTGCACAATAGGTTGCCATGGAAATGGCGGCAACTCAGGAAACCTTGACCTTTATGGCGGAGGAAGTGCAAGCACCGTTTACAACAACATAGTTAATGTTACACCCGTTAATCCTGCTGCTGCTGCAAAAGGACATAAACGTATAGCACCCGGCTACCCTGAACGTAGTTTTTTACTGCGCAAATGCGCAACATCTTCATGGGATGCTGCCTACAGTCTTGATTTAACGGAAGGAGCAGCAATGCCGGATAATCAGCCAACATTAGAGAAAGAAGAAGTGGAATTAATTCGTCAATGGATTATGTATGGCGCACCGCAAAGCGGTCAGGTGGTTAGCACTCAAACGCTTTACGATTACTACCATGTAAATGGAAGACCAAGAATTGCAGTTCCTCCTGCACCAGCACCCGGTGAAGGTTTTCAGCTGCATATAGGACCTGTATTCCTTGACCCCTTGCAGGAAATTGAGTACTACAAAAAAGCAGCTGTTTTCAATTCCACTCCGTTTGAAGCCAACAAACTTAGCTGCACAATAGATGATGATTCGCACCACTTTCTGCTTTTTGGGTTTTTACCTGGTGCTGAAAGCGAGTTGGAAGAAGGGTTGCGCACCGTTGATGTTTCCAATGTGTTTCCCGACCAGACAAAGTACATTGTGGGCTGGGTAGATTCAGAAACAACCGACCTGCCTGATAATACAGCATATTATTTCAACGACAGCGCAGTTATAGATTTGAATTATCACATCATCAACTATGCTGAAGATTCCGTTTTGGCTGCCGAAGGATATGCCAATGTTTACACTCAACCAATTGGAACTGCTGAGCGTGAAATGAAATCAGAACTGGTTATTTATAATCCTACAGCACTTCTTATTTTTAATAACGGAGAAGAACAAACCTTTACAGGTTCTAAATTTGAATCCGGTTCACAAGATGACTGGAACATTTGGTTTCTTTCTACCCATACTCATAAGTACGGAACAGCCTACGACATTTATAAACGCAATGCCAACGGCAGTAAGGGTGATATTATCTATGACGGAAATTACAATACCGACTACACCTTCAATCAGGGTTATTACGATTGGCAACACCCTGCTAATAAATATTTTGATCCTCTGGAAACCGTTGAGGCTTCAAAAGGAATTATTCATGAAGCAAAATATAAAATCAGTGACCCCAATGAACAGGCATTTCTTATCACCTTTGGTTTAACAACTGCTGATGAAATGATGCTTGTTTTTATGCAATACACCGTTAACGCTCCAATAGGAATTAACGAAGCAATCACAGCAGCTGATAATATTTCGGCATATCCAAATCCGGTTGCAGACATTTTGAACTTCTCTTATAATCTGAAAGAAGAATCAACTGTGGCAATTGATATTTATGATATCAATGGAAAATTAGTTGCCAACCTGATGAACAAAACAGAAACACCAGGCAAAAAATACGCACAAATCAATACCAACGCTCCCGGCTGGACAAGCGGAACCTATTATGTTCGCCTTAGTGTGAACGGTGAAAGTATTTCAAAACAAATTGTAAAAATTGATTAATTCTTTTATGAAAAAGTTAGTAGTTGGCGCTGTAGCGCTCATCAGCTTAAATGCAACAGCGCAAGACACCTATCAACAGGTATATTCGCTTTTTCAGGCGAATTGCACGGCTTCGTGCCATAACACAGCAGGCAATGCCGACAGTCTTGATTTGTATGGCGGAGGTGATGCTTCTGTTGTATATGCCAATCTTGTAAATGCAGACCCCGCAAATGATGACGCTTTGGCAAATGGATACAAACGCATTTATCCGGGGCATCCTGAGAAAAGTTTTCTGCTGCGCAAATGTGCTTATGAGGCCTGGGATAACTACTATCCGCTTGGTATGAACGAAGGCGCTGCAATGCCTTTAGTTTATGGGCAACAACTGGAACTGGAAGAAGTAGAACTTATTCGCCAATGGATACTTTTCGGAGCCAAAGAAACGGGACAGGCTGTTGACCCGCAACTTTTGTTTGACTACTACCACGTGAACGGAAAACCACGTCAGGCAACACCACCTCCACCTGCTGAAGGCGAAGGTTTTCAGTTGCGCATGGGACCATTCTTTCTTGCACCACAGCAAGAGGTTGAATATTTCAAAAAACAAGACATCTCCTTATTTGCCGACAGTGTTGATGTTGGAAAACTTGAAACATGGTTTAATGATGAATCGCACCACTTTATCATTTATAAATTTGTTGATGGCACAGACGCAGATTACCCTGCAGGGATGAGAAATATTAATGACCCCGAAGGCAGCTCACTGGGCGTAAATGATATGGTTGCTACCTGGCAGGATGCCTTTGCATACAATCTTCCGGGAAACACTGCTTTCAGATGGAAGGGGGATCAAGTGCTGGACATGAATTATCACATTGTAAATTATGATGAAGATTCAATTATAGCAGCAGAATCATTTACCAATGTTTATACTGCCGTACCTGATACAAATAAGATTGAAATGTTTTCTGTGCTTATTCCAATTAACGCAGTTGAATTTATTCTGGGAACCGGAAATATCGGTCAGGATTTGATTATTCCTAATGATGGGATTGACCATACTTTTACATACCGTTTTGGCTTCCCTTTTTATCCTCAGGCTCCAACATGGCATATCTGGTCGTTGCAGGGGCATACGCATGCACGCGGAAAAGATTTTGATCTCTATAAAAGCACTGCAAACGGTGGAAAAGGCGAGCAGTTTTATGAAGGATTTTATAACCGCGATTATTCTTTTAATCAAGGCTTTTATGATTGGGAGCACCCGGCAGTACGCATTTTTGATCCGCTCTATGAAGTTTCTATTCAATCTGGGATTATAATTGAAGCAACCTATCAGAATTTTACGGATGATACACTTTATTGGGGCAACACCACTCATGATGAAATGATGCTGTTTTATGTTCAGTATACACAAGAAGCGCTACCTGATACTGCTTCTTCTGTTAGTGAACATACAAATCCTGTTTCTTTCATCAGTTTCCCAAATCCATTGAGAGAAAGCACTCAGATTTTTGTTACTCTTCCTGCTTCTGACAGAATACAGTTAGATGTATTTAACATGGCGGGCGAAAAAATTACCACGCTTGCCAATGCGCAGTTTGGCGCAGGGCAACATCGGTTCGAGTTTTCGTCAAAGGAGCTGAACTTAGCACAGGGAATCTATCTTGCCCGTCTGAATACTTCGCAGGGAACGCAGAGTATCAGGATGACGGTTGTTGATTAGTACCTCAACAAATAGTTGCAAAGATTGAGTGAAGCTCTTAAAGGGCTTGTTATATCTTTGCGCCTTCAATCAATAAAAATGTCTGACAGAAAAGTTCGTGTGCGATTTGCGCCCAGTCCAACAGGGCCTTTACATATTGGCGGTGTGCGCACTGCTTTATACAATTACCTTTTTGCAAAAAAACTTGGCGGTGATTTTATTCTCCGCATTGAAGATACCGACCAGGGACGATATGTTGAAGGTGCAGAAGATTATATAATTCAATCATTGAAATGGGTAGGCATTGAACCTAATGAAGGAGTTGGTTTTGGGGATGGCCCTCATGCGCCTTACCGCCAGAGCGACCGGAAAGAAGGCTACAAACAGTTTGCCGAGCAATTGGTAAAAAGTGGTCATGCCTATTATGCATTTGATACTTCGGAAGAACTGGATGCGTTACGCAAAAAGCTGGAAGCTGATAAAGCACCTGTTACTGCTTATGGTTCAGCGGTGCGAATGGAAATGAAAAACTCGCTTACGCTTTCTGCTGATGAAGTTGCAGCAAAACTCAGCGCAGGTGAGCAGTATGTTATTCGTATTAAGATCACAGAAAACGAAGAGGTAAGAGTTCAGGATTTAATTCGCGGTGAAGTGGTGTTCAGCACTTCGCTTATGGACGATAAAGTTTTATTCAAGAGTGATGGAATGCCAACGTATCACCTTGCCAATGTTGCAGATGATTATGCCATGCAGATTACACATGTAATACGTGGTGAGGAATGGTTGTCATCTGCTCCTTTACATGTGCTATTGTATCGCTATTTAGGCTGGGAAAACAAGATGCCGCAATTCGCGCATCTGCCTTTATTATTAAAACCCGATGGCAACGGAAAGCTAAGCAAACGTGATGGAGATAAACTTGGATTTCCTGTTTTTCCATTGGAATTTAAAGACCCGAAGACAGGAGAAATTTCATCCGGCTATCGTGAAAAAGGATATTTGCCGGAGGCGGTGATAAACATTATTGCTTTCCTCGGCTGGAATCCGGGAACGGAGCAAGAGATTTATTCTCTGGAAGAATTGGAAGAGGCTTTCTCCATGGAGCATGTGCACAAAGCCGGAGCAAAATTCAATTTTGAAAAAGCGAAATGGTTTAACGAGCACTACATCAAAGCTACACCCGATGAAAATTTAGCCGAGATGATTTTACCGCTTGCAAAAGAGAAGTTTGGCGTAACGGATATAAAATTTCTGAAGCATGTGTGTGCATTGTTGAAAGACCGTGTTTCGTTTATGAATGATATTGTTGCCGGCAACGAATACATTTACAAAGCACCTGAAAATTACAGTGCTGAAGCACTAAAGAAATTGGGAACTCCAAACCTGCAAGGATTACAAGACCTTGTAGGGTTTATCAATTCCATTTCAGATTTCTCTTCCGCAAACATTGAAACTTCATTGAAACAATTTGCAGAAAGCAACGAAGTGAAATTAGGTGATTTGATGAAATTCACACGCATCAGTATTGTTGGTGACCTTAGTGGTCCTGCCGTTCCTGATTTGATGGTGCTGCTGGGGAAAGAAGAAACAATAAGACGGCTGGGATATTTAATTTTGAAGCTTCACCCAAATTATGATTATTTAATAGATTTTTTCATTAGCGTTTTGATATTAGTCCCACATTTTCAATTGATTAGGATTTTGTTCTTTGAAATATTGTAATTGAGTTTCTTGAAACAGTTGGTTTATGGGCGTTTTCTCAAAAATTGAGATGCTCAAAATCTGTAGAATTTCGTAGA
>CANKAM010000019.1 GCA_947479755.1 Bacteroidota bacterium
CGGTAATCGGACAACACCTGCTGAACTTGTTACTAAATAATTAACCTCTCCGTTGTCGGCTTGCTGAGCGTAAAGGGTTTTTTGGTTTATTGAGTAAGACATGGCTGAAAAGGTCAAGCCGGAATAAATACCCCACCTTTTTGAAACCTGACAGCCAATTTTTATTCCTGTGGTGTATGAAAAATCAGGACTTTCGGAATCTTTATAATCACCCTCTTGCTGATTATCGTTATGGTCATTATCAAGAAACTGTGAAGAATAAAAGTCGGGTGAAAATATTCCGGCTATTGAAAAGCGATATTTGAATGGCATCTTATCTTCAATATCGGGAGAAGTATTTTGCAGTGTTTGAACAGAATCCTTGTCAATACCTGCCATCAGCGAATCCTGATTTTTGTTCATGTTTTCGGCAGTATCTACATTGAGTATGTCAGTAGTTTGGATTTCAGGGAGAATTGTTTTTGCAATCTCATTTGTTTCAGCCTCCGCAATTAAACTTTCATTGCTTACATTAGATGTAAAACTTGCAGAAACATTATTGTAATTCTGTTTGTAGGATTTATTGGCAGATATAGAGGATTCAAAATTGGGTTTCTTGTTTTCTGTCTTATTAACCAATGTGTTTACTGTATTATTATTTTTCTCGTGGTTTATTTTTTTATCCGTTGGGTTTGGTGAAGTTCCAGAATATGTCACGCTGCTATTTTGTTGCGCTGTTAAGGTTTTTGAATTTACGGAAGCATCGGTATTTATATTTTCTTTTGTTCCAATAGTGGAGATTTGATTGTCTTTTTTTGAAAAATATTGACTGACTTGTAATACGCCTAAGCCAATTACTGAAATTGAAAGAAAAATAATTAAACCAATTAAACGCCTTAACCTTTTTTGAAACTTATTAAATTGTTTTCTGTCTAATTTTTTGTCAATGGATTCCCAGGCAGCCTTAGATGGAGTTATTTCAGATTCCTCAATTGAATCTCTGAATAATTTGTCAATATCTTCGTTTAGTTCACTCATCGTTCATTAGCTATCAATGTCAAAGGGCGTTGTCTTTCAAGTTTTCTCTTTAAAAAATTACGTGCATCTGAAAGGTTTGATTTTGATGTGCCCTCAGATATTCCTAATTGCTCGGCAATTTCTTTATGCTTCATTCCTTCAAAAGAGTATAAATTAAACACCATTTGATATGCCGGTGGCAGTTGTTGTATGAGTTCCATCAATTCTTTTGCAGTCATATTACTTATTATATCATCTCCTGATGCTAAGTTAGTATGGTTGTCATCAAGATTAATAACCAATGAAAGTTGATGTGAATTTTTAAATTTTGCTATCGCAGTATTTACCATTATTGTTCTTATCCATCCTTCAAATGAGCCTTCTTTTCTGAATTTTGAAATATTTTCAAATACTTTCATAAAGCCTTCTGTCAATGTATCCTCTGCATCTTCTCTGTTCCTTGAATATCGAAAACAAACAGTCATCATCTTTGGTGCAAATAGCTTATACAGCATATTCTGACAACCTCTGTCGTCTTTTATGCAACCGTCTATAAGTCCTGTTTCTGTCAAGTTAATATGCCCTTTCTTTTCTAATAGACATCTAATTTAACAAAAAGGTTGGGTGGGCTATACAAAAAGGTGCTGACAATAGCGAGGATGAAGAAGATATTTGTCATGGATTAATTTTCACCCTCCATGTTTTTCATTTTCATTAAAAGGGTGTATGCGCCTTTGATAACGAAAGTTTTGCTTTTCATATCGGCACTGTCGGCAAAGGTTATTTGCGTTAAACCGTATTCGGTATTTTGTGTGGTTACTTCCTGCATTTGGTATTTTTTGTTTTCGATTTCGGTGAAAACATACTGCTTGCCTTCATAGCGGACCAAGCCATCATTAGGAATTACAAAAGCGTTATTAGTTGAAACTTCTACTTCTGCATTCATATACATTCCAGGGATTAGGGATTTATCGTATTGCTCAAAGTGGCAATGAACTATTACGCTGCGGTCTTGGGTTAAATCTTTCCCGATTAAAATTATTTCGCATGGATATTTTTTTGCGGTGTTGCTGTTGGTGTAGGCAATTAGTTTTTGCCCGATGAAAAGTTTGTCAATGTCCTTTTCAAAAATATTCAGTGCAAGATGTATGTCGGTTGGGTTTACCAATTCAAAAAGTATGTCGGAAGGGTTTACATTCTTGCCGATGTTGACATTCACTTTTGAAACATAGCCGTCAATAGGTGAAACGATGTTGATGCTTCGTGATAAATTGTTTTCGTTTAGGTTGTCGGGATTGATGCCAATGAGTTTTAGCTTTTCTTCCAATGATTTTACCAAGACTTTTTGCGAAGTATAATCGGTTTGTGCCTGTTGAAAAACTTTGTCGCTGCTGGCTTTGCTTTGGTTCAATTCTTTCTGGCGGTTATACTCGCTTTCTGCAAAGGCAAAATGTGATTTAGCTGTTAAATAATCCTGCTGTAATTGTATGTATTGCACGCCTTCCATTACCGCAATTACTTCACCTTTGCTGATGTGCATACCTTCTAAAAGTTTTGTTGACTTTAAATATCCGCCTAAGGAAACGCTTATGGAAACCATATTTTGAGGCGGCACTTCAATTTTACCGTTCACTTTTAAGAGTGATGAAATGTTGCGTTGCTCAATTTTTCCTGTTTTGATTTCAGAGTTTTTGAGTTGTGCCTCGGTGAGTTCAACAGTGGTTTCATCTGTGGTTTCTTCCGTTTTGGTTTCGGTTTCTGTAGTATTGTTGCAAGCGGTAAGTGCTGCAAATGCTATGAGAATTATGATATATTTTTTCATTTTTTTGTTTTTATTTGTTGCCTATTCTAATCAGTTTTTCGCTATACTACATGGCATTTTGTAGCTAAGTTCTGTAACGGTGTCTTTAAGAATTTGAGGGGATACTATTAGTGGGTCATAAACAATAGAAACTTCCTTTGTTTGCAAGTTAAGTATTGACTGTTTGACTCCTTTTTGATTAAATAAACCTTCTTCAATTACCTTTTGGCACTTTTCGCAAGCAGCATCAGGGATTTTAACAATGAGTAACGAATCATTTTTACCCTTCATCAAGACTCTATCTTCATTCTTAATTTGATTGCATGATGTGTTTGTAATTAAGGCAATAATCATTGGCAGTAAAATTTTTGATAGCTTTTTCATTTGGTTTATTTATTGGTTATGTAATTGAGTTGAATGATTGTTTTATTGAGTTCTTTTACAGCATCGGTATAGTTGCTTTGTATGCTGACTGCGTTGTTGATAAGCATTGTCCATTCGAGGTAATTGATGTCGCCATTTGTGAATTGTTGGTTGGCGGTTTTGGTGATGGTGTTTGCATTTTGCAAAGCAGTTTCTTCAAAGTATTTTACGGTTTGCAATTGGGTCTGATATTGTTTGAACGCTGTTTCGTATTCTGTTTTGAGTGTTTGAAAACCCAATTGATAATTGTTTTCGCTTATCAACTCTAAAGTTTTTGAGGAATTTATTTTTGCTTTTTGTGAACCAAAAAACAAAGGCACTCCTATACCAAACTGAACAGAATTGAAACGATATGACTTTTGGTAATAAATATTATCGGGTCCTGTTCCTATAATACTTTGGTTGCTATAACCTATACTCAGGTTGGGTAATAATCTTGATTTTTCTAACTGTGTATTGATAAGTGAGAATTGTTTTTGCTGCTGCAAAACCTGAATTGATGGATGTTTGCTGATTGCAGATGTGTCAAGCGAGGCAGCGAAAATCATTTTCGGGTTTTGTGCTGACGGAATGAGAAGAGTTGTTGTGTTTAAGAGTAATTGAAATTGCAGTTGTAGGATTTCAATATCGTTTTTGAGTTGGTTTAACTGGATGGCGATTTGTCCGCGCTGCGTTTCGGCTGTGGTTTTTTCTAAAATGTTGCTTTCGCCTTTGGCAAACCGCAGGTTTGCTTTTTCAAGAAACGAAGCATACACACTGTCGTTTTGCAAAAGAATTTTTTGCTTTTGCTGCAAGTAAACCAGCAGGTAAAAAATATCGCTGACCTGCTTTTTGAGTTCGACTTCTTTTATTGTAATGTTCAAGACACTGCTTTTGTAATTTTCGTTTTGAAGTGATTTTTGTTTTGCATACACAGTTGGAAAACTGATGGATTGCGAAATGCCAAACTTGGTGTCGTTATAGAAACTATTGATTTGTCCGTATTCGCCTGAAAGGTTTGTTTGCGGAATGTCAATGGCTGCGGCTTTTAGTTTCTTCTGATATTCTGCGTTTAACCTTTCATTCTTTACCGTTAAGTTGTTTTTCAAAGCGGTGTCAATTGCACTTTGCAAATTGATTGGTTGTTGAGCATTTGCATTTTGAAATGAAATGAAGAACAGCAATAGAATTGTTGTTGCTGCAACGGCTGGTTTGCTTTTAAATCCTTTCTCAAACAGAATGTAGAGAACAGGCAAAACAAACAGTGTAAGAAAAGTTGCGATGAGTAAGCCACCGATTACAACGGTAGCCAAAGGTCGCTGCACCTCAGAACCTGAACCGTTGCTTAATGCCATTGGCAGGAAACCAAGCGAGGCAACAAGTGCAGTCATCAACACTGGTCGCAAGCGGTGTTTTGTTCCTTGCAATACAATTTGTTTTAAGTCGGTTTCACCTGCGGCTTTTATTCGGTTATATTCCGAAATCAAGACAATTCCATTTAATACGGCTACACCAAACAAGGCAATGAAACCGATGCCCGCACTGATGCTAAACGGCATTCCCCGTAATGCTAAAAAGAATATACCGCCAATGGCTGATAGTGGAATAGCGGAATAAATAAGTAAACCGTGTTTGAAGGAATTGAAAGCGAAGTAGAGTAAAAAGAAAATGAGTAACAGCGAAATAGGGACGGCAATTGAGAGGCGTTTTTTTGCTGCAATAAGATTTTCAAATGCTCCTCCATAGGTAATGAAATAGCCTGCTGGCAGCTTTATTTGTTTATCAATTTGCGTTTGCAAATCGTTTACGATACTTTGAACATCTCTATTACCGACATTGAAGCCGACAATAATTCTACGCTTTGCATCTTCACGCTGAATTTGATTTACACTTTCCTGAATGGAAACATCTGCCACCTGATACAACGGAATTTGAGTTCCCTGTGGCGTTGGGATTAAAAGGTTTTGCACATCTTCCAATTCCTGACGATTTTCTTCTGCAAGGCGAACAACCAAATCAAAACGCTTTTCGTCTTCAAAAACTTGTCCGCTGCTTTGCCCAGCAAATGCGATGTTCACTACTCTGTTGATGTCGGAAATATTCAAACCGTATTGTGCAATAAGGTTTCTTTTGTAAGTAATGATGAGTTGCGGCAGTCCGTCAATCGGTTCAACATAAATATTTTCAGCACCGTCAATTTTCTCTGCCACATCACCTAAGAGTTTAGAATATTTTGAAAGTGTGTCTAAGTTTTCACCGAAAATTTTACAAACCACATCTTGTTTAGCACCTGTCATCAATTCATTGAAACGCATTTGCACGGGATATTGAAAACTGTATGTAACCCCAGGAACATCCTGTAGTGCTTTACTCATTTTTTCTGAAAGTTCATTCCATGTTTCGGCAGAAGTCCATTCTGATTTGTCTTTCAAAATAATCATAATGTCGGCAGCTTCCGTTGGCATGGGGTCAGTGGGAATTTCACCGCTTCCTACTTTGCCAATTACTTTTTCTACTTCGGGGAATTTCTTTTTTAAAATGTGAGCCGCCTGCATACAGGCGTTTGCCGTGGTGTTGATGTTGCTGCTTTGCAATACTCTTGTTTCCACAGCAAAATCGCCTTCGGGCAATTCGGGAATAAACTCACCGCCTAATTTTGAGAAAATAAACAAGGCAATAAGCAATAAACCAAAAGCGAGGGCAACAATGGTTTTTGGAATGTTCAACACTTTGAGCAAATATTTTTGATGAAAGTTTTCTAATACTTCCATCATTCTATCTGAAATATTCTTTTTGTGTGAAACAGTTTTGTTGAGGAACAAAGCACTCATCATAGGAATATAAGTGAGGGAAAGAATGAACGCACCGAGTAAAGCAAAAGCAACGGTCTGCGCCATTGGCTTAAACATTTTGCCTTCAATACCTTCTAATGTGAAGATTGGTAAATACACGGCAAGGATTATCAATTCGCCAAACACGGCAGCGTTGCGCATTCGTGTGGAAGTTTTGTAAACAATGTCGTCCATTTGTTGTTGAGAAACTTTTTGTTGTTTAGAAGTGTGCAACTGAAACATACAGGCTTCTACAATAATTACTGCCCCGTCCACAATAAGCCCAAAGTCCAAAGCACCTAAACTCATGAGGTTTCCGCTTACGCCAAAAATGTTCATCATAATCACGGCAAACAGCATTGACAAAGGAATTACGGATGCCACAATAAAACCTGCTCTGAGATTTCCAAGAAATAAAACCAAAATAAGGATTACGATTAACGCACCTTCCAACAGGTTTTTGGAAACTGTGCCGATGGCGTTGTTTACCATTTTTGTGCGGTCAAGGAAAGGTTCTATTTCCACGCCTTCTGGCAAGGTTTTTTCAATTTGCTTAATTCGTTCTTTTACATTCTTAATTACTTCGTTGCTGTTGCCGCCTTTGAGCATCATTACTACTGCTCCTGCGGCTTCGCCTTCATCGTTGTAGGTCATAGCACCGTAGCGAATGGCATTACCTATTCTGACATCAGCTACATCGTTTATCAAAAGCGGTGTGCCGTTGGCGGTGTTTTTTACTACAATGCTTTTTATATCGTTAATGCTGCCGATTAAGCCTTCGCTGCGGATATAAAGAACTGTTGATTTTTTTTCAATGTATGCACCGCCAGTATTTTCGTTGTTTTTTTCCAAAGCGGTGAATACATCGTTAATAGTGATGTTGTAGGATTTTAGTTTGTTGGCATCAATAGCAATTTCATATTGTTTCAACTTGCCGCCAAAGCTGCTTACATCGGCAACGCCTTTCACTCCTAATAATTGTCTGCGAACTATCCAGTCCTGAATTGTCCGCAATTCGGTTGCATCGTATTTTGTTTCATAACCGTGTTTGGCACGGATTACATATTGATAGATTTCGCCCAAGCCCGTAGTAACGGGTGCTAACTCAGGCGAACCAAGTCCTTTTGGGATTTGCTCCTGTGCAAGTTTCAAGCGTTCCGTTACTTGTTGCCTTGCCCAATACACATCTACATCATCGTCAAACACGATGGTAATAAGTGAAAGTCCGAACCGTGAGAAACTGCGGATTTCTTTCAGCCCAGGAATATTACTGTTGGCTTGTTCAATGGGAAAAGTTATAAGCCTTTCAATGTCGGGTGCGCCTAACGATGGTGCGGAAGTGATTACCTGCACTTGGTTGTCGGTGATGTCGGGAACGGCATCAATAGGCAACCTTGTGATTTCATAGCTGCCATAGCCAATAAGGGCTAAAATGAAAAGCCCGATGATGAGTTTGTTCTTTATAGAGAACGCAATTATGTTATTGAGCATGATTTATCAGTTAATGAAATGAATGAAAGTTTGCGGTGCGATAGCACCGTAAACAGTTTTTTTGTGTCCGCTTACGGACACGCATACATTTATTAACTAATTTTTGGCGGTTGCCAGATATTGCTTAGAAAAGCAGAGAAATAAATTACTCCATTATAAATTGAAGAGCATTTAACCTGAAAAATGTTTAGGCTTGGAATGGTGTATTGAATAAGATTTACAAAGGCAACTGAAACATGAGCCATTGCACAATCATTTGTTTTGAAAGGCAAATTGTCGTGTTCGTTGTGGTCGCTGTCAGAATGTTTTGGGGTGCTGCTGTAATGGTCGTCAAGAAAGTGATTAAATGATTTGTCATGCTCGTCTTGATGGTGTGATAGGTAGTGATGAATGAGAACGGGCAACTTCAAAAGCTGATGCAATTCTGTGTTTGCACACAAAAAGACAAAGAGAAATGATATTGCTATTAGCTTTTTCAATGGGGCAAATGTATATAAAAATTAAGAGAAGAAATGTGCATGATTTTTACATTACAGTTCTTCAATGTTATTGCGCTCTTTTGCTTTGAGTTGTTTAAATTGAGAGGGTATAGTGCAAAATTATCAATCAATTCCCGCCCGAAAATGGGATAAGCCACTGTCTTATCCACCGGAATTAAAGACCAAAGATATAAAAAAGTGAAAATGCCTTTATTTGTGAGCTTTTCTTTCTTCAACTATTTCAGAATATTCCTTTCCACCTAAAGATTTGATATGGTCAACAAGCCTGTCAAGTTTTACTAAGTCATGCAAGTATTCCGATTGCTCAAGCAATAGTATGTATTCTCTCTTGGTAATAGTGATATTTCCAATTGGCTCCTCATTAGGGTCAAAATCTTTTACTTTGTCCCAAGCCATTTCAGCCAAATCAAAATCAGTAGTAAGCATATCATCTAACTTTAATTGTGCGAAGTCAAGACAAGTAGAATATCTATCATTATCATCTCTTACTTCCTGCTTGATAGTTTCTTCACTCTCACCTTCATATTTATCACCAATGAAATTAAGTTTCGCTCCATACCTCAGCAAGTAATCAAACAGTTGACGGGAAGTATGATTAACTGCTACGGATAGAAAAGTTGGAGTCCAATACTTAATAGAAAAATTCAAAGAAACTTTGCTTTCAATAATTTTTTCAAAAATATTTTTAAAAAAAGTGAACTCATTCTCCTCATAATAATAGTCAATAATGGTGACTAATAATTCCTGCTTTTCCTTCTCGGTTATTTGGTTTTTGAGAATTGACCATTCAACCAAGAAATTTTCAAGGTCTTTGCTTTTTATGAGTGTTAATAGTTTGTCAGTTTTTAAATTTGGTTCCATTTCGTTCAGTTTTAAATTAGTCCATCGTATTGACCATTATTGTTTCAACCCCGTTTAGAGACCAGTGTCGGAATCGAACCGACTAAATTAGTGTTGCAGACTAACACACATCCATTGTGCATACTGGTCAAAATGCCATAAAAAAAAACCGCTTGCTGCTCTCGGCAACAAGCGGTTTTTTAAAACCCGGTTATTCTATCTATTCCTCAACAGACATGAATAACCCGCTTGTGCCATTTATGGCTACTCCAAAACGAGCTAATACAATATGTGCATGTTGTAATTTTCATGAGGTAAAAATAATAAATTTAATCTCACGCTATCAGAAACAGACCATTGTTTAGAAACGCTTTGTGTCGAAATTGTGTCGAAATTGAGAAACAAAAAAGCCTTTCAGTTTCCTGAAAGGCTTGTCTTTGTTGAGTGGGAGCTACAGGGTTCGAACCTGTGACCCTCTGCTTGTAAGGCAGATGCTCTGAACCAGCTGAGCTAAGCTCCCCTTTTTTTCTAATGGGGTGCAAATATACACTTTTGTAATAACGGGCAAATATTTTTTAAAAATTCTCTTTCTACACCACTTCGGCTGCTACAAACGTGCTGCCTCCAACAAACACAAGATCTTTAGCTTTTGCCTTTTTCAGTGCTGCATTGTAAGCACTTTTAACGCTTTTGAATGCGTGCCCTTTAAGTCCTGAAGAAATAGCTTTATCCATCAGTTCAAGTTCACTTAATCCGCGAGGTATTTGAGGACGACAGAAATAATAGACTGCATTTTTTGGCAGAATAGTTAAAATAGGTTCAATCTTTTTATCACTCACAACACCCAAGATAAAATGCAGTTTTTTGTGTTTTGTCAAAGCAATTTGTGCCAATACCTGTTTGATGCCGTCAATGTTATGTCCTGTATCGCAGTAGGCGAGGGGAGAGGATGAAAGTTTTTGCCAGCGACCCATTATTCCGGTTTTTGAAACAACATTTTTCAGGCCTTTTCGCAATGCTTTGTCAGAAATACTAAAACCTTGTTCGCGCAAGAGTTTTACTGATGCTGCAACTGTTTTAAGATTTTTGTATTGGTAAATTCCGGTTAGTTCAGACTGTCCCTTTTTTAGAAATTCAGTTTTCCCTTCTACAATATCAACTTTAAGATACTGTTTGCTTTTGCCAGTCAATACTGGTGATTTAATATCAAACAGTTTATCAGCAAAATAAATTTTTGAGTTAGCTGCTTTTGCTTTTTGTTTGAATACTTTTTCAGTTTCCACTTGTGTTTCGCCAATTAGAACGGGTGTTTTTGATTTTATTATTCCGGCTTTTTCAGCACCAATTTTCTCTAAGGTGTTTCCAAGAAAATGCTCGTGGTCCCAGCCGATATTGGTAATTACCGAGAGCAGTGGCTTAACTACATTGGTTGAATCAAGTCGTCCGCCCATGCCTGTTTCAATTATGGCAATGTCCACTTTTTCGTTTTTGAAATAGTCAAAGGCAAGTCCAACTGTCATTTCAAAAAAAGAAGGTTGGATTTTTTCAAAAGCAGAGCGGTGTTTTTCTACAAACTCAATCACCTTCTTCTTGGGAATCATTTTCCCGTTTATTTTAATCCGTTCTCTGAAGTCTTTCAGGTGAGGAGAAGTATAAAGCCCTGTTTTGTAGCCTGCCGATTGAAGTATGGAAGCAAGAAAATGTGAAGTAGACCCTTTCCCATTTGTTCCGGCAATGTGTATACAGCGATTGTTTAGAAATTTTTCCGGGTTTCCGAGCAGACGACAAATTTCAATTGTATTTGAAAGGTCGGCTTTGTATGCAGCATGCCCGATGCGTTGATACATCGGCAACTGGCTGAAGAGGTAATTCAGCGTCTGCTGGTATGTCACTATTCTAACTTGTAAGTGAAAGTCATGCTCCCAACCTGTTCCTCCGTGGCTGGGTTGGCATCAAACTTTGTTTTCAGTGCAGCTTCTTCTGAAATGCGAAAAAGATAAGCGCTTGTAGAAGTTGTTCCTCTTTCTCCGGCTGTTGCTTTGGTAACTTTCCCGTTTCTATCCACAATTATTTTTACCACAACTTTGCCCTGATCCTGCGATTTTTCAACAATAACAGGACGCTGAACCATTTTTCTTCCGTTAAGACTGAAACCTATGTTTCCGCTTCCACTGCCCGGACCGTAATTGGGTGAACCCGGAGTTCCGTTCGGGTCGCCCTGATTGCCAGGACCTTTATTTATTCCCTGACTTTCTGAAGTGCCATTGCCAAATGCATTGCCCACCATTTTTGAAATATCGTCTGATTTTTTCTTTTTCTCTGCTTCAACTCGTTGTTTCTCTGCTTCAACTTTCTTTTGTTCTTCAGCTTTCTTTGCTTCAGCTATTCTTTTTTGCTGTGCTTCTACTCTGGCAGTTTCTTCGGCCTGTTGTGTCAAAATCTCTTCCTGTGTTTTAGCAACAGACTTTTCAGGTTTGCTGGCAGCAGGGACTGCAGCTGCAACTGAGTTATTCTCGGGTTCTGGCGAACCGCCAGATGAAGGTTCTTCTTCGCCCCAGCCTGTTTGGCTGTTCCCAAAGTTTACTTCCAGGCCTTCTTCCTGCGGAACAGGAGGAAAAACAGCTGGAAAAGTTAGGTTGAGCTTAAAATAAATAAAAATAAACAGCAGTATGGAGTGGAAGAAAATAGTTCCTAAAAGTCCGTTGCGCTTGTCTTTATCTGTTAAAAATTGCATGTCGCTGTGCCCGTAAAAGGCTGATTGGCTGTGGATATTCATGCGAAATTACTATTAGTTATTGATTATGGGTTTAAGTGTCCTTCTATTTATAAACACGCATATGTTAGTTTTATTGTTTAAGAAGAAATATTTTTTTTGAAACCTAGAGATTTATATTTTTGTATAACGATTGTTTTTGAAACAAACAGAAATAGTATTAATCAACCAAAAAATCAAAACATTGGCACATTCAAAAGGTCCATCAAAAGGTAAAAAATCTACCACTGACTCTGATGAATTAAGAAAACCCACAAAGCTTAAGCCCATCAAAGGTAAGATACCTAAGAAGGCTAAAGACGTCAGCGCTTTCGAAGAGGAAGAGGAAGACACCAACATTGAAATGTTGGGAGGAGATGATGATATCCCTTTCAACGAGTTTGGTGATGATGACGATGATGATGATTTCTAAATCATCACCGGGTAATTCTCAAGTTTCCCCTAAGTAAATAGCGCCACCGGTGCTGTCGGTACTTGCTCCTGTTACAGAAGCGAGGGTATTATTTTTTTGCTCAAACCTTAGCAAACCGAGGAAAGCAAAAATCAGGGCTTCTTTGTATTCTATCGTTTGGTTATCGGGAATAATAACCTCTGCCTGAATGTGAACTTTTAGCCGCTCCATTAAATAGCTGTTGTAAGCACCACCTCCGGTAACAAGCATTTTTGCAGTTGTGTTTTTTGCATGCTTTGCAATTTGTAGTGCAATATGTTCGCAAACTGTATTTAATTTATCATGAGCAGAGATTTCAAAACTGTTTAATACGGGAAAGAAAACCTGTTCTACCCATTCTCTGCCTAATGATTTCGCACCTGTGGTTTTATAAAAATCAAGATTGTTGAGTTTGTCGAGCAGTTTGTTATTGAGTGAACCGGAACGGGCAAAATCTCCTTCGCTGTCATAGGTTTTTCCAAGTTTTTGAGCTACGGTATTTAGAACTAAGTTGACAGGACAAATGTCAAAAGCAGCTCTTTTTCCGTTGTTGTCAAAAGAGATATTGGCAATACCACCAAGGTTCAGGCAGTATTCAAATCCGGAAAATAACAATGCATCACCAATGGGTACAAGCGGTGCGCCTTGTCCGTTCAGTGCAACATCTAATGAGCGGAAATCACAAACGGTTGTAATGCCAGTTCTGCCTGCAATAGCTGCTCCGGATCCTAACTGAAAGGTGAAATTCTTTTCGGGCTGATGAAAGATGGTGTGTCCGTGCGAAGCAATTAAATCAATGCCTTTAATGTTTTTATCTGAAATAAATTCATTGACTTTTTCTGCCACATAATAACCGTATTTAGTGTTTGCCAGCGCAAATTCATAAGCAGAAGAATTATGGATAGATGCAAGTTTTTTGCTCCACTCTTCATTGTATTTATAAGTAACAGCTTCCTCAATTTTGTAGCTCCAGCTTTCACCGTTTTGTTCAAAGGTGCAGCAGGCGATATCAAGTCCGTCAAGCGAGGTGCCGGACATTAAGCCAATGATACGGTAAGTGGATTTCGACATTTATCTGAACAGTGTCACTTTGCCGATGAACTCGTGTTTCTCGCCATTGATGTCAACAATATTTACCTTGTAAACATATACATCTTCCTGCGCTTTGTCGCCTTTGTAGGTGCCGTCCCAGCCTTGGGTTACATCCAGCGAGCGGAAGAGCATTTGTCCCCAACGGTTGAGAATAGTCAGGTCGTATTCTTTAATAAATGTTCCGTAGCCGAAAAAAATATCATTGGTCAAATCAGCATTGGGAGAGAAAGCGCTGGGGATATAAAACGTAAATTCAGGTCTTACATAAACATCCAGTGCTGCTGTGTCTTTGCAGCCGTGGGTGCTGTAAACATATTGTGTAATGATATAGTGACCGGTGTCTTCAAAATGGTATTCAAAGTTGCAGGTGTAGATAACATCACCTGTTTCGCCAATCATGTATTCGCAGCTGTCGCTACCGCTACTCTGGTCGGTGAAGATGATGCGAGGGTCAAAGATGGAAACCATTTCGGGTGTTGCTTTGAAACCGGCAACAGGGCGGGGATATACTGTTATGTAATTTGGTTTTGTGATAGAGTTGGAGCAGCCATCGCCCGTTGTAACCGTAACCTGCACGTCATAAACGCCTGCATTGATATACGTATGTCTTGGATTGGAAGCTGCTGAAATACTATCGTCACCAAACTTCCAGTCGTAAGAAAGATTGGAGCCGACATCATCACTTAAATCAGTGAAAAAAACATCTAACGGTTCGCAGCCTTCAAGCGGGTTTGCAGAAAAATCGGCAACGGGCATCGGGAATATTTCAACGGTTTGAACGGAAGGCAAACTCACGCAACCATTTTCGGTAATAATAAGCGACACCTGATAATCATCGGGCAGGGAGAAAATGACACCGTTCGGGTTTTCCTGAGTAGAGGTTGATGGGTAGGCAAACATTCCGAAATCCCAGGCAAAGGTTGCAGCGTTTCCGTAAACGCCACCTGCGAGAAAATCAATGGAGTTAATGTTAAAGCATTCGCCTGCGGGCGCAACGTAATTGGCAATGGGGATAGGGAATACGGTAATCAATGCAGTGTCTTTTGCCACGCAGCCGTTTTGTGAAGTAACGGTTATCACATAAGGAAGAACAACCATTGCAGGTGTCATATTAACAGGTGTTAAATCAGGTGCTGCAATGCTTGCATCATTTAAATAAGCTACGGGTGTCCATTGATAATCTTCACCCGGAATGGATGAGCCGCCCAGCGAAACAACCTCACCTGAGCACAGGCTTTGGTTGGCACCCGCATTTGGAACGGGATAAGCAAACACATCAATATCATACGTAATGGTATCGCTGCCGCAACCGTTTTCGTCAACAATGCATTCAACGGTTTTGGTTCCGGTGGTGGTCCAGTGCAGGGTGTAAGGACCCTCATCATTGCCTGCCGTAACAACGCCTCCGTTAAAATTCCAGTCGAAGATGGCAGTGTTGCTGGCTGTTCCGGAGAAGGTGATGGTTATATCATCATTTACGCAGGTTTGCGTTGGCAATACAAAATCAGAAACCGGAATATTCTGCATCACATCAATGTAAACATCATCGGTGGCAATGCAGCCGTTGTTGTCGGTTACGGTAAGGGTGTAGGTTGTTGAGACAAGGCCGCTGAAGGTAGGGGCAGCAATGGCAGCATCATCTAAATCGATTGCGGGACTCCACAAATACTGTGTGCCGCCCGAGCCATCAAGCGGTGTGGTAAAGCCAAGACAAATAGTAATATCAGCGCCTGCATCAGCGGGTGGTAACGGGTTTACTGTTACCTCCACATCATCGGTATCGGTGCAGCCGTTGGCATCGGTAACAGTAACAGTTAGTGTAGTTGTGGTTGTTCCGCTGAAGGTGGGATTATCAATTGTTGCATCGTCTAAATCACCGGCAGGAGCCCAGCCGTATTGGACGCCACCCGTTGCCATCAATTGTATAACATCATTCTCGCAAATGGCAACATCTGAGCCTGCATCGGCAAGGGCAGCAGGGTTTTCGGTAACGGTAAGGGTGTCGTAATCGGTGCAGCCCGATGTGGTTACTTTCACGTAATAATCTTCGTTGCCAATGGGGTTTATCGTTACAGCTGCCGTATTCCCCACCAAGGTATTTGCGGGCAGTTTATACCAGCTATAACTTGTTCCGCCTGCGGCAGTAAGCGTTACCGCATCGCCTGCGCAATAGGTAATATCCGGACCGGCATCGGCAACGGGCATGGTTGAAATGGTAACGGTAACATCATCGGTTATCTGCGTTACTCCGCAGGCATCGTCAACGGTAATGGTGTAGGTAGTAGTGGTTCCGGGGGCAACAATAGCTGTATCGTTCATTCCCGCCCCGTTGTTCCATGAAAAAGTGTAGCCGCCTCCGCCACCATCCGCTATGGCATAAATGGTTGCCTGTCCAACGCCATCGCACAGCGTGGTATCGCTGTAAGCGGTTACAGTAAGCGGGTCAAGGTCGTCAATGTACATTAATATGGTATCGTAGCCGCAGATGGAGGTTTGCACAATAATGGTAACAGTTTCCTGCGCTTCGGGAATGCCGTCAACGGTGGGAACAATGGTAAAACTATTGCTCAGTGTATTGGCGGGTATGATAATGCTTCCTGGCAAAGCGGCATAATCGGTGCCGTTGCTGGCAGTGCCGCCAAGGGTGTAGTTGATAATATAATCGGTTGGTTGCGTTGCGCCCAGCGTAAAGGTTACCACGGCATCGGAGCAGCCTTCCCAGGCAGTGGAATCGGCTGTTACGGTAGAGGCGCTTATCTGCACCACATTGCTGATTAAACTGTTTTCTTCAATAAAAACGCCTGAGTCATAAATGCCGTCACCGCCATCGGCAATGGTAAGGCGCAGGTGATAGGTTTCGCAGGCCTGCACAACGCGCGATGCAGTAAGCACGGTTGTAAATCCATCGTATTGTATAGTTGTGCCTCCGGCATTATTTACATAATACTGACTGTTAAAGCCGGAGTTGATATTGTCAATGGTAACGGGCAGGGTGGTGGAGGGCACTACTCCTATATTTACCGAACCCGGAATCCCCGGCCCGCTGATATAGAAGGCAAAGGCATCGTTAAAGCCCGTGTTTACCCACTCGGGATATTCTTCAGACCCAAAAACATAGCGAAACATTACGCTGTTGCTCTGCGACACAAAATCAAATTCCAGCTCCACGGCATCATAGGTTAAAGCGCCCGCTATGCCGTCAAGGTCGCTGTTGCCTGGGGCAAGGTTATCAACGCCCTGGCTGCCCAAACTGTTGGGACCAATGGCCATATTAATATCGCCACAGGTAAGCAGCACTCCGCTGGCTATACCTATATTAGATGCACTGCCGTTGAACGAGCCCGATGAAATGGCAGGCCCCACATACACAGGATTGCTAACCGTAATACCCGGACCGGCTATTATATTAGCCATTTGCGTGGCGGTTAAACCGCCAACAACGGTAAGTTGTGCATGCGCTGCAAAGGGAAGTAGAAGAATGAGTACTGCACGGAAAAAATACTTCACGTAAGCAAGGGTATTTTTTAAAAAGCAGTTAAAGGTATAAAATAGATTTTATGAAAGCAAAATATGGTGGAGAATTATTCTTGTGTTGGATGAATTAAGAATCACTTCTCCTTGAACTAATAATTCCTACTTTTACCGCCCTTAAAAAACACACAGCCACAGCGCAATGCAGTTTAGCCGATTACCTATTACATCTTACCTATTACTTAGTTGCTGCCTTTTGCTATTCGCCTGCACCACCAACCAAAAGCTAACCGAGGCCATCAGCTACGACAGCGATTCAACCAAACACGTATTTAACTACGCAGGCAAGAAAAACGAATTGGTAAAAGAAAGCACATACTATCCCAACGGCAACCTTAAAAGCGAATACAATTTCAAAGATAGTTTGCTGGAAGGCACCTTTAAAACATTTAATGAAAACGGAAACCCCGTAAAAGAAGGCGCCTACCTTAATGGCATGGAAAATGGACTGTTCAAATACTACGATGTAAACGGAATGCTAACCATAGAGGGCTATCTGAACAGCGGAAAAAAAGAAGGCCTCTGGACCACCTGGTATGACGATGTGCAGAAAAAAGAAGAAATGCACTACAAAGACGATATACTAAACGGCCTCTGGACACACTGGTTTATAGACGGCAACCTGATGCGCGAAGAAACGTATAAGAACGGAAAAAAAATTAAAGAACAGGTTTATGAATAAATCAAAGTTGGCAGTAGGCAGTAGGCCGTTGGCAGTTTCTTGCCTCTTGCTTCTTATCTCCTGCTTCTATTCAAATGCTCAAACAAAAAAGGAATACCATCCCAACGGACAACTCAAATCCACAGGCGATTATGTTGACGGAATGAAGGAAGGCAAGTGGCAGGAGTTTTATGAAAGCGGAGCCAAGCAACTGGAAGGCGAATACATCAGCGGAAAAAAATTAGGCAAGTGGCAGGAGTTTTATGAGAACGGGAAAGTATGGACACTCTCGCACTTTGCCAACGATGTGCAGGAAGACCTTTACCGCGATTACGACATGAACGGACAACTGGTAGAAGAATACAACTTCCGCAACGGACTGCCCGAAGGCCCTTTTTCAGCATTCTATAACACAGGAAGAACCCGCATGAACGGGCAGTTTACATTAGGACAGAAAAACGGTGTGTGGAAATCGTGGTACGAAGACGGCAGCCAGCAAAGCTCCACCACCTATGTTGATAACATACCTTTTGGCGAAAGCAAAACCTGGTATAAAAACGGAAAATTAAAAACTTCAGGCAATATTATTGACGGCCTTGAAAACGGCAAATGGACCTTCTACTACGAAACCGGAATAAAACAACAGGAAGGCAATTACAACAACGGAAAAAAGTACGGAATGTGGGTTAACTACCACGATAACGGCAAACGCCAAAGCGAAGGCTACTATGCCCTTGACATCAAACAAGGCGTATGGAAATACTACAACATCGAGGGCGTTTACGAGCGCGAAGAAAACCTCGGTGAAGGGAAATAGTTTCCGTCATTGCGAGGGTTTTTCACCCGAAGCAATCTCATTCTGTTTTACAATTAAAAGATTGCTTCGCTGGCGCTCGCAATGACGACTTTGGAATGACTTTTTCCAGTCAAACTTTAACCGTTAATTAAATTTAAATAACACCGCTATCTCGTTTCAATATATTTTCTAATATTGTTTCCTTGAAATCGATGAAAAATTTCAACCCATTAAACCTAAAGAACCTGTGAAAAAACTACTACAAATCGTATCGCTGGCCCTCATCTTTTCAGCCATCAGCCTTCAAAGTTTTGCAACCCACATTGTAGGCGGAACCATTACTTACGACTATCTTGGAGGTAATCAGTACCGCATTTATCTAACCGTTTACCGCGATTGTTTTGGCGGTCAGGCTCCCTTTGATGATCCTGCGGTAGTGGGTATTTTCGACAGCAATAATAATCTGGTAACAACCGTTTCAATGGATTTGGGTGTAGTAACCCAGATACCCGGAACAATCAATAACCCCTGCACAACGCCTCCAACCAATGTGTGTACGGAGGTAACTACGTATTCCGGAACTGTTACTCTTGCACCCATTGCCGGTGGCTACCAAATGGCTTACCAGCGCTGCTGCCGTAATGCCGTTATTCAGAATATCGATAACCCCGGTGATGTAGGTTCAACTTTTTACACACAGATACCAAACCCCAATCAGGTTGGAAACAACAGCAGCGCAGAGTTTACCAACTTGCCTCCGCTATACCTGTGCGCAGGTCTGCAATTTGTGTTTGACCACAGCGCTACCGATGCCGATGGCGATCAGTTAGTGTATTCGCTTTGCACACCACATGACGGGCTTGACCCCACCACCCCCGGTGGTTCAGGAACAGTGCCTGATGCTCCGCCATACGGTTTTGTTACATGGACAAACCCTTACAACACTAACGACATGATGGGTGGTTCTCAACCGCTCACTATTAACCCGTCAACTGGTCAGTTAATTGTTACGCCAAACACCATCGGAACATTTGTGGTAGGTATCTGTGTAAGCGAAGTCCGCAACGGTGTTGTTATTAACAGCGTTCAGCGCGATTTTCAGTTCACCGTTGCCAATTGCAATGTGCAGGTAATTTCTTCGTTCTTCACACCCAATGTACAGTGCGGAAACTTTGTTCAGTTTACCAACAACAGTCAGGGAGCTTCGGGCTTTTCATGGAATTTTGGTGACGGAGGAACATCAAACCAACAAGCACCAAATCATACTTATACCAACATCGGAAGTTATGTAGTAACACTTATTGCGTTGGATAACGTAACCGGTTGTGCAGATACGTCAATTCTGAATCTTACCTTGATTGATACCCTTACAGCCACAGCAAGTGGTGATGCCGCAATTTGCCTGGGTGACGGAGTTCAGCTCAATGCAACCGGAGGTATTTCCTATACATGGACACCCGCTACAGGATTGAGTGACCCAGATATAGCCAACCCCATTGCCACACCGCTTGTAACTACAACGTATTATGTAACTGTAGTTGACTCAGCCGGATGTTCCGGAACAGATTCGGTAACTGTAACAATCAATCCTCCGCCTGTAATTGATGCAGGTGCAAATCAGATTATTTGTGCCGGTGAATGTGTGCAGTTAGAAGCCAGCGGTGGTTTAACCTTTGCATGGTCGCCCGCAACCGGCCTTAGCGACCCGAATATTGCCAATCCTTTGGCTTGCCCTACAGTGACTACAACGTATACTGTTAGTGTTTCTGGCCCAAGCGGCAACCTTGTGTCTAATGGTGATTTTGATCAGGGTAACACAGGTTTCACAAGTGATTACACGTTCTCAAATAACTTACAACCCGAAAGCAGGTATTCAGTTGTGGCCGATGCTTCAACAACCCATCCTAGTTTTGATGGATTTGACCACACCAACCCGCCAACAGGTTTATTCATGGCAGTAAACGGTGCCGGAACTCCTGGCGTTGATGTTTGGTGTCAGACCGTTCCGGTTACACCCAATACAGATTATGCTTTTTCAACCTGGGTAAGCACTTTAGCTACTGGAACCCCTCCTTCTTTTGCTTCTTTGCAGTTTTCTATTAATGGTGTGCCTTTATCTGTGCCTTTTAATGCGCCAAATGCAATAAACACGTGGTCACAGTTTTTTGATACTTGGAACTCAGGTAATGCAACTACGGCTACTATTTGTATCCTGAACCAAAACACAACGCTTGGCGGAAATGACTTTGGCTTGGATGATATTGTGTTCTCAACTTTTTGCGATGGAACAGCTCAGGTTACGGTTACTGTAAATCCTTTGCCGGTTGTTAATGCAGGACAGGATACAAGCATTTGTATCGGTGATGCAATTGAACTTAACGCAACAGGCGGACCATCATGGTCATGGTCGCCTTCAGCAGGATTGAGTGATACTGCAATTGCAAATCCTGTAGCAAATCCTGTTATTACTACTACTTATATTTTAACAGTTGATGACGGAACCTGCGTAAATGCAGATACCATTGTTGTAACTGTAAATCTTCTTCCTGTTGCAGATGCCGGACAAGACGTTCAGTTTTGTTTTGGTGACAGTGTTCAGTTGAACGGTTCAGGAGGATTAAGTTTTACATGGTCACCATCAACAGGTTTAAGTAATGATTCAATTGCTAACCCTTTTGCGCATCCTTCAGTTGATACGGAATATATTCTGACAGCCGATAACGGAGGTTGTATTGATACGGACACCATTTTTGTAACGGTTCTTCCTGCACCAACTGCTGATGCAGGTTTGGATGTTTTCATTTGTCAGGGCGATACAACTCAACTAACCGCAATAGGCGGTGATATATACTTGTGGTCGCCTGCAACGGATATCAGCGATGTGAATATTGCCGACCCTGAGGTATGGCCTAACTTCCCGACTACCTATTATGTAACTGTTACCGATGGAAACGGTTGTACTGATTTCGACAGCGTTTTTGTAGATGTGTTTGCAGTAATTGCAGCAGGTGATACAACCGTTTGTTTTGGCGACAGCGCACAACTTTCAGTTGCTCCCACAGGTTCTTCTATAACATGGACACCTTCAGCATATTTGAATGATGCAACGATTGCAAATCCTTTGGCTTCACCTCCGGTTACAACTACCTTCTATGTGTTGGTTGATAATGGAACAGGATGTACTTCTACCGACTCAGTTGTGGTAACAGTTCAGCCTTTACCGGTTGCTGATGCAGGCGGTGATGTTCAGATCTGCGATGGAAACAGCGCACAGCTTTTGGCTACAGGTGGAGTAACTTATTTGTGGAATCCTTCAACAGGTTTAAGTGATACAACCATTGCTAACCCTATTGCAACACCTGCAGGAACTACAACTTATGTAGTGATTGTTGCCGACCAGATTGGTTGCACTAATTCAGATACTGTAACTGTTACTATCAATCCGCTTCCGCCTGCTGATGCAGGTCAGGATGTGGCAATTTGTGCAGGCGATACAACACAACTTCTTGCAAGTGGTGGCGTGTTCTATACATGGACACCTTCAACCGGTTTAAGCAATGATAGCATTGCTAACCCGGAAGCAAATCCGGCTATTACTACAACGTATTCAGTGTTGGTTCAGGGGCCAAGCGGACAACAGGTTGTAAATCCTGATTTCAGCGGAGGCGATACCGGTTTTTCTTCGGGGTATACGTATGGTGCAACAACACCAACTTCAGGTTTATATACTGTTACTAATGATGCTTCATTGGCTGATCCTTCTTTCTCAGGTTTAGGTCATGGTGGCAGTGGTGATTTCATGGTTGTGAATGCCAACATGACTTACGGAACAGATGTTTGGTGCCAAACCTTTGATGTTGCTCCGAACAATGATTATTATTTCTCGGCATGGTTAAGCACACTTGTTCTTGACGACCCTGCGTTGTTGCAATTAACTGTTAACGGAACACCGGTTGGTACACCATTTACTTCGCCACCTTTTGGTGTAGCAACATGGAGCGAATTCTGGTATATCTGGAACTCAGGAAACAATACTTCTATTACGCTTTGTATTGAAAATATTACTACCACAACCGGACCTACAGCACTTGGGCTTGACGATATTACTTTCGCGCCTTTCTGCGAAAACATAGCGCAGGTAACGGTTACAGTTAATCCTCTTCCTGTTGTTGATGCAGGAGCAGATGTTTCAATCTGTATTGGTGAGGATGCGCAACTGCAGGCAAGTGGTGGTGATATTTATGCATGGTCGCCTTCAGCTACTTTAAGCGATACAACGATTGCTAACCCTGTTGCAACGCCTGTGGTTACTACAACCTACAGTGTACATGTAACAACCAACTCGGGTTGCGAAGGTGATGGTGATGTGGTGGTAACTGCAAATCCGTTACCAACTGCTTTTGCAGGCGTTGATGCAGAATTCTGCGCAGGTAATTCTGTTCAATTGAATGCTACTGGCGGAACTACTTATTCATGGTCGCCTTCAACAGGCTTGAGTGCTGATGATATTGCTAACCCGGTTGCCAATCCAACTCAAACGACAACCTATACATTAACAGTTGGAGATCAGAATCAATGTTCTGATACCGATCAATTAACGATAACGGTTAATCCTTTACCAGTGGCAGATGCCGGACCGGATGCTCCGTTGTGTTTTGGTGATACAATTCAACTGAATGCAAGTGGAGGAACATCGTATGTTTGGGATCCGGGAACAGGTTTAAGCAACACGAATATTGCTAACCCGCTGGCTTTTCCTTTGCAGCCGATTACTTATACCGTTACTGTAACGGATGCAAATGGTTGTGTGGATACAGATGCGCTTGACATCAGTATTTTCTCTATCACAGCAGCACCCAATCAGGCAATTTGTAATGGTGATAGCTTACAGTTATCCGTTTCAGGAGGAACCAACTTTGTATGGACACCTGTTGATGGATTAAGTGACCCTACTATCGGTAATCCATTGGCTTCACCGGAAGTAACTACCACTTACACCGTTGTTGCAAGCGATGCAAATGGTTGCGAAGCAGCAGCAGAATTAACGGTGGAGGTGTTGGCGGCACCAACTGCCGGTTTCACGGCACATTATATTCCTTCGTGCGAAGGAATTGTAGGACAATTTACTAATAGCAGCGATGGTGCGGAAAGCTTCCTGTGGATTTTTGCAAACGGTGATACTTCAACACTTGAAAATCCTGAACAGAATTTCAATGTTGGTCCGGGAACTTTTGTAACCCTTGTGGTATATAATGGTGAAGGTTGCGTTGATACTGCCTTTATAGATTTCAGCGGAACTAATTATTCCAACATTGAATTTGATTTGCTTGTGCCGAATATCATTACTCCGAATTTTGATGGTTTGAATGATTGTTTCCAACCCGGTTTTGAAGGTGAGTTCAACGAATGTTTTACGTTGAAAATATTTAACCGTTGGGGCGCTTTAATCTTTGAATCAATTGCGCAAGGCGATTGTTGGGACGGAAGAACGAAAGCAGGAAACCTGGTTGACTCAGGAACTTATTTCTACTTACTGGATATTAACGGAATTGAGAAAGCCGGGTTTATGACGGTGGCACACGATTAACAGAAATGGATTGCAATAAAAAAGTCCCGCAATACTGCGGGACTTTTTTGTTTTAGACTTTTTCTTTCAAATACTCCCCCACCTTCTCACTAATCAACTGATGTCCTGTATTCAGCAATGCAAATACATCTTTATTGTTTAACTTTTCAATAAAGCGCTCACCGTATTTAGGGTGAATAACACGGTCGTGCTTACCAAAAACAAGCAGAAAGTGGAACGTGTTCTTATCAACCAAGGCTGCAATTTTATCTAAATCAGGATTTATGTTCTGGTAAGTAATCCAGACCTTGTAAATTTTTTCGCGTAGCTCTTTTGTGCGTATCTGCGAATACAGGAAATTGTAAATCTTCGGGTCAAGTATTTTCATGTTCTTCAGCAGCAGTGCCGTTTTTGAAACAGGCGCAGGGTTTTTTATAAACCCACGAAAAAGAAACCTTCCCGGTGAGGTAACGGTGGAGAAACGGTAAAGAGGGTTTACTTTCAATCCGTCAGGAGAAAGAAGAATAACGTTGTTCAACTGTTCGTGAAAAAGCTCAATCAGTTTCAACACAATTTTTCCGCCAAGGCTAAAACCCATCAATGAGAATTTTTCAATGCTGTGTTGTTGGGTGAACGAATTAATTAATTCTTTAAGGTCATTTTCAGTTATCGGTTCACCCGTGTGTTCACTGTTTCCATGATGCAAAACATCAAACGAATAAATGGTGAATTTATCGCCTATGTATTCTTTAAACACCTGAAACGCCTTACCGCTTTGCCCGAAACCATGAAAAGCAAGCAGCGGTTCAGCTCCCGTTCCAAATGAGTAATAATGGTATTTTGATTTACCCGTTTGTATATAATTCTCTTTCAAAATTTATCAGTGTTCTTAGTGCTCTTAGTGGTTATAAAACAGTATGGAAAATGTGTTGACAAATTAAACGCTTCTTTCATCCAAATTCCCCTAAATTCGCAAAGTTTTTTTGGTTGGTAATTCTCAAATCTAATAGCTAACATCTCATATCTGAATAATGCCCAAAGATAATTCAATAAAATCCGTTCTCATCATCGGCAGTGGCCCAATCGTAATCGGACAGGCTTGCGAATTTGATTATGCCGGTTCACAGGCTGCCCGCTCACTGAAAGAAGAAGGAATTGAAGTTTCACTTATCAATTCCAATCCGGCAACTATTATGACCGACAAGGTAACTGCCGAGCATGTTTATCTGTTGCCGCTTACGCCTGCTTCCATCAAACAAATTCTGGAAGAGCGTAAGATTGATGCTGTACTTCCTACCATGGGCGGACAAACGGCCTTGAATCTTGCCATCCGTTGCGAAGAAATGGGGCTTTGGAAAAAGTATGGTGTGAAAATGATTGGCGTAGATATTCAGGCGATTGAAACCACAGAAAACCGTGAAGCTTTTCGTCAACTGATGGAAAAAATAGGAGTGGGTTGTGCCCCTTCAAAAATTGCCAACTCATTTCTGGAAGGAAAAGAGATAGCACAATGGATAGGATTTCCATTGGTTATCCGTCCTTCTTATACGCTGGGCGGAACAGGCGCTTCCTTTGTTCACACTCGTGAAGAATTTGATGCTGCTCTTACACGCGGATTGCATGCTTCACCAACGCACGAAGTATTGATTGACAAAGCCGTTCTCGGCTGGAAAGAATATGAGTTGGAATTGCTGCGCGATGCCAACGACAATGTGATTATTATTTGTTCCATCGAAAATTTTGACCCGATGGGAATTCATACAGGCGACTCCATTACGGTTGCACCTGCCATGACTTTGTCTGATGCAACCTATCAGCGCATGCGCGATATGGCAATCTTGATGATGCGTTCCATCGGAAATTTTGCCGGAGGTTGCAATGTGCAGTTTGCCGTTAGTCCTGATGAAGCGGAAGATATTATTGCAATTGAAATTAATCCACGAGTTTCTCGTTCTTCTGCCTTGGCTTCAAAAGCAACGGGTTATCCGATTGCAAAGATTGCCTCTAAACTGGCAATTGGTTATCACTTGGATGAATTGCAAAACCAAATTACCAAAAGCACTTCCGCATTTTTTGAACCTACATTGGATTATGTAATTGTGAAAATTCCACGCTGGAATTTTGACAAGTTCAAAGGCTCTGACAGACAACTTGGTCTGCAGATGAAATCAGTTGGTGAGGTGATGGCAATCGGAAGAAATTTTCAGGAAGCATTGCAAAAAGCTTGTCAATCTTTGGAGATAAAACGCAATGGGTTGGGAGCTGATGGCAAAGAATTGCGTAATCAGGAACAACTTGTTGAGAGTCTGAAACGACCAAGTTGGAATCGTTTGTTCCATATCAAAGATGCAATGCAAATGGGTATTCCGTTTAAATCTATTCAGGCTCTTACGCGCATCGATCCTTGGTTTTTGCATCAGATTGAGGAACTCGTTTTCGTTGAAAAAGAAATTTCAAAATATACTATTGACACCATTCCTTATGATTTGTTGAAAGAATCAAAGCAGAAAGGCTATGCCGACAGACAAATTGCACATTTGCTGCGTTGTCTTGAAAGCGAGGTTTTCAATAAACGCAACGAAATGGGAATAAAGCGTGTTTATAAATTAGTTGACACGTGCGCTGCAGAGTTTGAAGCAAAAACACCTTATTACTATTCAACGTTTGAAGACGAAAACGAATCGGTTGTTTCGGATAAAAAGAAAATTGTGGTCTTAGGCTCGGGCCCAAACAGAATAGGACAGGGTATAGAGTTTGATTATTCCTGCGTTCACGGGGTTTTGGCTGCAAAAGAATGCGGCTACGAAACCATTATGATTAACTGTAATCCAGAAACAGTCTCAACTGATTTTGATATTGCCGACAAGCTTTATTTCGAGCCGGTTTTCTGGGAACATATTTACGACATCATTCTGCACGAAAAGCCCGAAGGAGTTATCGTGCAGTTAGGCGGACAAACCGCTTTGAAACTTGCCGAAAAGCTGGAGCGCTATGGAATAAAAATAATAGGTACAGATTATAAATCATTGGACCTGGCAGAAGACCGTGGAAGTTTTTCAACCTTGTTGAAAGAGAATAATATTCCTTATCCTAAATTTGGTGTTATTGAAGACGCGGAGAATGCAATTAAACTTTCACGCGAATTGGGTTTCCCTCTGTTGGTGCGCCCTTCCTACGTTTTGGGCGGACAAAGCATGAAGATTGTAATCAACGAACAAGAGTTGGAAGAACACGTTGTTAATTTGTTGCGTGATATTCCGGGAAACAAAGTTTTGTTGGATCATTTTCTCGAGAAAGCTATTGAAGCAGAATCGGATTCTATCTGCGATGGCAAGGATGTTTACATCATCGGGATTATGGAACACATTGAGCCCGCAGGTATCCACAGCGGTGACTCATTTGCGGTGCTTCCTGCTTTTGACCTTAGTCCAAACGTGATGAAACAGATTGAAGACCACACCAGAAAAATTGCGGTTGCTTTAAAAACTGTTGGACTTCTCAATATTCAATTCGCCATAAAAGATGAAGTGGTATATGTGATTGAAGCAAATCCACGCGCTTCGCGCACGGTTCCTTTCATTGCTAAAGCTTATGACGAGCCGTATGTGAACTACGCCACCAAAGTTATGCTGAGAGAAAAGAAAGTGAAAGACTTTACCTTTAATCCGATACTAAAGGGTTATGCCATAAAAATTCCGGTATTCTCATTTGATAAATTTCCGAATGTGAATAAGGAACTTGGACCGGAGATGAAATCAACAGGAGAAGCCATTCAGTTTATTGATGATTTGCACGATGAGTTTTTTCAGAAAATTTATTCTGAACGGAATCTTTACCTCAGTCGCTAAAATTTCAAGATGATAAGACTCGTTCTTGTTCTTGTTTTAATTTATGCCGTTTACAACTTTGTATTTAAAGTCATAGTTCCTCTTGCTGCACGTTCGTTTGTAAACAAAGCACAGCAAGATATGCAGGAACGCATGCGTCAGATGCAGGATCAGCAGCGAAAACCTGAAGGCGAAATAAATATTTCAAAGAAAGGTAAAGCGAATGATGGTGAGTATGTGGATTATGAAGAAGTGAAATAAAACCAGAAAAATGAAAAATATCAATTTCAAGTCCTTGCTTCCGCACCTGATTGCTGTGGTTGCTTTTATTGTGGTAACGTTAGCTTATCTGCATCCGCTGCTCGAAGGCAAAGTGGTTTATCAGGGTGATATTACCAACTTCACCGGGATGTCTAAAGAGCTGAAAGATTTTCGTGAAAAGACTGGTGAAGAAGCTTTGTGGACCAATTCTATGTTTGGTGGAATGCCTGCGTATCAGATTTCGGTTTTGTATCCTAATAATCTGGTGAAATATGTGGATAGTGCTTTGGAATTGGGCTTACCGCGTCCCGCCAATTATCTTTTCCTTTTGATGCTTGGTTTTTATTTTCTGCTCATTATGCTGAATGTGGATTGGCGACTCGCCATTGCAGGAGCATTTGCTTTTGCGCTCGCTTCGTATTCCGTTATAATTATTGAGGCAGGACATAACTCAAAAGTTCATGCCATGGCATATATGGCTCCTGTGGTTGGCTCTATTTTACTAGCTTATCGCGGAAGGATATTGTTGGGTGCTGCACTTACGGCCTTGTTTCTTGCTTTGCAGATTTCTACCAATCACCTGCAGATTACCTATTATTTGCTGCTTACAGTTTTGTTGTTGGGCGCGGTGAAATTGGTTTATGCAGTAATAGAAAAAACACTTCCTGCTTTTTTGAAAGCTACAGGAGTTCTTGTGATTGCAGCTGTAATTGCCCTTCTTCCGAACATCACTAACTTATGGGCAACGTATGAATACGGTCAATATACCATGCGCGGGAAATCGGATTTGAGTTCTGATTTGGCTGCAGGTAAAGAAGGTCTTTCGCAGAAATATGCAACGGACTGGAGTTACGGAATTGGTGAATCGATGACCTTGTTAATTCCTAATTTTAAAGGTGGTGGTTCTAACGGTGAGCTTGACACAAAATCAGAAACCTATCAGGCTTTGATTGACAATAAAATTCCGAAAAGTCAGGCTGTTGGAATTATTAAAAACCTTCCGCTTTACTGGGGCGACCAGCCTTTTACATCAGGACCAGTTTACCTCGGAGCAATAATTTGTTTCCTGTTTATACTGGGATTATTTACCATAAAAGGAAATGATAAATGGTGGTTGCTGGCTGCTGCTATTCTTTCCATTGTGCTATCGTGGGGGAGAAATTTTCCTGCGGTTACTGATTTTTTCTTCTCCTATTTTCCGGGCTATAACAAGTTCCGGGCGGTTTCCATGACGTTGGTAATTGCGCAGTTTGTCTTTCCGGTTATGGCTTTACTTGCGTTGAAAAATGTTTTTTCGGGTGAAATTCCTGCAACAGAATTGAAAAAGAAACTGATTTATTCGCTATCAATAGTTGGTGGCATTTGTCTGTTATTTGTGCTCATGCCCGGAATGTTTTTCGACTTTACGGCAGCAGCAGATGAAAGACTTAAAGGATCAGGTTATCCAGAGTGGCTGATTGACGCAATCCGTGACGACCGCAAAGGTTTATTAAGCAGCGATGCACTGCGTTCCCTTGTTTTTATTTTGCTTTCAGGCGCAATTATTTGGTTGGTTATGTTGAATAAACTGAAGAAAGAAATTGCAATGGCATTGTTTGCTGTTTTGGTTCTTGTTGACATGCTGCCTGTTGATTTGCGTTACCTGAACAAAAGCAATTTTGTAAATAAAAATAAAGCCGAAAAACCTTTCACTGCAACACCTGCCGATAAAATTATCCTGGAAGATAAAGACCCTGATTTCCGTGTTTTAAACCTTGCAGCAAATACTTTTAACGATGCAAGCACCTCTTATTTTCACAAATCAATTGGTGGATACCATGGTGCAAAATTGAAGCGTTATCAGGAATTAATTGACCAGCACATCAGCAAGAATAATATCAAAGTATTGAATATGCTGAACACAAAATATGTGATAATGCCGGGTGAAGGCAATCAGCCGCCAATGCCACAGCAAAACCCTGGTGCGCTTGGCAATGCATGGTTTGTTTATGAAATTAATTGGGCTGCAAATCCTGATTCTGAAATTACTGCACTCAACAATTTTGAACCTAAATTCACGGCTGTTATTGATAAGCAATTTGAAAAGGATTTACAGGGTTTTACTTCGCAGGCAGATTCATTAGCGCAAATAAAACTGACGGATTACAAGCCCAATCACCTTACCTATCAATCAAAAGCTACTGCCGAGCAATTGGCTGTTTTCTCTGAGATTTATTACGACAAAGGATGGAATGCTTATGTAGATGGCAAGCTAACACCGCACTTCCGTGCCAACTTTATTTTGCGTGCTATGAGGGTTCCGGCAGGTGAGCATAAAGTGGAATTCAAATTTGAGCCTTCAACGTACTATACAGGTGAGAAGATTGCATTAGCGGGTTCAATATTATTATTTCTGATAGTTGGGGGTGCAGCTTTTGTTTCACTGAAAGATGGTGAATCAAAATAGAAAAACAGTTCTCATCATCACCTACTACTGGCCGCCCAGCGGTGGTGCAGGTGTTCAGCGTTGGTTGAAAACGGTGAAGTATTTGCGTGAGTATGGTTGGGAACCGATTGTTTACACGCCCGAAAATCCGGAAGCACCTGCAATTGATAATTCTTTACTGAAAGACATTCCCGAAGGAGTAAAGGTTTTGAAGCAACCTATATGGGAACCGTATTCTTTTTACAAGAAATTTCTTGGGTTGAAAAAGGATGAAAAAATAAACGCAGGTTTTCTCACTGAGAAAAAAAAGCCTGGCTTGGCAGAAAAAATTGCAGTATGGATTCGAGGCAACCTGTTTATTCCTGATGCGCGAAAATACTGGGTAAAGCCATCGGTTGAATATTTGGCTAAATACTTGCGTTCGCATCCTATTGATGCTGTGGTGTCAACCGGGCCGCCACATAGCATGCATTTGATTGCATTGGGTTTGAAAGAGAAATCAGGTATTCCGTGGTTGGCTGATTTTCGTGACCCCTGGACTAACATTGATTTTTATGACAAACTGATGTTGACTAAAGGAGCTGATGCAAAACACCGCGAATTGGAAAAAGCTGTCCTGAAAAATGCAGATGTTGTTACTTCTATCGGCAGGCAAATGGCGGATGAGTTTTTGCAATTAGGTGCTAAACGGGTTGATGTTGTTGCTAACGGTTTTGATGAAACTGATTTTTCTTTTAGCAATGTTACATTAGATACTAGTTTTTCCATCAGCCACATTGGCTCCATTAATAAGGACAGAAACAACGAGACATTCTGGAGTGCAGTGAAAGAACTGTGTAATGAAGTTCCACAGTTCAAAGAAAATCTAAAAATAAAATTAGTGGGTAAGACCGACCATGCAGTGTTGGAAAGCCTTGAAAAATTCGGCCTGCAGCAGTATCTTGAAAAGACTGAATACCTGCCGCATGACGAAGTGCTGAAGAAATCCATGTCAACGCAGGTGTTGTTATTGTTGCTGAACAATACTCCCAATGCAAAAGGAATTATGACAGGTAAATTCTACGAATACCTTGCTGCCAAACGCCCCATTATCTGCATTGGCCCGCAGGATGGTGAGGCAGCAAAAACACTGGAAGAAACAGCATCAGGAAAAGTAGCAGGGTTTGAGGACAAACAAAAAATGAAGTCAATTCTGAAAGAATATTTTGAAAAATATCAGCAGAATAATTTAAAAGTAGAGAGTGCTGCTATTGATAATTATTCGCGCAGGAAGTTGACGGGCAGGTTTGCGGAGTTGCTGGAAGAAATTGCTAAACATTAAAAAGGAGCCCCATCGGGGCGGCCTGTTTGTAGCTATCAGATTTTATTTTTGTTTAGCTCCGTAGGAGCGACCTGAAATATAATGTGAATAGGCCGCCCCGATGGGGCTTGGTTTTTTAACTCTTCCCTTTTTCTACCAACAGGTCGTCCCTACGGGACTGGTTTGCAATTACCTGATAATAGCTACTAATTTCTCTTCCCTTTTTTCCTCTGTAAAATTTTCCATAATACGTTGACGTGCTTTTTTTGCAAGTGTTGCTTTGTCGGATTTCACCGCTTCTTCTACTAAGTTTTTTAGCAGCGCAACATCTTTCCTTTTTAAAATAAATCCTGTATCACCAATAATATCAGGTATTCCGAAAACATCGGAACCAATTGGGATGCACTCACACAACATAGCTTCGCAGAGTGCATTGGGAAAACCTTCGGCAATGGAGAGTTGAAAATAAAATTCGTGCTGACTGTAATAATTAATCAGTTCAGTATGCGGCACAGGCGACAGCAGTGTTATGTTTTTTGATAATTGCAAATGATCAAGTTCGTCTTTCACGCCCAACAATGTAAAATTATAATCGGGACAACGTTTTGCCAGTTCAATTATTAGATCTATTCCCTTGCGGTAGAATGTTGAGCCTTTTGCATTGACGGCAACGGTTAAAAATGAATTAGGCTTTTTTAAACCTTGTGTTTTAATAAACAGCGTACTATCATACCCATAATTAATTTCTGTAAAGGGTGTTTCCACATTTTTGCAGAAGGCTTTATAGCCCTGTTGCAAAAAATCAGAATCTGAATACGTGTAATTACTTAACACCATGCTTTTATGTACCGGCATTACATGTGTTGAGTTTTTAATACTAAAACAGGTGGCTGCCGACATCAGTTTTTTATTGTGATTGCCATAGTTGATACTCGGAAACGAATAACACTCGGTGCCACACAAAATAAGATAGCAGGGTTTGTTAAACAGTTTGCCATACAGCGTTGGCAGCAGCGTATGATAATCTGCAAACTCGCACACAATAGCTTTGCAAGTCCAGATGTGAACGAGCAGAAAAATCTTTTCTCTGATTAATTCAAGCGGTGTTAACAGTTTGTGTTTGGGATTAAACGAAAACGAAACAACCTCAAAATTCCGTGCAAGTAACTCGCGGTCTTTTAATACAAAAGAGGAGGGGGTTTTATAGATGAAGAGTAGTTTCGGTTTTGAAGCTGACAACTTACAGAAGTCTGGTTTTTACGCTTTCAATGCCGTTTTCAATCGAAGACATTTTATGAAAATCCTCCACCGCCTTGTAAGGCTTTAACAATATCCATTGGTAGTCGGCCTCTTTGTGGCGGATGCAATAATTCTCCAAGCGTTCAAGGTAAAACCCGTTGGGGTAAACACTGTTCAGTAAATCGTTGGTATAAATAGGCTGGTCAATAATCTGCAAGCCTTCGGGATGTTTTTTGTGCAGCCATTCCTGGTAAAATGGAGTAGGAGTGTTGATAGCAACAGTGCCATCAATGCTGATATTGCTGCGTATGGTAGCAAACAGATTTTTGTGATGCTCAACCGGTATGTGTTCAATCACATCGGGCAGCACCACAAAGTCAAACGTAACATCGTGCTTAAAATCCACCATATCCGAAACCACAAACTGAATGTTGCCTCTTTTGCTGTGTATCTTTTTTGCCAGTTCTATTCCTTCGGGGCTTATGTCGCAAGCCACTACCATGCCTTTGTTCAGGTAATCGGCCATCAGTCCGGTAACCTGCCCAACGCCACAACCAATTTCCAGTACACGATGATGTTTCTGCAAACCCGCAGCAATTAATTTTTTCAGAATAAGGCGGTGTCTGCGGTTTAAACCAAGTTTGGTGTATTCCTCAGAAAAGTTGTTGTAAAAACCTTCTATGTCTTTCTTTTCCATTTTTTGTGTTGCCAAAAGTAAATTAATTTACAAAAGCCTGTTTACCCTGCTTGTCTTTCCTTTTTCAATCGGTCAAGAAACTCCGAAACAATTTTAAGGTCGTCCAGGCTGCTGTTGTTGAGTTGCGTCATTACATCGGGCAGCATTTTATCGCTGCGGATGGCTTGCAGCGGATGGTTAGGTATGTCAGCGGCCTCGTTATCGGGTTGCCATATAAATAGGTCGGAGGGTTGACAGTTCAAACCCAGACAAAGCTTCTCAATATCGTCATATTTTATGTGTCGCTGTTCATTCTTTAATAATCTGCTTGCATTTTGCGGACTAATTCCATTATTTATCATCCATAAACGAGCATTTGATATATTTCTTAGGTTAAATAAGTTTTTAAGATTATTATTTATCATATAAATATTTATGTTTTAAATATGTAATTAATTAATTTACTGCTGTATCTTTTTAATTTATTGCTGTATTTTATTATTTTAATTACTAAATTATAACTTACAGCAATAAAATTGATACAAACATATATAAAATTATAACATAAAATAATTATATAGTAACATATAGTAATTAAATTAACACTTACAATAAATAAATAAATACTTACATTAATAAAATTATAAAATACAGTAACAAAATTACAATTTACATTAATAAAATAATAACATATATTTGCAAAATCAACTAATAAACACGATAAATGACCTCACGACAGGAAAATAAGCTGGGTATGCTTATGAGCACAGCCCATTTTTTTAAAAAAGAGGAAGATACTTTTAACCCGCTTCTGCATTTCGCGCCCATTATTACAGGGTTGAATGCCACTATTGATGAAATAGTGCAAGAAGCCGGCAAGGTATCGCAAGATATTACAGGCGCTACACTAGATAAAAGCGACAGGCGCGAAAAGTTGGAACCGCTTACCCACAAAGTAGCGGCTGCACTTATAAGTTTGTGCAATTTTACCGGTATCGAACAACTGATTGAAGCCGATGATTATCTACCCTCATCGCTTGACGGCTCGCGTGACAGCGATGTATATGTGTTGGCGCGCCAGCTTTATATCAAGGCAAATCCTGTTAAAGACCAGCTATTGCCTTACAACTGCAGCCCTGCCGATGTTGATATGCTAAACACAACAGCCGAAAATTTTTTGCCTTGGATACAAGTGGCGCGCAATGTGCAGCGTGAGCGCTCACGCTCAGTAAAAAAATTGGCAGCATTTTTTAAGCAGGCCGATGAACTGCTGGAGAGGGCTGATAGTCACATGGCCGTTTATCAGTACACCAATAACGATTTGTTTTTTTTATACAAAGGCGCCCGCAAAATTATTAACAATGCAAGCGGCCATACCGTGCATAAAAAAAGCGGAAAAGTATTGCCCGGATTTATAGATACAGCGCCCTTTGCCGAAGGCATAATAAAGCCCGAATCGAAAATGATATTTACCAATTCAGGAAAAGGAGGCGAGCTTGTTTTTTATTTTGGCAGCAAGGCAGGTGAGCGCCCGGGGGCAACTACGCTGCTCACTAAAGTAGCAAACGGAAAGTCAGTAAAAACAATTGCTTCAGCAGCAGGATATACCGTTCATACGCCTGTGCTTAATATCCTAAATCCCAACGTCAGGCACGGGCAGTGGAAGGCAGAGGTGGGGAAGTAGGCAGCTTCACCGTAAAAACACTTCCGCGTTTCTCCGTTGAGTCAACGGTTATAGTGCCCCCGTGCAGCTTCACAATTTTATCAACCAGCGAAAGCCCTATGCCATGCCCCTTGCGGTCGAGCACATTTTTTCCACGGTAAAAAGGTTCAAAAATATTTTTCAGATCTTCGGCAGGAATACCCACTCCTTTATCGCTGAAACGGATAACGATATTTTTTTCATCTGAGCCAATATCCACCAAGCAACTATGGTCGGGCGAGTATTTGCAGGCATTTTCGGTAAGGTTAAAAAAAGCAATTCTGAGCAAACGCTCATTGCCCTGAAACAGCAGACTGTCTTCGTTTTCAAGTTCCGCTTCAAACGAAATAGTAACCGTATATTCAGGAACACCTGCAATCAGTTCGCTGCGCACTTCCAGCAGCAAATCATCAATGCGTATTTCGTTTTTAGGGTCAATCAATCCTACACCGCTTACCTGAGCAAGCGAGAGCAAGCGGTTTGAAATAATGGTAAGGTGATTAATATCTTCCAGCAGTGATTCAAGGGTTTTCACATACTCTTTTTTGTCGCGTGTTTTAAGCAAAGCCACTTCCAGTTGCCCGCGAATAATTGATAGCGGATTGCGCAACTCGTGCGAGGCATTGCCCACAAATGAGCGTTGTGCATTAAAGGCTGCCTCAATACGATCCAGCATTTTGTTAAACGTTCTGGCAAGTTGCGCAATTTCGTCCTGTCCGTTTCCTTCGTCAACACGGGCATTCAGGTTGTTTACCGAAATGCTGCCCACCTCACTTACAACTTTTGAAATAGGTTTCAGCGCCCTTCCCGCATACGTCCATCCGAAAAAATAAACCGCAATAAGCATGATTATATAAACAGCAGCTAATGAAAATCCGAGAAAATTCAGTTTGCGCAAACCATAAATATCCTGAGCAGCTGCAAGAATAATGTAATCTTTATTTCCGAATTTATAGATCAATCCCAGCCACTCAAAATCATTTTGCCTGAAACGAATTTCTTTTTCTAATTTGATTTGCTTCAGAAGAGTTCCGGTAATTGTGAAATTATTATCATCGTCAGTAGAGTAGATTTTTTCGGCCGAAGAATTATAGATGATTACTTTTTCCTGGGGTAATGCCCCTCTCAGATTTCTGTCAATAAGCTTCAGCGTTGCCGCATCAACATTGTTGTCAGCTAAAAGCAGGTTGGCTGTTGCAATGGCTTTATCATTAAGCCGCAGATAAAAATCCCGTTCACGGAATTGGGCAAAAAGAATATAAATAGTTATGCTTGCCACCAGCAAAACTGCAGCAACAATGCCTACAAACTGATAAGTAAGTTTATTACGTATTTGCATCAGGTTCGCGGAAAATATAACCCATGCCTATTTGTGTGTGAATAAATTTGGTGGCGAAATCTTTGTCAATTTTCTTACGCAAAAAATTCACATAAACATCAATTACGTTGGTGCCCGTATCAAACTGTACATCCCAAACCGACTTTGCAATATCCTGCCTGCTAACAACGCGTCCTTTGTTGCGGATTAAATATTCAAGCAACTGATATTCTTTGGTAGTAAGGCTTATTTTTTTTCCTCCACGTGAAACTGTTTTATCATCCAGATTCAATTCCAGGTCACCAACCACTAATTTATTGGTGGGCTGCATCATGTTGTTTTTGCGTTTAGCAATGGCATTTACACGTGCCACCAACTCAGCAAATTCAAAAGGTTTTACAAGGTAATCATCAGCACCCATATCAAAGCCGGTTACTTTATCAGAGGTGCTGCCGAGTGCAGTAAGCATTAAAATAGGAACGTTTGAAGTCTTACGTATTTCTTTTGCCAGCTCCAATCCGTTGATGTAGGGAATTATAATGTCAAGAATAATAATGTCGTGATTGCCATTGAGTGCAAGCCTTTTGCCCATTTGTCCGTCATAGGCAACATCAACCTGATGCTGCTGTTCTTCTAATCCCTGTTTTAAAAATGCGGCTGCTTTTGGCTCGTCTTCAATAACTAAAATTTTCATTGTTGGCTTAATAGTGGTTTGTAAAATCCGTGCGAATTTCGGAAATCGTAATTAAAGGTAGATTAAATCATTGGATTTCATCATTTCATCCATCCAACTATCTTTGACCAAACTTTTATATTCTTTGGGCGAAATAAAAAAACAAGGACTTCAAAACACAGCGATACTAAATATCGCAACGGTTATCGGTTTTGGAAGTGTTCTGGTTGTTCAGCCTTACCTACTGAAGCCTGAAGAAATAGGACTTATCCGCACGCTTTATTCGCTTTCTATACTTATCTCCTCGTTGGTGCCCATGGGCATGGGCAATGCCGTTTATAAGTTTTTCCCGCAGTTTCGTAACAACGAAAAAAAACACCACGGGTTTTTTAGTTTCATGAGCCTGTATGTTGCTCTGGGTTTTGTTGTTGCAGCGCTCCTCGTTTTTGTTTTTCGCGAAAAAATCATTGATGCCTATTCCATTAAATCACCGCTTATCAGTGAGTTTTTTGATTACGTTTTTCCATTTTCCTTTTTTCTGGCCTTTATTTCAGTATTCAGTATTTACAGCGCTTCGCTTTTCAAATCATCGTTTCCGGCTTTTCTTACTGAAATAACTACCAAGCTTTTTCCTGTTGTAGCCATCTCCATCTATTACATGGGTTGGATTGACATCAATACGTTCGTGTTGATGTATGTTCTCTGTTTCGGTTTGATTTTTCTCATAATGATGATTTATATTTTCATTATTGATAAACCATTTGCTGCTATTGACCGCCATAAGTTTAACAATGCTAAAGTGAAAGAGATCCTGATTTACTCAGGCAGTTTTTCGTTTGCAGCATTGGCTTCACTGGGCTTGAAAAATTTAGATATTGCCCTCATAGGAATGTATGTTCCGCTTGCGTTGGCTGGTGTTTATGCTACGGTGGCAATTATTCCTGCTGTAATTGAAATGCCCTTGCATGCGCTGGAAAAAATTGCAGCTGCAAAAATATCTGATGCCTTTACGCACAATCGTATTGAGGAAGTAAAAAATATCTACTACCGTGCATCTAAGTATCTTTTTCTTGCCGGTGGTTTATTGTTTCTTGGAGTGAATTTGAATATTCACAAATTGCTTTGGTTGTTGCCTAGAGAAAAAGGTTTCTGGCAGGGCGAAACTGTTGTTTACATTGTGACTTTCGGAGCCTTGTTTAACATGGCAACCAGCGTAAATAATCCAATTCTATACAACTCAAAATATTATCGCTATGGTTTGGGAATGTTGGTTTTTCTTACAGTCGTTTCGTATATCAATTACAGCATTTTTATTCCGCTATGGGGCTTGGAAGGTGCAGCTTTTGCTACTGCTTTGTCAAGTATTTCCTATAACTTTTTAAAGTTCTTTTTCATCTGGAAAAAGATGGGATTGCAACCGTTTGATGTTAATTCACTGAAAACGTTTTTGTTGATTTGTACCTGTGGTTTACTGTGGTTCGTAAACATTGATTTAGGCAGTGCCACAGTAGAGATTATTGCGATGTCGGTTTTAGTTTCTCTGGTTTATTTAACAGGTGCCTATTACCTGAAAATTGTTCCCGAATTGTTCCAGGTGAAACACATTGCCGACATAAAAAAGCGGCTCGGTTTATAAACCGAGCCGCTTTACTCTGCTCCCTCTCCTTTGGAGAGGGTTGGGGTGAGGCTTTTTACTCTTTATATGGCAACCACGTCTGCGTTCTGTAAATAAACAAAACATAACCACGTACTTTCAGGTTTCCGCCTTCCAGCCATAGTTTGCAGTCATATACTGTTCCTTTTTTAGGATCCATAATTGTTCCGTCCTCCCATTCGCTGTCGTCTTTTTCCATGTCGCGGATAATTTCCATTCCAATTATTTTTTTGTCTTTGCGGTCGTCATCACATTTGTCGCAAACAGGGTCTTGGTCTTCGCTTGGGTCGCGGAACAGCTTAACAATCTTTCCATAAACCTTTCCGTTCTTTTCAAAAATTTCAACTACTGATTTTGGTTTGCCTGTTTCATCGTCAATGGATTTCCATTTCCCGACAATGGATTGTGCTGACACGGTTGTAGCACTGATTATGATTGCAATTAAGATGCTGAGTTGTTTCATTTGATTTTTGTTTGTTATTAGTTACTGGTTTGCAAATTTAAAAAGCTCTGTTAATTCCAAGCACCCATCTGAATTTTAAATATTCAGGTTCTACTGCTGGTGTATGATTTAAGAAGAATGGCATATCAAATCTTATGGTGAGTGGTTTTGCCATTTGTAAAGCGCCCCATTTCTTGATTACAAGAGCTGTGCCAAGTCCGGCATCCATTCTAAAATCGGCAAAATGCAGTTTGTTTCCCTGCTGATTGGAATTGATGATTCCAGCGTCAGCAAAGAGATAGGTTTTTATCTGAATGGTATTCATAATAAGTTTCGGACGGATTTTTAAAAAGCGGTCGAACTCAATTTCAAGGTTTACAGCAGCACCTGATGTTCCGCGATAAGTCATGGCGAGTTCGCCATTGTTCTTTTTGTAAGGAGCCAGATAGCCTGCATAGCCGCGAAGATTTAATCCACCACCTTGATGAAAATGATTAGTTGTCTCGCCATAATTTCCAGCCCATTCATAAGGAATAAATCCGCGTGAGCGGGTGTATTTGTTGTCCATCATTTCTTCCGGATTTGCTCCTGCTAAATACAAAGCTGATTCGGGTGCAACTCTGCGGCCTGTGCCGTATTGTACAAAAAAGCGTGTGTTGATGCCAAGTTTACTCAGCGAAAATTTGTTAACCACATTTAGCGAAACTTTAGTGAAACTGTAAGCGCTTCCCGGAGCAGGTGCTTTCATTTCAAGGTTCATGTTTCCGCCACCGTTGCTGTAACTGAAATTCCGTTTGATTCCGAAAGCAAAGGTGTTGTTGAGCTTTCCAATTCCCCATTCATTTGGATACATGAGGTATGCTTTGTCGCTTTGGTCAGGACGAAGCATAGTTTTAAACTGAAAATAAAAAAGGTTCTTCATCAATTTATCCCATTTTTCTACCCCGAAATTTAAACCATACATTCCATCTAAAGCCTTTGCCTGCATAGTAAACCAGGCGTTCTTGCCTATCTTGTCTAAGTTGGTTTTATAATTGACAATAAATGACAACATGTCGAAACCATTCAGCGCAATAGTGGAGTCGAATTTTGCCTGACCAAGTCCTGTGTTGAACCAGACTGTTGCACCAAAAATGTGACGGTAATTCATGTGATTTCCGTTGATATGGATGCCGATTTTTACACCATCGTAAGCATTATACCATAAGTCGGGACGGGCTTTTACTTCATAGCTTCTCCAGTCCGGAGTATTGTAAACCTGTGAATCAAAAGCAAAATCAACAGGCGGTTTTTTGCTGTTGTCGAGCATATTTACATCCGCCAGCCGTTTGCTTGGGTCAATCACAATATCTTTTATTCCTTCCGGAACAATAACACGCGCTTCGTAAGTGGGATTCAATTTTTCCCAGCCCAGCCATTTTGGTAAAACAGTAGCATCGGTTTTCTTTACAAACCAGTTATTGGGAATGTGAAAATTCTGAACAACGCTGTCTTTTGATAAAATCTGAAAATCAATCGGCATCTGCATTTTTCCGGTGCGTTCAAATGTGATGATGTATTCGTTTTCTTTTTCTCCTTTTTTTACTGATTTAATTCCGTAGTCAATAGATTTGGTAGTTTCCATCCATTGGTCAAAAAACCAGTTCAGGTCAACTTTTGTAGAGTGAATAATGGAGTTGCGGAAGTCTTCAAAATATGGATGTGCCATTTTCCACTCAGCAAAATATTGTTGCATAGCGCTAAGAAATAATGAATCGCCCAACACGTACTGCAAATTATATAACATCGTAGCAGTTTTGTAATAAACGTGCCGATAGCCCCCTCCATGACCAAGCGCGCCCTCAAAATAATCGGAATGAGTATTTAATGGTTTGTCTTCACCTTTCACGGCATCAAACATGTAGCCATTGTAAACACTGCTGTTCATTATTTCTTCCGGCTTTTTAAATCGCCTGATGTATTTTGATTTTGGTTCTGTTTTTATTTCAAAATCACCATCTGTTTTCTTTAAAGCCCAAGCGGTCAGAAATTGTGTAAACCCTTCATCTAATGCAGCTCGATAGGTTTCATTATTTCCCACTTGTCCGAAAAACCAGTTGTGACCAATCTCGTGAGCAAATAAACCGCGAAAGTCAGGCTCCTGCCCGCCATCCAGCGTAAGCATGGGATATTCCATGCCATCGCGCGCATCAGCAACTACCATTTTGTGATAGACATACATGCCTATATCTTCTGAATAAATCTGAATGCATTTAGCAGCATATTCGGCAGCGGTTTGCCAGCGCGATGCGTGAGGTTCCTGAACTACGGCAACGCAGGTTATTCCATTCCATGTGTATTCACCGATTCGGTAAGTAGGGTCAGCAGTAAAAGCGAAATCATGAACATTTTCTGCATGGTATTTCCATGTTTTTTTCAGGGTACTGTCATACGGTGTAATAACGGAAGGTCTTTCGTCCCAGGGTTTGTCTTTGAAATTAGCAATGTCTAATTTTTTGCGAAGCTCTGTCGGCAAAACTTCATCACGGTTGAGCAAGTTTCCTGTGGCTTCAACAACGTAGTTGTTTGCAAAAGTCAGTTCTACATCAAATCCCCCGAAATCCCCGTAAAATTCTTTCCCTAAATGTTGGTCGGTATCCCAGCCAAATTTCCGGTCATACACTGAAATGCGCGGATACCAATGCACACCGTCAAAATGTTTGTACCCGTATGCGTTGAAGATTTTCATTCTGCGCTTCAGGCTTCCTGAATCGAAAAATGTTTTGAATTTTATATTGAACGTAATATTTTGACCGGGTTTAAGCGGTTCGTTCAGATACACTTTCAGTATAGTGTTATCCAATTCTGTTTTCAGTTCCTTTCCATTGATTTCAATCACTTCAACCAAGGTGCCTAATTCCATGCTTTCATAAGCTCCAAAGTAGGATTTTACACCATTATTAAGATTTACATTTTCGTTGTACGATCCTTTTACAAATGCATTCTGGTAAAGGTGAAAGAACACATAAGAAAGCGTGTCGGGTGAATTGTTCCAATAAGTCAGTTCTTCAAATCCATCAATTATATGCGACTTTTCATCCAACTCAGCTTTGATGTTGTAATAAATATCTTGTTGCCAATATCCAGGAAAAGGCATTTTGTTTTTCCAGTAGTTGGGATTGTCTTTATTGCGGTAAGTATTGGGCTTATTCAGCGGGTCGTATTTCTGGGCGAAACCGGAAAGTATAACCAGAAAAAACAGGATAGAGAGAATGCTTTTTTGCATGAACTATTTCTTAAAGGGCGCAAGTTAAAAAATACATTCAGCTTGGCTTAGAGAGGTTTTCTTCATTTGAATGTTTTGCATTGTGAATACTCGCATTCAATTCAAATCCAATCAACAGAATCATAGAGTTGAAACGTATCCAAAGTAAGACAATGATAAGCGCACCGATTGACCCATAGAGTTTATTGTACTGACTGAAATTATCAATAAAAAAAGAAAATCCCAGCGAAGTAACAATGATTAAAAGCGTTGCTATAGTTGAGCCAACTGAGAAGAAGCGATAACGAGTTTTACGTGATGGACCAAAATAATATAAAAAAGAAATAGCGAAAAATATCAGAGCAATAATAACTATCCATTGACTTGAAATAAGAAGGTAGTAAGTGAATGCCTCTTTAATAAAACCTCTTGCTTCAAAGAAGCTCAATGTTTTTTCACCAAAAATAATGAGCAGAATTGCTATGAATGTCAACACCGAGAGTATAATCGTAATCATTATGGAATATGCACGCTGAATCAATGGCGGACGGGTTTCAACGGTGTGGTATGTTTTGTTGAAAGCATCCATCATAGCATGCACACCGTTGGTTGAGAAGTAAAGCGCCACAATAAATCCGATTGACAAAAGTCCTGAGCGTTGTTGCTTAATAATGTCTTCCAGTGTTGACCGTGTGGCTTCATAGGCATCTTTAGGCAGAAGGTCGCTGAGCAGAATCATTAATTGGTCCTGAAAACCTTCAACAGGGATGTAAGCGATAAGAGTGAAAATGAAAATTGCAGCAGGAAAAATAGCAAGAAAAAAATCAAAGGAAAGAGCCGATGCCCTTGTTTGCAGAGATCCTTTTCTTAGTCCGTGGATGAAAAAATCTGCTGCGTTATAAACCGGAATTCCGTCAAAGCCCGGCAGAATAATTTTTTTTGTAAGGTTTAAAAACGTTACAACAGGCAGCCAATTATGAAACTTATGTTGTAGCTTTTTTAACATCTTGCTTGGACAGATTATTTTACCGCTTTTAAACTTAAATCCAGACTTTTTATTTGATGCGTCAATGCGCCTACCGAAATATAATTAACACCTGTTTCGGCATAAGATCGGATATTGGTTTCATTGATACCGCCTGATGCTTCTGTTTCAAACTTTCCGTTAATAAGTTCAACTGCTTCTTTAAGTTTTTTAGGCGTGAAGTTGTCGAGCATGATACGCTGAATGCCGCCAACAGAAAGTATTTCCGTTACATCATCCAATGTGCGGGTTTCTACTTCAATCTTCAGCTTGAGATTTTTCTCTTTCAGATATTGATGTGTTCTTTCAATTGCTTTTGTTATTCCACCGCAAAAATCAATGTGATTATCTTTGAGTAAAATCATATCATACAAACCGAAACGGTGATTTTCACCGCCACCGATTTTCACTGCCATTTTTTCTACTTCACGCAACAGCGGAGTTGTTTTTCGTGTGTCTAAAAGTTTTGCATTGGTGTGTTTGATTAGCTGGTTCAGCTTGTGAGTTGCAGTTGCAATTCCGCTCATGCGCTGCATGAAGTTCAGTACAAGTCGTTCGCTTCTGAGAATGGAAAGTTCAGAGCCAGAAACTTCCAAAACAATGTCGCCCGGATTTATTTCAGTTCCGTCATTTATGAAAACCTGAACCTCAAGATTTTTATCTGAGAACAGGAAGATTTTCTTTGCCAGTTCAACACCCGCAATTATCCCTTTTTCTTTGACTAACAGTTTTGCTTTTCCTCTTTTCTTGCTGTCAATGCAGGCTAAAGAAGTGTGGTCGCCATCTCCAATATCTTCAGCAAATGCAGAGGCGATAATCTGGTCAATAGTCATTACCTTGAAAGAAATTTATTCGTCCTTGTCTTCAAAACGCAATTGGTGAATAGTGTAGCTATCACCGCTTTTGCGCAAGAGATAATAAGTTCTATAAGATTTGGTGGCTGCTGTCAGGTCTCCAATGGTGTAAAGCGAGTTATCCTGTGAATTTCCCTGATGCATTACTTTGTAATCTTTTACCGCATTTTTGGCAAAGAAATCTTTCACCATCATTTCAGCTTGTGCTTTGCTGTAAGTGCCTGATTTTTCACCAATCACCAGTTCAACATTGGGAGCAAAATACTTAGCAAGTTCTTTTGAATTACCCAATTTTATGGCAGCTGCAATGTTTTCAGCAACGCCTGGAAAAATTGCAGCATAAGCTGAAGCGGTAAACAATAAAGTAACTAAAACAATAACTTTTTTCATTTTTATAATTTGTATTTCCTGTTATTTCAAAAACCAAGCCAAATGAGTTTTTTACAGGCAAAGGCAAATGTAGTTAATTTATCTTTGCTCAAAATCAGGAATACATGAAGATAAAGCTATTGGTTGTTGGGCAAACAAATATGAAATTTGTAGAGGCGGGCTCGTATGAATTCTTTACACGTCTGAAGCATTACACCGATTTTGAAATGCTGGTGATTGCTCCACCTAAAAACGCAGCAAAATTAGAGGTTGCAGAACTGAAGAATAAAGAGGCCGAAAATATTCTGGCTAAAATTCAGTCCTCTGATTTTGTGGTTTTGTTAGACGAAAAAGGAACAGAATATTCTTCCGTTGAGTTTTCTGCTTTTCTGCAAAAGCGAATGAACAGCGGAGTTAAAAATTTAGTCTTTGTCGTTGGCGGTGCTTTTGGTTTTTCGGAGAAAATTTATGAGCGAGCCAACTCAAAATTAGCACTTTCAAAAATGACGTTTTCGCATCAATTGATAAGACTAATCTTTGCCGAGCAGCTTTACAGGGCATTTACTATTCTTAGGAATGAGAAGTATCATAATGAGTAAATGTTTCGTCATGCTGAACTTGTTTCAGCATCTCAAGATAGAACACTGAAACAAGTTCAGGGTGACGTTTCTGATTTAAGAACTTAATCTATTGTAAACCGACAAATACTTTTTCACTCCTTCTTCCAGCGAGTAATATTTTTCAGCGGCAGCACGGAGTTTTTCGGGAGTAGTTTGTAAAAGTGAATCGATTTGTGAAATCACTTTATCGTATTCTGCATCTTCAAATTTATCAACCAACAAACCAGATTGCGTGTCGCGGACAATGCGGTCAACATCTCCAACTCCGGAGTTGCAGACAACCGGAATTCCCATTCCCAAAATTTCACCATGTTTGGTAGGCGAAGAGCCTTTTTTGGAAAACAAAGGTTGAATAAAAAACAGGGAAAATTTACTGAGGAGAATAAAATAAGGAACTTCTTTGCGTGATGCTTTGCGGATGATGAATTTATCTTTCGGAATGTTTAGCTTTTCTGCCCGATGAAGTATTTCAGAAGGATTGTCGCCAGTGATGAAGAGGAACTTTGCTTCCGGTTTTTTTACTAATATTCTTTTAAAGAATCCCAACATCTCATCGGGCAGATACCACGTTCCTACTGAGCCCAGATAAGAAACCACAAAATCATTTTCTGTAATTCCCAGTTCAGTTCTGTATTTTGATAAATCACTTTGTTGAATGTTTGATCTTGAAAAATGTTGTAAATCTGCACAGCACGGAATTACTTCCACCTGCACAGGTTGGTTTTTCAGGTGTTTCCAGGAGTGGATGATTTCTTTTCCTGCTTCGGTAAGGCTGATGGTGTGGTCAGCATTCTCCAGAAAATCCTGTTCTTTTTTTTTGAAATAGAGATAAACGCGGTTAAAAATCGGATTGCTTCTATTCCATAAACCTCCATCTACTCGCTCATCGGCAAAAAACGCACGCATATCAAAGATGAATTTGATGCCGTATTTCTTTTTCAGAAACTCACCTACCATTGAAGTGATATAGCTGCGGCAATGAACTATTTTAAAATTCTTTTGCTTGTGAAGCTTCTCTGCTTTTTTCCTTAGTTTATAAACATCCCAAAGAGTAGATAATACTGGTGGTTTTGGAGTATAGGAAAGGGGTTTCCACTCTATTCCTATGCTTTTTATTTGTTCTCCAATTTGTTTTCCTGAAGCTTCAAACTTTTCTTTTTTCTCAAAACTGACTAGCGTAATGGAATAACCTGCTTTTGTAAGTCCTGCTAAATAGGGCAAAACCTGCGACTGCCCGAGTGGGTCGGTCATGCCGTCATAAGAAAGGTAAAGCACTTCAGTTTTCACAGGTGTCAAAAATATTTAAATAATCTGCAGCAGATGCTTTATTTTGCACTCTAATAGTAAACAATATGAGAGACATAAAATTCGGAACCGATGGCTGGCGTGCCATTATTGCCAAAGAATTTACGGTTGATAATGTGGCGCGTGTGGCGCAGGCAACAGCAGCATGGGTATTAGCAACCAATAAAAACAAAGTAGTTGTTATCGGTCACGATTGCCGTTTTGCAGGTGAACTGTTTGCCGAAACCACTGCAAAAGTGATGGCCTCAAACGGTGTAAAAGTCTTTCTTGCAAAAGGTTTTGTTTCTACTCCAATGGTTTCGTTGGGTGCTTTGAGATACAATGCTGGAGTGGGCGTAATTATTACCGCAAGTCATAATCCCCCAGCATACAATGGATTCAAGTTGAAAGGTGGTTATGGTGGCCCGATGCTGGAAGAGGATGTGGCTGAAGTGGAGAAATACATTCCAGAAAAAAATACAATTGATTTAGATAGCATTAGTCTTGAAAGTCTTGTTAGTAATGGACAACTAGAATACGTTGCTTTGGAATCATTGTATTGTGAAACGCTTGAAAAAAGCTTCGACATCAAGGCAATACAAAACTCAAAGTTTAATCTGGCTTACGATGCCATGTATGGCTCCGGACAGAATGTTATAAAACGTTTGTTGCCCGATATTACTTTGCTGCATTGTGAAGAAGATCCTTTGTTTGGCGGTATTCCGCCCGAGCCTATTCACCGCAATCTGCAGGAGTTTTCAAAATTATTGAAGCAGTCAGGAGACATTCATTGCGGATTAGTTACTGATGGTGATTCAGACAGAATTGGTCTTTATGATGGCGAAGGAAATTTTGTGGATTCGCATCATATTCTGTTGTTGCTTATTCATTACCTGCATAAGTACAAAGGCATGACGGGCAAGGTTTGTACAGGGTTTTCTTCTTCTGTAAAGATTGGAACACTTTGCAAACATTATGGTTTAGAATTAGAGATTGTGAAAATCGGGTTCAAACATATTTGCGGCATTATGCTGAAAGAAGATGTGCTTGTTGGAGGTGAAGAAAGTGGTGGTATTGCCGTAAAAGGACATATTCCAGAGCGCGATGGAATCTGGAATGGTATGTTGATTTTTGAGGCAATGGAGAAAACCGGAAAAACCCTGAGAGAACTGATAGAGGAGATTTATGCTATCACCGGATCCTTTGCGTTTGAGCGTGTTGATTTATCCATTCCCTCAGCATTGAAACAACAAATCATTGCTGATTGTAAAAGCAATAAATATTCGTCATTCGGGAAATACAAAGTTGAAAGAGTAGAAACCCTTGATGGTTTTAAATACTATTTCAATGATAGTGAGTGGCTGATGATCCGTCCTTCGGGAACAGAGCCTGTGTTGAGGACTTACGCAGAGTCTCACACCAAAGAAGAGGCGTTGGAGATATTGCGCTCTGCACGTGAAACGCTTGGTATCAACTGAGGTTTATTGACGAACAGGTGGAACACTATTCCGCCTGCTGAATATGCCACAAAATCAAACAGGTCGGCAGTATGCTGGCTTGATTGCAGGGGAAGAACCAGTTCAAAAACAATGGAGCAATAGGCAACTGCTATAATTGTATGCCATTTACTGAAAACATAATTCCCATTATTGAAAACATAGTTCCGTTGTATAAATAATGCAGGAGTAAGTATTACAATCATGCAAAAGAAATCGTCCATGTAGGAGTGAATGAACGGGATATAATATCCCGATAACTCCACCAGTTTATTGATGCCCGACAAAGCAGCACAGGAGATGAATAGTGGATTAAGCAGTAGCTTTTTCATCCTGCCAGCGTTGTAAAAAGCCAGAGAAAAAACGAAACGGTTGCCATGTAAATAACATTGGCTATCCAAACGGTTCTGCGCAGAGCCAGCATCAGAAAATTATCGCCCTGTTTTGGAACAGAAAATGAGTTTTCGTCATTCAGCTTCTGCTGTTTTTCAAAATACTCTAAATCGTTGATGGTGCGCTTGTCCAGCAGCTGTCCGCAATGTTCGCAGGTGTCGGTAAGCTTATGATGCCATGTGGTCCATTGCCCGCATTCGGGACATTTTTTCTGTGTTGCCATGTAGTACTATTTTGATGCAAAGCTATACACAAATTGATTTGAATTTATGTCTTGAACAATTTGTTTCCTTTGTTGTTATCTAGCAAACCAAAACCGAATGAAAAGACTTATCCTTATTGCTTTTTTGTTTTCATCACTTTCTGTATTCAGTCAGACGGGGATTATAAAAGGGCGTGTGTTTAATGCAAAAAACAACGAGCCCATTCCATTTGCAAATGTTGTTATTCAGGGAACGGGAACCGTTGTTTTATCGGATATTGACGGGAACTACAGCATTGAAAACCTGAAGCCTGACTTATATAATATTGAGGTTTTTATTATTGGCTTTAAGAAAAAGTCTGTTCTTGAAATACAGGTTTTTAATAACAAGCCCGCTTTGAATGACCTTGCCTTGGAAGAAGATGTGAAAACGCTGGAAGAAGTAAAAATCACCATTTCGCCTTTTAAGAAAACAGATGAAAGCCCGCTTTCGCTGCGCACCATTGGTGTTTCGGAAATAGAGCGTAATCCCGGTGGAAACCGTGATATTTCAAAAGTAATACAATCGCTGCCGGGTGTGGCTTCGGGTGTTTCGTTTCGTAATGACATTATTATAAGAGGTGGTGCACCCAACGAAAACCGTTTTTATTTAGATGGTATTGAAGTGCCCAACATCAATCACTTTGCTACGCAAGGTTCATCGGGCGGACCGGTGGGAATGATTAACGTGAATTTTATCCGCGAGGTGGATTTTTACTCAGGCGCTTTTCCGGCCTCGCGCGGAAATACAATGAGCTCTGTTTTTGAGTTCCGCCAGAAAGACCCGCGTACCGACAGAATTGGAGGCAATTTTACCTTAGGCTCTTCTGATTTCGGGTTGACCCTGGAAGGTCCGATTTCTAAAAAGCAATCGTTTATGTTTTCGGCAAGGCGCTCGTATCTGCAGTTTCTGTTCAAAGCATTAGCCTTGCCTTTTCTGCCTACTTACAATGATTTTCAGCTGAAGTATAAAATAAAGGTGAATGATAAAAACGAGATTAATATTATTGGTCTTGGTGCTATTGATGATTTTGTACTAAATAAAGAGGCCAATGAAACCGAAGAACAACGATACATTCTGGATATAATTCCGGTAAGCGAACAATGGAATTACACCGTTGGTGCCAACTGGAAAAACTTCCGTGAGAATGGTTATTCGCAGCTGGTGGTAAGCCGCAATATGCTGAGCAATACTGCCACTAAATACAATGGCAATGACGAAAGTGCAGACAGCAACCTGCTGCTGAAATACAACTCGCAGGAGATTGAAAATAAACTTCGTTTTGAAAACAATTACTTCAAAAACGGTTTCCGTCTTAACTATGGCGCGGGTTATGAGTTTGCGCAATATACCAACAGCACGTTCAGCAAATTTTCACTGCCTGACGGAACAACGGCTGTAAAAGATTTCAGCTCAGAACTTAACTTCCACAAATACGCAGTGTTTGCGCAGCTGAGCAAAAAGTTATTCAGCGAGCGTTTGTCGCTTTCCTTTGGTATCAGAACAGATGGCAACAGTTATTCCGATGATATGAGCAATCCGCTCAAACAGCTTTCGCCACGCTTTTCTGCATCGTACAGCATCAGCGAACGCTTTAATGTAAACTTTAATACCGGCAGGTATTATCAGTTGCCGGCCTACACTGTTCTTGGTTTCAGAAATAATAACAACGAACTGGTTAACAAGACAAACAATGTAACCTATATCATGTCTGACCATGTTGTAGCGGGCTTTGAATACAACTCAAAAAGCAATGCCAGAATAACTGTTGAGGGTTTTTATAAAGTGTATATAAACTATCCTTTTCTGCTGAAGGATTCCATTTCACTTGCCAATCTGGGTGCTGATTTTGGGGTGATTGGTAATGAAGGTGTTTCTTCCACTTCCAATGGAAGAAGTTACGGTGTTGAGTTTCTTGCCCAGCAAAAACTGTTTAAAGGATTTTATGGAATTGTTGCCTACACTTTTGTGCGCAGCGAGTTTGAAAACCGCAACGGTGATTTAATTCCTTCGGCATGGGACAACCAACACATTGTTGCATTAACAGGCGGTAAAAAGTTTAAACGCAACTGGGAGATAGGAGTGAAGTGGCGCTTTCTTGGTGGCACGCCTTACACACCTTATGATGTGCAGACCACTGCGCTGAAAAATGTGTGGGATATCAACAAGCAAGGAGTGTTTGATTACACACAACTTAATTCGCAGCGACAGACTTCGGTTCATCAATTAGACATGCGCGTTGACAAAAAATATTTCTTCAAAAAGTGGGCACTCAACATTTATTTAGACATTCAGAATGCCTATAACTTTAAAGCAAACCTTCAGCCACGCATAGATGTGGTGCGCAATGCTGATAGAAGTATAGCCACTGACCCTAACGACCCAACACGTTATCTTACTAAACAAATTCCAAACACCACGGGCACACTCATTCCTTCCATAGGAATAATCATTGAACTATAATTTTTAGTTTTGGCTCGTGGTAAAAAAATGGAGCCTTGTTTTAGTTCTCTCTTTCTCGCTGGTGTTTGCTCATGCGCAAAACGACAGCACAGGCTTTTGGGTACCTGCCAAAACATTAAACAAAAAGCGTTTCAACGGATTGATGATTGGTGCCGGCTCACTCTACGCTGTGTCTATGGCAGGCTTGTATGTGGCGTGGTATAAGGATTACCCGCTTACGGGCTTTCACTTTTTTAATGATAACAGTGAATGGATGCAGATGGATAAGATGGGGCATTTAACAGCGTCTTATCATATAGGTGTTTATTGTAATGACATGTTTCGCTGGAGCGGACTGGAGCGCAAAAAAGCAATATGGCTGGGGGGCAGTATGGGTTCTATTTTTCTCACAACCATTGAAATCTTTGATGGTTTTTCCGCTGAATACGGTGCTTCGTGGGGCGACCTGATTGCCAACACGGGAGGTTCTTTATTAGCAATAGGGCAGGAATTGGCGTGGGATGAGCAGCGTATTATTCTGCGCTATGGTTTTATGGATTCGCCCGGATGGAAATACCGCCCCAACCTCTTGGGAAGCACTGTTCCTGAACGTTTGCTCAAAGATTACAACAGCTATACCATGTGGCTGTCGTTTAATATCCATTCGTTTTTGCCCGAAGCATCCCGCTTTCCGCGCTGGCTGAATGTGGCATTTGGTTATGGTGCAAACGGTATGCTGGGCGCACATTCTAACCCTGCTGAATATAATGGTAAGCCCTTGCCGGAAATGGAACGCTACCGGCAGTATTATTTTTCATTAGATGTGCAGTTGAGTAAAATCCGCACTCGTTCAAAAGCGTTGAAACTAATCTTCTCGGCTTTTGATGTGGTGAAATTTCCTTTTCCTGCACTGGAATATAATAGAGTACACGGGTTTGGAATAAGTCCATTTAATAAACATTGATGTCACACTGAGCGTAGCCGAAGTGTCAATAATAATTAGGCCCTTCGACTACGCTCAGGGAGACAAAGCAAGATAGTATCGAATAACAAAACATGAAATTCAACATAGGGGACCAAGTAAGTTTTCTCAATGAACCCGGAGGTGGTAAGATTACTGCATTCAAGGGTAAAGCCAGTGCCATGGTAATGTTGGACGATGGCCTTGAAATACCTTATGCCGTTGAGCAATTGGTACACAAAAGTAAGCAGCACGAGAAACAGAAAGATGAGCCTAAGAAGATTGAAATACCTCAAATTGACCCTGATGTTTTTCTGAACGAGGTGAAAAAAATACCTATTGAAAAAGTTATCAGGGAAAAAGAAAAGCCGTTGCCTAAAAAAGTATCAAAGTCGCGGACACCGATTGAAGACGAGGTGGATCTGCATATTGAAAACCTGTTGCCCAGCCACCGCGGTATGAGCAATGGTGAAATTATTGATGTGCAGCTGCGCCATTTTACCAAGGCGCTGGACAATGCCATCCGCAATAATTATTCAAAGATTGTGTTTATACACGGGGTAGGTAAGGGCCGCCTGCGCGAAGAGATTATTGCCCTGCTTAATACTTACAGCGGCATAAGCTACCGCGCTGCATCTTATGAACTCTACGGATGGGGCGCTACGGAGGTGCTGATTAGGTAGGAGATAGTATACAACAGCTTACTATTCAAAAATCAGGGAATCCGTTTTTGCGCCCAAATCTTTAAGATTGGTTACAATGCTGGTGACAAAATCAGCAGGACCGCACACATAAAAGTTCTGATTAAAATCTGCGATGGTATCAATAAGAAAATTGCGGTCTATTCTGCGTTCAATAAAGCCGATGTTGTTTTCGCGGGTAAGTATATTGAGGTAATTATCATGCAGCATTTTTGTAAATTCATCAAACAGAAAAATGTCGGCTGATGTTTTGTTGGAGAAGATTAGTTTGTTGCCTTTTATCGCTTTTTTATTATACAGATCCCGGAAAATAGCGATGAAAGGTGTTACACCTGCACCACCGGCAAAAAAGATGCCCGGTCCTTTATACTGTATGGCTCCGAATACATTGTGCAGTATTAATTCGGCTCCGGCATTGGTAGCGCCCAGGGCATTGGTTACGCCTTTGTTTTTAGGATAAATTTTTATCATAAACTCCAGGTAATCCATTTCAGGACGGCTGGTAAACGTAAAGGGGCGCAATTGATTTTTCCATTCTTCAGTATTGATAGAAATATCGGTGCCCTGCCCGGGAAGAAAGCTATAGCCGGTTGGTTTTTCAACCACAAAGCGCTTTACATCGTGGTTAATAAAATTTGTTTCTAAAACTTTTACCACTACTGCACTCATACAGAAAAATGTTTTTAATACTATGTTGCAAAAATAGGTTTCTAAGGTGCGCTTTGCAAATCAACCATTTTTATAGTCCCGTTGAGCCTAGTGGCAAAGGCATTACCTATACTCCAGATATTTGTCATCTACCGATTCTAAATTGAGTGACAGTAAATCACGAACATAATTCTGATACACTTTCCAGGGATGCTTTGACCCCTGCTTGGGAAGTGCGTCTGCTGCGCGTAATACATAACCCGCATCAAAATCAAGTAGGGGTTCAGAGCTAAACGTTTCGCTGTCGAAACGAGGGGTGCATACCGTATATTTTTTTTGATCCATAAAGTTAAGCACCTTGGTTACAAAGCGGCTGCTTAAATCACATTTCAACGTCCACGATGCGTTGGTATAACCAACAGAAATAGCAAAGTTGGGCACATCACTAAACATCACACCACGGTAGGCATGTAGTTTTCCTGTATAGCACAGTTCACTGTTAATGTGTATGGTCATTCCACCCATTAGTTGCACTTTCAATCCGGTAGCGGTTACAATTAAATCGGCTTCCAGTTCTTTGCCCGATTGCAACAGAATACCTTTTGGTGTAAAGTGATTTATTTTGTCTGTTACTATTTCTGCTTTTCCTGCTTTTATAGCACGAAATAAATCGGCATCGGGCACAATGCATACGCGTTGGTCCCAAGGTTTATAGGAAGGGTTAAAATGCTTCATGTCGTAAGCATTGCCCAGCTCTTTCTTTACTCCTTTTTGAATAAATCGCTTAATGGCATTGGGCCATTTTCGGGAGGCAGCATAAAAGCCGATGCCGACTAGAATATTTTTCCATCGCGTTACTTGAAAAGCCCATTCAGAGGGCATCACTTTCTTCAGAAATTTAGCTATTTTATCTTGGGCCGGTAAGCTTACAACATAAGTTGGTGAACGTTGAAGCATGGTTACCTTTTCGGCTTTCTGCGCTATAACAGGCACAAGCGTAATTGCTGTTGCACCGCTGCCTATAATAACCACTTTCTTGTTCTCATACTGGATATTTACATCCCATTTTTGAGGATGCACAATAAGCCCGCTAAACGATTCACTTCCCGCAAATTCGGGAGTATATCCTTTGTCGTAATCGTAATAGCCGCTGCACATAAACAGAAACTTTGTTCGTAGCTGGTGGTGAGCCACTGCATCCGTTGCTGCAATAGTAAGTGTCCACATTTTTTCGGCATCGTTCCAAGAGGCATCTACTACTTTATGGCTGTATTGAATTTTTTTATCGATGCCGAATTTTTGAGCGGTGTCTTTGATATACTGAAGAATATCAGGGCCATCGGCAAGCATTTTATCGCTCTGCCAAGGATTGAAAGCAAAGCCCATGGTATACATATCCGAGTCAGAGCGAATGCCGGGATACTTAAATAAATCCCAGGTGCCGCCCATAGTAGCGCGCGATTCCAGCACGGTAAATGTTTTTGCAGGGCAATCGTGTTGCAGGTGATAGGCTGCGCCTATGCCCGAAATTCCTGCGCCTACAATAATCACGTCATAAGAAGGGATGATAGTTGGTTCCATATTTATTAATTGCTGAACGGATTGATAAGCTTCATGAGTTGTTTAACAGCCAGGCCTTGGTAACGTATATCGGACAAAGGTAAAATCTATTGCGTATGCTATAACAGCACTCTGTCAGGGCTGTTGGTGCTGAAACTGTTTAATAGAGCCTGTTTAAGTTTTATCTGCTTATTTTTTTATGGTCTTTTTTTCGCTATACTTTGTTGTAATTTTTTGCTGAGAGGAGCTCTGCTATCAGCGGCATCTTTTGCACCTACTCGCTCAAAAGTGCACCGGACTTTTGCCGTGCCTCGTCTATCAAAAAAATATCCTCATTAAAATTTTAAAACATAAAATTTAAAAAGGCTCTTTGAATAATAAAGTATTTTTAATGACTTTTCATAAAACCAAAAGATGAATATCCTTCAGTTAAAACCCTGCACACCCGAAGATGTTACTGCTGCTGTTCCACTAATTTATGCTTCGGGACCCGATGCTTTTGAATTCGTTTTTAAGAACGATGAAAAATCAGCGAAGGATTTTTTAGCATTTGCTTTTCTGCGAAAGGGCGGAGAATTTAGTTTTGACAACCACTATGCCCTTTGGGAAAACAACCAACTGGTAGGAGTGGGGGCTTTGTATAATCATTCAAGAGCAGCCACATTTTTAGTGAATGATGCTGTGAATATTATTCGGTTTTATGGCTGGAAATTTCTGGTGCACAGTTTAAACGGATTAAAGGCTGAAACCATTATTAAGCCGCCCGGCAAAAATGAAATAACGCTTGGTCACCTAGGCATTAAGGAGGAGTTAAGAGGAAAAGGTTTTGGAACACACCTTATAAACCTGCTGGTGCAGCAGGTAGAAAAAATGGAGCAGGAGTATTTTGTTTTAGATGTTTCTGAAGAAAATCCGAAAGCCAAAGTGCTGTATGAACGGATGGGTTTTACGGTTGTGAAAAAGTATGAGTCCACTTTTTAAAACAAGTATTCTTACATACCTTCCCATTACAGAATGGAACTGAAGCGGGCTCGTTGAACTTAGCGTCTTGCTACGCCCAGTTTAATCACACCTCTGGACATTTATTACAAGCCACAGGTAACAAAAGGATTACCTATAGTTATAAACTAGTGCACCACCAGTTTTCGGTGCGCCCTCAACCCGTTGGTATTGCTCAACTCTAATGAATAAATTCCGGCAGGGATATTTTCAAGACTTACTGATTCAATATCGTTCATCAATGTATTATGGTAAATCTTCTGTCCGTTTATGTTGAATATCGAGATTTGAAACACCCCTGCTTCTTTCAGAATTATAAACTCACCGGTGGAAGGATTGGGATATACCGTAAAACTGATTGTCGGGGTTTCATGAATACCGGCAGAGCAGGATGAAAATTTGCCGAGCATATAAAATGCAGAGGAAGTCAGTGCGGGCTGCACACAACCGGCATGGTTCGTTTCTCCAAAGTTCTCAATCTGAATATCAGGGGCGTTATTGGCCCGCCATGCCGAGTCTGCGTGTATGGCATTCAGATAAGGCACTTGTTCATCCAGCGTGCAATAAGCAATTTTAACGGGCTTCTGCGGTGACCAACCCAGTAGGTCGTTTTCGGCCAATATCTGTCGCAGCGGATGATTGAGGTCGCTCTCAAATTCGGCAATCACATTGTCTTTAATCATTTGACGAGGCACCTGGGTGCAAAACTGCGCCACATCATCCAGCGTATAGTCTCTGCTATACAGCATCGGGGGTATAATGCTGTCATAAGGGTACTTGAATACATCAGAAGGAGTAGGATACAATTGACTCAAGGAAGGATATACCGAATGGTAGCCCAAAAGCAGAAAGGGCAAATAACCGGGCGTGGCATAGGGCTCATTGGAGAGCATTAAATCCACCATGGTTACATTCAGGTCGTAGGGGCCGCTCATGGGTGCCAGTGCCACCACATTGAACTCGCTGGAATATTCTTCCTGAATCAGTTTTGCAGTAGCCATAGTGGTGTAGCCACCCTGTGAGTAGCCGGTAAGGGCCACTTCGCCACTGAGCGGAATGTTAAGTGTATCGGCTAACTGGCGTGCAGCCCGCATAATGTTGATGGATGCATAACCGGAGTGAAACTTATTGATGTACGTATGAATAACAACGCTGGTGTCGCAGTCCCCCAACCCCAGTTCATCGGGCATGGCAGTAACCACACCACCAACACCGGCAAAGAAAAACCCGATGGGGCGCTCAGGCCCGTTGTAGCTGGGCACCTGGTCCCATCTGCTGAAACTGCCGTGGGCATAGCACCCCAGGCCACTCGGGCACGTAGTGTTTTTGGGAAACACCACAATACCCGAAACATTTACTAATGAATCTATATCCTTGTAGGGTGTTTTGTAAATAACCTGGTAAACATCAATATCGTATTGTGGCGGTATCGGAAGGGTGAAACCGGAAGATGAAAAATAGTTTTCGAGCTCTGCAACAGTATAACTAACCTGCAGCGAATACGAAACCAACTGTGCGTTGCTGTTTCCGAAAAAAAATAATGTAATTGCTAATAGTAAATACCGTTTCATATTGTTTTTTTTTAAATAGTGTTACAAATTTACAAATCATTTTCCTCGCAACGTTTTTTTTTAAATACTGCTGCTGAGCGGCCTGATTTAATGTCTAAAAAAGAACGTACCGTTCAGCGGGGATAAATTTTGTTATTAATTGCTGTATTTATTTGTGTAATAACTATGCGGCAGGATGCCGGTTAATGAAAGCTTAGCGGGACGCTACGCTTAACGCACGTGACAGACTACGCTCAACGTTTGAGGTAATAGAAGCGCTAATCATCATCCTTATCTTTCTTGTCTTTCGATTTAATAAAATCTTTAATCTTATTTCGGTCGCTCTCATTCAGGCTTTTGTTATTATTCTTTATGTCGTGTTCGTTTCCGCTTTTATGGCACGATGCACAGTTACTGATGTTGTAAATTCCTTCTTCGTTATGCTCTGCTAAAATACTTCTTTCAGAGTGTTCATGGCAACCATAACAAGTAAAGGAGTTGTAATTATTATTTGCATGGCACGTATTACAGGTTGCATTATGATTTCTATCCAGTTCAAAATACGAAGAATGGTCAAAAGTAGAAGGCACCCATTTATTTGTGCTGTGGCATTTGTCGCAATTTTCATTAATTAAATCATGGAAATTGTCTTTGGGCTTTTGATGGCACGAAGCACAGTTGCTTTTGTTCAAAAGCATTTCATGATTAAATGAAACTGAATTTTTCCAGTTTTGGGTTTGATGACAACTGTTGCAATTGGCAGAAACTTGAGTATGCAGATTGTCGGCAGGTGTAGCATGGCAACTGTTGCAATTATTAATGACAGATGTTGAAAGTAACTCATGCTTAAAATCATTTAAAGGATGTTCAGGAAATAATCCCTGATGCTCGGCATGGCAAGAGCTGCATTCCTGACTGGAAAGTTGTTGATGGAACAGCGTTTTAATCTGCCTGCCTGTGGTATCTTTTCCAATGTCAGATAGTTTGTGGCACGAGATACATTTTTCGTTTGAAATACCGTCAAAAGGTTTGTGACAAGCAAGGCATTCGCTATTTAATTTCTGATGTCCCTCTGCTAATTCTCCCGGATTAATCATGGCATGCGGGTATAGTATTATGAGCATAATTACCAGTACCATTGATAGCAAAACATATAGCTTTTTCATTAGCTAAATATTAAAATAGTGATGATATGCATAAGCGACAAAATGCCAAGTGTAAAAGCAATGGGCAAGTGTATTACTCTCCATTTTTTCATAGCATCAACTGTTATGGTATCAAAAAACAGTTTCTTGTCTGCCTCTTCAATGCTCATTCCCGATGATATTAATTCTTGTCTGTTTGCACTCAATGTTATACTTGCATTTTTAAGTAAAAATTTACCGACCAGACCACTTGCTACATTAATTAACAACATCAGAATAGCAAGCCAGGGTAATATGGCATTGAAATGCACACCTGCATGTACCAGAAGTAAAACTGAACCTATCCATGCCATATATTCATGCATCATCAGAAAATCTTTTGGTGAACCGGATTGAATTATTTTTCGTTTTCTTAACGAGTAAACAAACGAAATAAGAATAATACAGGTGCCAATTAAACCCAGATACCTGCCAATATAAACCAGGTGAAAATAATGAAGCAGGTAATCAATGACGATGGTTACAAAAATCATCATGGAATATAAAAAGAAAAATGGTAATACCTGCTTAATAAATATTGGAAGTTTCATAAAAATGAATGTGTGTTTAACTCACATTAGAATTATTGAAATACTATAAATTTTTCTCTGTCTGTTAATGAAAAGTCGCAATGCCTGGGTGCGGTAGTGGCATATGTATCACCACAAGCAGGACACACAAAATATGTGGATGGCAAACTATTTAACGTATTGCTGTTAATGTCACCTAAGGCCTGCTCAAAAAAGAATTTATGTTTTTGTTCTGTTTTCATTGCATAAGTAAGGCTTAAAAAAGCAATTTGATTGTCGGCCGCTTCGGCTGTTTTTAAAAAGTCAGGATACATTGTTTTTGCTTCATTGGCTTCTCCATCTATATCGTCATGCAAATTCTCTTTTGTGGTTTTTACTTTGTATTCAGGAGTTATTACCGGAACGGTTGCTCCTGCATCTTCTATCACGGCTTTATGATTTGTTGCGTGAATGTTTTCAGCAGCTGATACTGCATTATATAATAATGCAATGTTATGAAAGCCTTCTTCCTCAGCTTTCTTTGAAAAGGCTTCATATTTAGCTGTAGCTGTTTTCTCCCCTTTATATGCTGATTGCATATTTTCTATTGTTTTAGTTCCTGCTTCTATATGTTGCTTGGTTGTTGTTTTAATTTCAGTTTTTTTATTGTCGCATGAGGCCATTACCAAACAACTAATAATGGCTAAGCACAGATAATAGAACAGGGATAGATTTTTCATTTTACTTTATTTTATTTTATGGTGAGTAATTGGTAGTGGATGGCAGTCATCTAACTAATTATGTAATGGTAGACATACTACATCATAATAATATGATTAACATCACCTTTAAATATGATTAATAAATTCCGGGATTATTTTCAGAGCTTGTATATATCGAAAGTCAGCGTTTGCACATTTCCGGCTGAGCCAAGCTCCCGACAGCTATCGGGATAAAAGTACTCCATTCTGCACTGCACCAACCCCGGAGGGCTCACGAATACAATAATAAAAAAAATTATGCAATGAGTACAATTAATTAAAAGCAGAAATGATTGCTTAGTATTATGTGCCCGAGGCAAAGGAATAGGCGGCACGGGCGGGACGCTCGCGCCAGCGAGGAAATAAGGAGAGGAATGCCATGATGACAAGCTCTATGTGATGCTTATTTAATGCTAAAGGACCTTATTGTTTCATCGATCTGTTTGGCATAGGTGGTGCCTGTTACACCCCAGACAAGGTTATAGCACCTGTTATTCTTAAAGATGAAGTACGACCGTGCAGAAGCCTTATAAGCGTTCATTTTGTTGAACACCGCAGGAGTAAGGATTATGTTATCTGCTTTCAGCTCTTCAATCTTTTCTGCTTCGGTAACGGTTAGATCATCCCAATGTATCTCTATAAAATTATTAGCTCCGTCAGGCCTCATCGTAATCCAGCTATAACCATCCTCAAATTCCCAGTTACTGTAATAATCAAAGTTCACCTCTTCATTATAACCGGTGTAATGAATTTTTTCGTTGGTAGTTTGTGCATACAATGCAGCAACGGAAAAGAGTGTTACCAGTAATAGTATCAGTTGTTTTTTCATTGAACAAAGTTAGTTAATTCTTAATTGTAAATTCCTGCTGGCGTAGGCAAATGAATAAGCGGCACGAGCGGGTTCTGTTCTATTTCCCGTTATTTAGCAGTTGCCTTATTGAAGCCAGATGTGAAAATAAAACCAGGGGAACTACACAGGAAGGCAGCCAGTTGAAAGGGAAATGCAGAACAGCAATGTTAGGCTGATCAAATGCAAACTGTTGAAAAGGAAACGGTGCGGATAGAATTGCATTGATAACAATATTAAGCAAAAGGCCTGTGCAGATGAAGTTCCAGAACAGAATTACTTTTTTGTTTAAACTCTTTTTAATAAAACCGAAGTAAAAAATAAACGGTGCTGTAAGGCCCGATAAGATGTCAAGGTTTCTTCCCTCAAAGGTCATAAGTTCAGGTACTGCCTTATTTACAGATAACCAGAAAAGAACCAGTTCAACCGGAATTCTAACGGTATGTAAAAGTGTTAAGGTTTTTATGTCTAAACTATCAATGTATTGCCTGCCTTTTAAAGTAGTAAACAGTATGATGATAAGCAGTAAAGGCGGCAAAATTAACAGCAAAAACCTTGGCGGAATTGTATCTGTTACGGTGTAAAAGCCCGAAAGCCCTATAAAAGTTTGCAGACCCAGCCAGACCAGCAAAATCAGTAGTGTTGTTTTGGAGTTGCTGGCAGCTGAATAAAAAATACCGACAGTTAGTAATGTTGTAAGTGCAAAAACTATGCTTATGTAGATTGGTAAGTTTTCCATTTCTTTAGTCTGTCA
>CANKAM010000020.1 GCA_947479755.1 Bacteroidota bacterium
AGAGATAAATTTATCCCACATATTTTTTTAATTCCAGTTTTTCGCCATCAAACACCGCATAGGTGTTGTGTGAAATCCAGTCACCCAGATTGATATAAAAACTATCATTTCCTACATCCATATAGAGCGGCAAATGGCGGTGACCAAAAATAAAATAATTGTAGTGTTCGGTTTTGAGTTTTTCTTTGGCAAATTGCACTAGCCACTCACCATCTTCACCTAAGTATTTTTCATCTTCATTATTGTCGCGGCTTTTGCCCGACCAGAATTGCGCCAACTTTATTCCCCAATCGGGATGCAGTTTTGCAAACATCCATTGGCTCATTTTATTGGCAAATACTTTTTTAATCACTTTAAATCCGTGGTCGCCCGGACCAAGTCCGTCACCATGCCCTATAAAGAATTTCTTTCCTGAATATTCACGGACAATTGGCTCGCGGTGAAGCGAAATGTTTAATTCTTTTTCAAGGTAACCAAACATCCACATATCATGATTGCCGGTAAAAATATGAATGGGAATTCCGGCATCACTTAGTTCTGCAAGTTTGCCAAGAAATCGTGTAAAGCCCCGCGGAACTGCAGTGTCATATTCAAACCAGAAATCAAATAAATCACCAACAAGATAAATTTCGGCAGCATCTGATTTGATTTCTTCCAGCCATTTTACCAATAGTTTCTCGCGCTTTAAACTACTTTCTTCATTGGGTGCGCCAAGATGAAAGTCGGAAGCGAAGTATATTTTTTTAGTAGTTGCTGTCACTATCCCTCAACAAAAACACCCATCGAGCTGAACTTTTCAATGCGTGCTTCAATGCGTTTATCTGCTTCTATTTTTTCCAGTTTAGCAACCTGTTTCAGAATTTCTTTCTTCACATTCTGAAAGCTTTCTTCCTGATTAACATGAGCGCCTCCAATTGGTTCTTTTATAATTCCGTCAATGAGTTTTTGTTCCAGCATATTTTCTGCAGTGAGCTTTAATGCGGTTGCAGCCTGCTCTTTAAAATCCCAGCTGCGCCACAGAATTGAGGAACATGATTCCGGTGAAATAACACTGTACCAGGTGTGTTCCAGCATTAATACTTTATCTCCAATTCCAATTCCCAAAGCCCCGCCCGATGCACCTTCGCCAATTACAATGCAAATAACAGGAACGGTAAGTTGCGACATTTCTAAAAGATTGCGTGCAATCGCTTCGCCTTGTCCGCGTTCTTCTGCTTCTAAGCCGGGATGTGCACCCGGAGTATCAATGAGTGTTACAATTGGTTTGTTAAATTTTTCAGCCAGTTTCATCAGGCGCAATGCCTTGCGATAACCTTCAGGATTTGCCATTCCGAAATTGCGGTATTGGCGCATCTTGGTGTTAATTCCTTTTTGCTGACCAATCAGCATAAATGTTTTTCCATCAATACTGCCAAAGCCGCCAATCATAGCTTTATCATCTTTTACGCTGCGGTCGCCATGCAGTTCCTGAAAAGTATTATAGGTCATAGCATTCATATACGCCAACACATAGGGTCTCTCAGGATGGCGCGAAACCTGTACTTTTTGCCAGGGTGTAAGGTTGCTGTAAATCTCTTTGCGGGTTTCCTGAATTTTGTTTTCAAGGTCCGCAATTGTAGTGCTCATATCTACCTTTCCTTTTTCGTGCGTTTGCTTTGCTTTATCAAGCTGCTCCCACAATTCCTGAATAGGTTTTTCAAAATCTAAAAAAGTCATGTATTCGTTTTTTTTGAATTGGCTGCCAAGTTACATATTTTGAAAGATTGGAAGCAGATTTAGGATTTCAATACATTTGAGCAGAAAATATGCTCTGTTTCCCCAACGCCAAAATAAATATAGGTCTCAACATCGTTGAAAAGCGCGGTGATGGCTTTCATAATATTGAAAGCATCTTTTATCCGGTGAAATTATGTGATGTGTTAGAAGCTGTTATTGATGAAAATTCAGAAGCAGGAAAAGCGAGATTCACTTCTTCAGGAATTGAAATTCCCGGAAACGCAGATGACAATCTTTGTGTTAAAGCCTACCATCTTATCAGTAAAGATTATCCTATGCCTGCGATTAAAATTCACTTGCATAAGATAATACCTATCGGTGCAGGATTAGGAGGTGGTTCTGCTGATGCAGCTTTTTTTATCAATCTGTTGAATGAACTTTTTGAACTCCATCTTGCATGGGGTGAGAAACACCATTATGCCCGTCAACTCGGAAGTGATTGTCCGTTCTTTATTGCCAACAAGCCTGCTTTTGCTTTTGAACGCGGTGATAAATTGGATTTTCTGGAAGTGGATTTAAAAGGTTATCACTTAGTACTTGTTCATCCCGGAATTCATGTTTCTACACCATTGGCCTATTCAATGGTTAAGCTTTCAAAATCTGAAACTTCATTAAAGGAATTAATTCAGTTGCCGGTTGAAGAATGGAGCACAAAAATTGTGAATGATTTTGAAAAGCCAGTAATGGAAAAGTTTCCTGAAATATCAAGTATAAAGGATGAACTTTATAAAGCAGGAGCAACTTATGCTTCTATGAGTGGAAGTGGTTCTGCGGTGTTCGGAATTTTCAAAAACAAAACAGAGTTACCGAAATCCCCAGCAAACTATTTTGTCTGGCAGGAAGAACTTTAAGCAGATATTTTATTGTTTACAATCTTTAAAATTTCTGCTTCCTGTGATTGAGTTTTGTTCTCTATCTCTTGACCCTTTGCAAGAATATCTTTTACAAAGTCTTTATCCTCTAAACCGGAAGCATTTATTTTCACATTGAGGAAAGCACCCATCACTGCTGAGCGAGCGCACAATGCACCAACTCCCGCATCCGAAACTGAATTAGGATTGCCAGTTTCTGCCATTGCCTTAATAATTTCAAGTGAAGAAAAGGAGAGTTGCATTACTTTGAATGGAACCTCCGTTGCATATTTTGTTGCATCCTGAATTGCTTGTGTTCGCGCTTTCTTTTCTTCATCTGTTGCTTTTGGTAAACCAAACGCTGCCATAATTTTATTGAAGGCGTTAGTGTCTTCGTCCACTAATTTGATAAGCTCATCTTTTATCTTTTGTCCTTTCTCAGCCCAATCCGAAAACTCTTTCCAACGCTCATCCCATCCTTGTTTATGTGAGGAGAGATTGGCAACCATTGTTCCTAAGGATATACCTAATGCACCAATATAGGCAGCGATGCTGCCACCACCCGGTGCAGGACTTTCACTTGCTGTTTCATCTGCAAAGTCCGCAAGGTTCATTCTGATGAGTTTTGCTTTTGAAGGGTCTTTCAGTAAGTATTCAATCACACGTTCCTCTGATTTGAAGGGTGCAAGTTCATCCAAACCTAATGATTTTACGGCAATCTTTATCAGTTCTTTTTCTGATACACCGGTGCTGCGTTTCTGTTTTTTCAAAAAATATTTTCCTGCATCTAATAAAGAATTCAGTGGAATTAATCCAACCAACTCAGAGCCTGTTGCACGCATACCACGCTCTGTTGCTTTTTTGCTGACTTCATCAAACGCAATGTGCACGGGCGTTACGTTGATATTGGTCAGGTTAATAGATATCTGTGCAACACCATATTCTTCAATATACCAACCGATAGCTTTAACACTTTTCAATGTTCCGGGAATGGTAACAGGATTTTCGTTTGCATCTTTTACAATTTTGCCTTTCTCGTCTTTTTTTGTGCGACCTGCTTCGCGTACATCAAAGGCAACAGCATTTGCTCTGCGTGTTGAAGTGGTGTTCAGGTTTACATTGTAGGCAACAAGAAAATCTCTTGCTCCAATTACGGTTGCACCACGCTTTGCATCAAATTCAGCAGGACCAAAATCTGGTTTCCATTCGGCAAGCTTTATCTTCTTAAAAAAGCCTTCATACTCACCTGCACGAATAACAGAAAGGTTATTACGCGCAGTGTTTTTCTGTGCGCTTTCATACAGGTAAACAGGAATATTTAATTCTTCACCAACTCGCTTTGCCAGTTGTTGAGCATACTTTGCAGTTTCTTCCATTGTAATTCCTGAAATAGGAATAAATGGACAAACATCGGTAGCTCCCATGCGGGGATGCTCGCCTTTATGTTTGCTCATATCAATCAATTCACCTGCCTTTCTGATAGCACTGAAAGCCGCTTCCACACAAGCTTCCGGAGTTCCGACAAATGTTACAACGGTTCTGTTGGTTGCTTTTCCAGGATCTACGTTCAGAAGTTTTACACCTTCTGTTTTTTCAATTTCATCCGTGATTTGTTTTATGATTGACAAGTCATTTCCTTCGGAAAAATTGGGTACACATTCGATTAGTTGATTCATTGAATTTCTTTATTAATCATCCAAATAATTTTTGTGAATTGATTTAGAAAAAATACATTTGCAATGATATTTAATAAATTACAAAATAAATCATGAAAAAGATATTTTTTTCAAATCCGACATTCATAGCAGTCGCACTGGTGTTTATAGCAACGTCTGTATTAGTTACTTCTTGCAATCCCGAGCCGGATCCAACTACCCTTACCCTCACCTGTAGCGACATTGATAATGAAACCGTTTGGGCAGACCGTGGTGATGAAGTTGCAGATTATATTCTGGACTGTGAAATAACAGTAAACGGAAAACTTACAATTGCGCCTGGAGTAGTTATACTTTTTGCTTCAGGTTCAGGTATCACTATTGGAAATTCAGGAACATTAGTTGCTTCGGGTACAAGTGAAAAACCAATCATACTTAAAAGCGATAGCGATATACCGGGCGTGTGGAAAGGGCTTTATTTCAAAAGCAATGATGTGCTCAATGAGTTGAACTATTGCCAGATTTTAAATGCAGGCAGCGGAAGTTTTGACGGCAATACCACAAAAGTTGCTAATATTAGGGTAGCACTTGATGCTAAAGTGAAGATCACCAATTCTACGATTTCTAAAAGCGGCAAGGATGGGATACTTGTAGATGGGTTTGATTCAGATGAGTTAAATCCGATCAGTGTTTTCAGTTCAAATGTTTTTGAAAACAACCAGAATTATCCTATTTCAGCGATCGGTACATTGGGAAATGTAATGGATGGAACAGGCTCCACCTTTACAGGAAACGTACATAATAAGGTGTTGATGAGAGGCGGAAGGTTAGTTGGTAATCACACATGGCAAAAGTTGAATGTTCCGTATTTGGTTCAGGATATTTTATCTGCAGGTTACTATAGCAGTGATGGCAATCTTACAATTGAACCCGGCACTACAATTGAGTTTGCAGCCGATGCAGGAATTTGCAGCGGTGATTATGCTACCGGTTCATGGCTCAAAATTATCGGTACTTCTACTGAACGTATTACATTGACAGGCGAAACTGCAGCTCCGGGTGCATGGAAAGGAATTGCTTTTCAAAGCTTAAGCAGCAACAACCAGATTTCTTATGCTGATATAAGTTACGGAGGATCTTCTTCTTTTACAGGCAATACTTCTCAGGTTGGTAACATTAGAGCGGGAGCATGGAGTGCAGGAAGCTTTACTATAGATAATGCAACGGTAAGCAACAGTGCTGCTTATGGAATTTACGTTACCATGCCCTCTCCGACTATTATAGTTCCGGGGTCAGTAATTTATTCTGGAAACGCAAGTGGTGATTATTTTCAGGAATAACGTTTAGCTTCCGGGAAGAAATTACATCACCTTACCTGCAATAATTACTGTTTCTATTGGGATATTTGCGAATGAATAAGGCAAAAACGAATACGAAGAAATCTCTTTCGTAATAAATATATTCGCTTGTTTGCCTACAGCAATACTGCCATGCGTTTGACTTAACCCCATTGCGTAAGCAGAATTAATTGTTGCTGCATTAATCGCTTCTTCGGGTGTCATTTTATACTGAATGCAAGCGAGAGAAATCATGAAATTCATGTTGCCGCTTGGTGAGCTGCCGGGGTTGTAATCACTGGCAATCGCAACAGGCAATCCTGCATCCATCATTTTGCGTGCAGGAGGGAAAGGTTCCTGCAAAAAGAATTGTGCGCCCGGCAAAATAGTCGGCATGGTTTGAGCATTCATTAATGCAGCTATATCTTCATCATTTACATATTCCAAATGGTCAACACTGATAGCACCAACTTCTACTCCTGCTTTTACACCGCCCGAATTACTTAATTGTTCTGCATGAACTTTAGGAACTAATCCATATCCTTTAGCAGCGGTGAGAATTTTGATTGTTTCTTCTGCTGTGAAGTATCCGTTCTCGCAAAAGATATCGCAGTAGTCTGCTAGTTTTTCTGTGGCAATCTGCGGCAGCATTTCATTTATGATTAAAGAAATGTAATCTTCTTTTCTGTCTTTGTATTCAGCGGGAACTGCATGTGCGCCAAGGAACGTAGCTTTGATTGTAAGCGGTGAAAGCGTTTTCAGTTTCTTTATCACGCGCAGCATTTTCAGTTCTGCTTCAAGCGAAAGTCCGTAGCCGCTTTTGATTTCAATGGCGCCTGTTCCCTGCATCATTACTTCGTTCAATCGTTTCAAAGCGCTTTGCACCAATTCATCTTCACTTGCTTCGCGTAGTTTCTTTGCAGAGTTCAGGATTCCGCCACCGCGTTGTGCAATCTGCTGATAAGTAAGGCCGTTTATCCTGTCCACAAACTCTTGCTCACGGCTGGCAGCAAAAACAATGTGTGTATGCGAATCACACCAACAGGGAAACACGAGCTTATCTGTTGCATCAATTATCTGTAAACCACTCCAATCGGTAATTCCCGGAAAGTCATTCATCTTCCCGAAATCAACAATCTTGTCTTCTTCTATGGCAAGCCAGGCATCTCCGATAGAGGGAAGTATTTTCATGTCAGTGCCAGCAACTTTCAGTCGCGGATTTCCTTCCGCCTGCACTAAGTTTTTTATATTCTTGATTAGCAATTTACTCACGTTTCAAAGATGCAAAAATTTGTCAGTTCAGCACATTTAGCTTTTCTTTGTTCAAACAAAATCTAAAAAACATGAAAATAAAAACACTTTTACTCATACTTGCTGCCACTTTCACAACCTCTTTGGTTTCTGCAAAACCTAAACTCACAGTTAAATGGTCATTTCTTAATATTGTTGAAGGCTATGACCATGATACCAAATGCACTGTATTTATTGACGGGAAAGAAGTTGGAACTTCATCAGTAACAAAAGAAAGCCAAGCAAATTCTATTACACTTAAAGTTAAAAAGGGGAAACATAATGTGAAAATTATGAATTATGCTTCTTATGAAGGGAAATGGGAAGAGCATACCATTGAGAATACCTATAGTATTGATTGTATCTATGAAAATGAACTGACATTAAAAAGCAAAAATACTATCACCCTTGTTTTTGATATTGACAGTGGAACTACTGCCACAATAGAATAATCAGTTTAGCGGAATAACAACATTAAGCCCTGTAGTATTGCGAGATACTACGGGGCTTATTTGTACCCCCCAGTTGTTATGGCTGTAAATCAATTTTCCGATGCCATAACCAACAACGGCTCCTATAAAGACATCAGATGCCCAATGCCTGTTGTCGTGAATGCGCGAGAGTGATGCAATACCTGCAATAGTGTAAACCAAGGGCGGAATTAGTCTCTTGTCCTTGTATTCACAGGCAATAATAGTTGCTATGGAAAAGAAGATAGAAGTATGTCCCGAGAAAAATGATTCGTTCTTCCAGTTTCCGCCAAAGCTGTCGAAGACATAAGGGTTGTCTGTTGCATCAGGCCTGTGCCGCTGAAAAGCAAACTTCATCACTTGTGTGAATGCACCCGTAAGCACAAATGCTTTTACACCAAGTAATGCAACACGTTTGCTTCTGTCGTTATTCCAGATTAATCCATGCAGATAAAAACCTGCCATGAGAGGAAGAGAGTACGTTCCTTTACCCCAGGGTTCAAGACCGTAACGAGAAATATCATTGGTTAACGGTGTTCTTAGTTTTTGAGAAAGTCTTTTTATCTCATCATCATAGACAAATAAAACGCCTGTTGTTGCACCTATAGCAGCAAGGCTTATCCAGTGCGAGGCTTTCCATTTTGCGGGAGCGATAAGTATATCGCGTGTGTCTTTAAAGTAAGAACCGAAATACTGTTTATCAAAACCTGAGCGTGTTAGCGGACGGAGTTGTTTAGTTTGTGTTGTGTCTTGTGCAAAAGAGGATGTAGAGATTATGGTAAGGAATAAAATCTTTACACAGAGTTGCACAGAGGTTGCACGGAAGTTCACTGAGAAATTATTAGAGTTCTTTGGCTTTATTCCAATACACATCCATTTCTTCCAGCGTCATATCTTCCAGTGCTCTTCCTTGCTTTCGTGTTTCATCTTCGAGATACTGAAAGCGCTTGATGAATTTCTTATTGGTCTTTTCCAATGCACTTTCGGGGTCAACATCTATAAAGCGTGCATAGTTAATGAGCGAGAACAGTACATCACCAAACTCCTGTTCAATTTTTTCTTTGTCTGCTTTATCGGTTTCTATTTCAGCACGCAGTTCACCCAATTCTTCCTGCACTTTTTCCCATACCTGATTTTTGTTTTCCCAGTCAAACCCAACAGCTTTTGCTTTGTCCTGTATACGTGTTGCTTTAATTAATGCAGGTAATGATTTAGGCACACCACCCAGCACTGATTTGTTTCCTTCTTTCAGTTTCAGTTTTTCCCAGTTCTCTTTTACTTGTTGTTCATCTGTTACTTTCACATCACCATATATATGAGGGTGGCGGCTGATTAGCTTTTCGCAGAGCGAATTAATCACATCGGCAATGTCAAAGCCTGTGGTGAGCGTAGTCGAACCATCTTTGCTTTCAGACGCGATGCGGGCATAAAAAACAATGTGCAATAGTATGTCGCCCAATTCTTTTTTTATCTCCTTCATGTCCTTGTCAAGGATGGCATCGGCCAGCTCGTAAGTTTCTTCAATAGTAAGGTGGCGAAGGCTTTCAATGGTTTGCTTCTTGTCCCACGGACATTTTTCACGGAGTTCATCCATGATGTTGAGCAAACGTTCAAATGCTTTTAGTTTTTCCTGCATGTTTATTAATTACAAAATCTCGCTAAGTCTTTTCCTGCTTCTTTATTGCCCAGTTCAAAGGCTTTCTTCCAGTCTTCGCAGGCTTTTGTTTTGTCTTTCATTTTGTAGTGAATTATTCCGCTGTTGTTATAAGCTTCACTGAAAGTTGGTTCAATGGCTACTGATTTCGCAAACATTTCAAGGGCTAAGGTGTAATCTTTTTTCTCCATGTAAATATTGCCGATGTTATAATAACACTTGAAGCAACCGGGATTGAAGATGATTTCTTTGGTAAAATCTTTATGCGCTCCTTCCGGGTCGCCTGATTTGTTTTTGATGTTTCCGCGCAGGTAATAGGCTCCGGGAAAATCTCTTTTCATATTGAGTGCTTTGTCAATATCAGTGAGCGCTTGCGGATATTGTTTCATACTGAAGTAAGCCATAGCCCGGTTGCTGTAATACTCATGGTTAGCGCTGTCGAGTGAAATAGCTTTGGTGAAGCAGTTGATAGCGGCCACATAATTCAGTGAATCAAAGTGCGTGATACCAAGTCTGTTCAGATTGTCAGCTGTTTTGTTTTGTGCAAAAAGATTTGCAGAAAGCAATAATATAATAAGGGTCTGTATTGTGTTTTTCATGTCTTTTATTCTTTTGAAACTAATTCTTCAACTGCTGTATCAGCAGTTTGTATTGCGCCATGCACTGTGGCTTCGTGACCTTCTATATTGGTGGCTTCTCCCGCAAAAAATATTTTATCATCTATACTCTGTGCAAGTGTTGACCTACTGTCGCCTGTTCCAACTTTCTGATAAGAATATGCACCTTTAATAAAAGGTTCTTTGCTCCAATCCATGATGTAACTGGCAATAAGCGAGCCCGAAGCTACACCTGCTCCATACATCTGGTCGAGTTCGGCAACAACAACATCAATAGCTCCAGCACCAAGGCTGCTAAGGTATTCGGCTTTTTCACCCATCACAAAAGCTGTAAGAGTGTTGTTTTCTGCACTTCTTCCAAGCCCTGTTGACCAGAACTCAGGAACATACCCGCTGCCATAAACCGATCCGAGATTGGCAACCCAAAAAGTGGTACTGAATTTTAAAATAATCTTCATGCCCGTATTCATTCCAATAGCGCTAATAGCTGATTGTTTTGATGCAGATAGCGAGGGGATAAATTCTATATCTCCACTTTGTAAGATGGCAAGCGGTACTGTTATAATTACTTTATCAGCTGCATAAGTGTTTCCGTTCTGATCGGTCAATACTACCTGACTGCCTGAGTAATCAATCTTTTTTATCTGTGTGTTCAATTGAATTTCAGGCAGTATGGCAGCAAATTTTTCTTCAAGCACTGACAGGTAGTGAGAGTTTTTTAACATAAAGTTCTGATCCCCTGCATCCCATTTTCGACCTGAGGCAGCTACACCTGCCGCGCCAAGTCTTGTATTTGAAGTTCCGTATTCATTGCCTAGTAATGCATTGCCTATATGACTTACGCGCTGTGCTATGTTGTTATCAGAAAGATATTGATCCATAGTTTTATCTGCTCCCAAATAATTTTCGATGTTATCTATTAAATCATAAAGGGCATTCAGGTCAGCGTCATTGGCAAGTTGTGTTTCGCTTTTAAGGAGGTTATCTATAAAATAAAAACTCTCGTCATCAGCATTTACAAATTCTTTATTAAGCGATGTAATAATATCGTACCATAACGATTTTTCGCCATGAACTTCTTCAGCGCCCAGCTCAATAGTAAAATCACTGAAACCTTGTAAAGGCCTTATTCTTCCTCCATAAACGGGAGCTGCTTCAAGAACCGTAACATCAACATCATAATCGTTCAAAAGGTAAGCCGCATACATTCCTGCAGCGCCTGCTCCGATAACTATTGCTTTGCCTGAAAATTCAATTTCATCTTTTTTGCAAGAAGCGAGCAATGATGGCATGAGCATTCCTGCAGGTAAAGCAAGAGCAAGATTTTTAAGAAGTTGTCTGCGGTGAATTGGTAAAGGTTTCATAGAGTAATTCTTAATCGCAAACATACTCAAAGAAATTAAAAGCCGTTTGTTTAAAATTCATCGGTGGCACGAAAAATGCCTCATACTATTCACGTTACTTTTAGCGTTATTAAATAAAAGCCTCACCCTGCCCTCTCCAAAGGAGAGGGTTCATACATACGATGAAAAATTCTTTCTTAAAAATTAAGTTGTTTCTTTCTCCCCCCCTTTGGGGGAGCCGGAGGGGGCTGCTTTTAATTTTATTAGTGTTCCCGTTGCTGGGAAGTTTTGCTCCAAACAAACTACCCGAGCAAAAGCTGCCTCCTTTCCTTAACGGCAACAATGATGCATGGGTTGATTCTGTTTTCAATTCGCTTACACCTGATGAAAGATTGGGACAACTCTTTATGGTTGCGGCATACTCTAATCGTGACAGCAATCATCTGAAAGAACTCGATTCCCTCGTTTGCAATTACAATATTGGCGGGCTTATCTTTTTTCAGGGCGGACCGGTGAGGCAGGCAAACATGACCAACTTGCTTCAGTCGTATGCTAAAACACCGCTGCTGATTGCAATGGATTGTGAGTGGGGCTTAGCGATGCGTCTTGACAGTACCTTTAAATTTCCGCGGCAGATGACGTTGGGTGCTGCCGGAAATGATACACTGGTTTATAAGATGGGCGCTGAAATAGCCCGTCATTTCAAGCGTTTGGGTATGCACGTAAATTTTGCGCCCAGTGTGGATGTGAATAACAATCCGCTTAATCCTGTTATCGGCAGCCGCTCTTTTGGTGAGAATAAACAACGTGTTGCAGAGATGGGCGTGCAATACATGAACGGTATGCAGGACAATGGAATTCTTGCCTGCGCCAAACATTTTCCCGGGCATGGTGATACGGATTCTGATTCACATAAAACGCTGCCCATTATCAATCAATCAGCAGAGCGCATGGATACGCTGGAGTTGTACCCGTTTCGCGAGATGATCAGAAACGGTGTGGGAAGCATGATGGTGGCACACCTGTATATTCCGGCTTACGACACTACCACCAATCAGGCTTCCACACTCTCATCTAAAGTGGTGAAAGATCTTTTGCAGGATACACTTGGTTTTCAGGGATTGATATTTACCGATGCACTGAATATGCAAGGCGTGGCGAAGTTCTATGAACCCGGTGATGTTTCACTACGTGCTTTACTTGCAGGTAATGATGTGTTGTTGTTTGCAGAGAATGTTCCCGTGGCAATTGAAAAAATAAAACAGGCAATCGTTGAAGGAAAAATAACACAGGAAGAGATTGACCGCAGGTGCAAAAAAGTATTGCGCACCAAAGCATGGGCAGGCTTGGATAACTACAAACCGATTGCACTTAACAACCTGTATGAAGATTTGAATAACGTACAATCAGAGGTGATAAACCGCAAAGCATTTCCGGCTGCACTTACGTTGCTCAGCAATAAAAACAATGTGCTTCCGTTAAAAAATCTTGACAAGCTGAACATCGCGTGTGTGAGCATTGGTGATACTTCGCAGAACATATTTTTCAGTCGCGCTAATGATTATGCTTCCGTAAAGTGTTTCAACATAAAGCCTGATGCCGACAGCACTTTATACATCAAGACTAAAGCTTTGTTGTCGGGTTTTAATGTGGTGCTGGTGAATGTCCAGAACACCAACTCACAGCCGACAAAGAACTTCGGTGTGTCGCCTCATGCGGTGAAGATGATTAACGCTTTGAATGATGGCAGTCGCAAAGTAGTGCTTAGTGTTTTTGGCAATGCATACACGCTGAACCGCTTGCCGGGTGCTGAGCTGACTGATGCGCTCATTATGGCCTATGAAGAAAATGCCTATACACTTGACTACACTGCTCAACTGATTTTCGGAGGCATTGGTGCAAAAGGAAAACTACCCGTTAATGTTAACACCGTGTTCACGATGAACAATGGACTGACCACTCAATCTATCCGAATGTGTTATACCATTCCCGAAATGATGGGCTACAACACAAACGATTTTCACAAGGTTGATTCAATTGCTTTAGATGGTATTTCAAAACACGCTTTCCCGGGTTGCCAGATTTTAGTAGCGCAAAAGGGCAAGGTTATTTACAGAAAGAATTTTGGCGGACATACCTATGAGAGTAACACGCTTCCGGTAAGCAACAACAGTATTTACGACCTTGCTTCAGTAACCAAGATTGCGGCTACGCTGCCCGTTATCATGCAACTGACGGACAAGAAAGAGATTGATATAAGCAGCAAACTATCTGCGTATTTGCCCGAGCTGTTGCCTACCAACAAAAAAGATATTGTGCTGCGCGACATGCTTGCCCACCAGAGCGGATTGAAAGCATGGATACCTTTTTATCAGAACACATTGAAGGAAGGAAAACTGGATGATTTTATTTACAGCACCACGCAGAACGAAACGTTTGCTTACCGCGTTGCCGAGAAACTCTATATCCGTAAACTTTATCCCGAGATGATCTACACGGCTATCAATGAATCGGAACTGGGCAAGAAGGAATATGTTTACAGTGACCTTGGCTATTATTACCTGAAGAAAGTAGCTGAAAAATATACTTCACAACCTTTAGATGTTTATGTAAAAAACAACTTCTACCGAAAGCTGGGCATGAGCACCACCACGTATCATCCGCGTGATTACTTTGCGCTGGACAGATTAGTGCCAACGGAATACGACATGGCTTTCCGCAAGCAATTGGTGCAGGGCGATGTTCACGACCCGGGTGCTGCAATGATGGGTGGAGTTGGCGGCCATGCCGGACTGTTTTCCAATGCCAACGACCTTGCAAAACTTATGCAGATGTATCTACAAATCGGAGAATACGGAGGCGAACGTTACATCAGCGAAGCAACCTTGAAAGAATTTACCAAATGTCAGTTTTGTGCCAACGGCAACAGACGCGGTTTGGGTTTTGATAAGCCCGAACAGAACGGTAAATCAGGACCAACCTGTGATTGCGTTTCGTACATGAGCTTTGGTCATACGGGCTTTACGGGTACCTATGCCTGGAGCGACCCCGACAAGGAGGTTGTTTATATCTTCCTCTCCAACCGCGTGTATCCCGATGCAGAGAACAAGAAACTCATTGATATGAATATCCGCACCAAGATACAGGAGGCGGTGTATGAGGTGGTGAGGTAATTACCGCTCTTATACCCTTGTCAAATCTACAATCAGTTGCCCGATGATGGGATTAACGCTGGGGAATCCCCAGCGAGTTGGGGAGCGTTCCGATTAACGTTGGGGAAACCCCAACTATTTCCTGAACGTTCCGATTTCCGTTGGCAAATCCCCAAGCCAAATCTCCTTGTTCCGATTATCATTGGCAAAACCCCAACCATTTGCCGAACGATGGGATTAACGTTGGGGAAACCCCAACGAGTTGGGGAACGTTCTGATTAACGTTGGGGAAACCCCAACCATTTTCGGAACGATGGGATTTGTGTTGGGGAAAATCCCAATGACTTGAGGAACGTTCGGATTTACGTTGGGGAAACCCCAACCATTTGTCGAACGATGGGATTGATGTTGGGGAAATCCCAAGCTTAATCTGAATAAGGAGATTGACGCTGGGGAATTTTCATTGCTACTACCAACCTAAGATTTCTCTTTTGGGCAAAGGCAAAACGCTCATCTTAAAAAAAAGAAAGTCCCGCCAAAAGGCGGGACTTTCTTACTATAGACAGTGGACTTTCTTCTATTTAACCATCAACTTCTGTGCCTTAACATCAGCACCAATCTGTGCGTTGATGAAATAAACACCTGAAGCAAAGTTCTCAACGTTGATATCCAATGAGCTTCTTCCCGCAGGTACTTTATTGCTGTAAGAAGAAATCATCTGACCTCTAACATCGTAAACGTTAACCACTACGTTTCCTGCTGTGTTTACAGTAAAAGAAACTTTAGTGCTGGTTCCTGTTGGGTTAGGATAAACCGAAAACTCATCAATGATGTTGTGTTGTTCTTCAACTGCAACATCAAGCGTAGCAGGAACACACAGGTAAACGATTTCGTTCACATCAAATGCATCTTCATCGCCTCGGGCAGCAAGTCCCGGTTCAAAGTCGCGCTGATAAACCATAGGAATACAAGTGCCGTCATTGGTTGGCGCAAGAGATGCAAATACGTTCTCAGCAAAATCTTCGAAAGGAGTTACATCATTAGGCAATGACCATGTGTCGCCACCATCAGTAGATTTAATAGCATAGATGTGACGGTAGTTCTGGCTTCCGTTGTTCAGGTTATCATGCAAACCTGCGTAGGTAACATAAATATCACCGTTATCACTTAATGAAACGCTTGGCATACTGGTAACAGAAACATAATACAAGCCTGCTTCAATAAAGTCAAGAGTTCCGCTGTTATCAGCATCAACCGTGAATGCAATTGTGTCGGCAGGTGTTCCTGCGCCCATGCTTTCGTTCCAGTAGCAAAGACCATCACTGAAAGGGAAGTAGGAAGTCTGGTCATCGCCCAATACATCATTCAATACACGCATTGCTCCCCAGAAAATATGAGCCTCACCGTTATCATCCAGCATAATGGCATAAGAACCGTCACTGGTTACAGGAGTATCCAATACCTCAGTAGTAGCTTCGTCAAACATGTCATAAGGAAAATCAAAAACAGTTGTTTTGGTCCAGGTGTCACCGTTGTCAGTAGATTTCATAAGTATAACATCTTCAAAGTTGTCACCGATAACAAAAGCAATGGTATCGCCTTGCGATTCAGCCCATGAATAGTTATCACCTGTAAAGCTTGGGTAAAAATTTGAACTCAGTTCGGCAGGAACCTCATTAACAATATCCCAAGTAGCTCCACCATCAGTTGAGCGGCTGTAGCAAGGCGCTCCGTCTTGTCCGTTGTAAAGCGTTCCACCGTTGGCAACAGGATAAGTAACAGAAAGCACGTGCAATGAATTGCCATCAGCACCACCATTGGTCATACGTGGCCACCAGTTACCTGTAGGAATTGGGCTTGGCAGTTGAGTAATATCTTCGGTCCATGCACCTGTTCCTATTGAAGAACGGTAGGTCAGTTGCAAATCTTCATCAGCTGTGTTATGTGCAATGGTATATTCTTTTCCGTTGGCAAGTGTGGTAATAGAAGGCCAGCCTGTTCTCTTAGACTCTAAGCGTCCCGTTGGCTGTGCTCCCCAGCCTCCGCCATTGTTATAGTTATATCCGGTACCGCGGTCGGCAGCAGCAAGGTCATTGCTCTCGCTGTAAGTCCAAACAGCAGAAATACCACCGTTAGGGCTTTTGTAAATACGATTTTGCACCGATGCGTTTGTTTGCAAATCGAAAGTGGTTTGACCGATAATGGCCTCGTTAGGGTCAAGACCCAACGTGCTTGGAGCAGTGTAGGCATTAGGCTGGCGAAGCAGTTTTCCGATTACTTCAGTTCCGTCATAGTTGCGTGTTGGAACCGAAACAGCTTTGTTTTTCAAATGCTGCGGAATAACAGAAGGTGCGTTTTGTGCATCAGCTGCTAAAACACCACCCATCAGCATTGAAAAGAGTACAAGTTTTTTCATTTGATTTTCAGTATAAATTAGGATTAAGTATTTGTTAAGAATTGCAAAAATATGTTAAAATCTAAATTATGCAACACTATTTTTTTAAATGACTCCACTTGCGAGAATATAGGCTGCAATTGTGGTTGCGGAGTAAATCAAGAGCCAGCCCACAGAAGTATAGTGTTGAATGGAAATATTGAGCTTGAATTTAAGGTAAAAGATAAGCAATATCTTTTCCAGTGTAAAGGCAATAAACACGCCCCAGGCAACTCCTTCAACACCTGCAAATTGTATCAGTATGATGCTGCAAACTATGTTTGTCAGCGCTTCGGCAAATGAAATCAACATCACCGCATTTGTTTTCTTCAAGCCAATTAAAATGGTTTGCGGAAATACCATTCTACTTATCACTAATAAAAGATAGATATTAAAGATACCTGCACTCGCTGCAAACGAAGCATTAAACAAAATAGGGTAAAGCGTTTTGCTCAGCAGCATCAGAACAATGGTAACCGGAAAAAGAAAGTGCATCAACCGCAAAGCAGATTGTTTTATTTCGGCTAATGATTGTTTCAACTGTTGTGCATCCGAAAACTTAGGCAACATGGCATTGCTGAACGAGTTGGCAAGCAGCATGGCAAGCGGCAACTCTTTAGCACCATTGCGGAATATTGCAAACGTTGTATCATCAAAATAATGCTGCACAATAAAACCGTTGATGTATTCAATGGAACCGCTGAGCACAGCGCTTACAATTAGCGGAGAGCCGATTATCAATAAGGACTTAATGTGTTCTTGATTAACTTTCAGCTCAGCATTTTTGAAAAGAAGAACCAGCAACCAAACAAAACGGAAAGCTGCTGAAGCTACAACACCGCAGATTGAAAGATGAAAAACATCAAATTCATGACTGGCTCCCTGCCCGAAATAAACAGGTCCTGCTACCAGCAGCAACTGAACGGAAAAAGAAACAACACCGTAAATGAGAATACTCTTCGGTTTGTTAAACAATAAATAAATGTATTCAACCAGAAAGGCAGGATTAGCCAGCAAGAGATAAAATGAAAACAGGTTGACAAGCGTGCTTATTGCTTTGTTATCCGATTCAATAAAACTGCCCGCAGCCACTCTGAATAAAAAAAATGAGAGAACGCTGCAAAGCATAACAACCACAAAAACACTGAAGAGTTTTTTAGAGCGTTGTCCCTCTTCAATTTTTCCATGCGATGCAAGCAAAGCCTGAATAAACCCCGATACCCAGAAGAAGCTGAGAACACTTGCAAAGAAGAGCAGCTTTTCGTACAAGCCAATCAGTTCGGTTGACAAACCAGCCTGCGCAAACAACATACCCGTAACAAACAACACAGCATACCGCATAACCTGAAAGGTTTGCAGGGCGCGGATGTTGGTAAGATGCTTGTTAATAAAATCGAACATTAATCTATGAATGTAAACTGTGGACTATGGTCTATTGACTATCGACTCATTCTTCCGCAAATCTATAATTCCAATAACAATAGCAGATAAGAAGAGCAAAGAAATAAAAACAGGATTGAAAATAAACCATGTTTTGTAATGAATAATAAATCCCAAAACCTCATCATCAAAATAAGAAAGCATTTGCATGACTGCTTCAAGGTTAAGTAAATATGCAAGTGATGAAATTATCAGTATCAGATAGCGTTTTGAAAAGATGGCATACAACCCTGCGAACAGCACTACCGGATGAACATAGCGTTCGTGCATCTGCGTATTAAAGAAGAAGAAACCTAAAGATATAAGAGCAAAAACAAGGAAAATTTCAGCCAATACTTTTTTGCATTTCATAAAAAGGGAAAGCACAACACCGTAAAACAAGACTAAGAGAATAATCCCCCATAGTTTGAGAGGAAAAAGAAATGTGATTTGGTCAGAAGTATTCAGCGGGTCGGCAAAAACAAGATGCCAAAAGTTATAAGCATTGCGCGAAAGCGTTGGATAAAAATCAACCGAAGAGTTAATAAGTGAATAAATAGTCTGCTGAAAGTTTCCTGAAATAATAAACGGTAGAATGATTACAAATTGAATGCCTGCTACCACAACCAATGAAATAATAACCTCTGTGTAACTCTGTTTTCTCTGTCCCTCTGTGTTAAAAACTAATATTAAAATCATCGGCAAAAATACAACCGCCTGCACCTTTGTATTCAGTGCAAGCAACATAAAAACCAAAGCAAGCAAAGGCTTCTTATTAAAAGCGAACAACACCGAAACAAAAACGAAAAACGTGTGAATACTATCTACCTGTCCCCAAATAACCGTGTTATACCAAAAGGCAGGATTGAGCAAGAAGACAAGACACAACAAAAGATTGAAGCTATTTTTCTTCAACAATGAAATAACAACCGCCAGCGTTGCAAAATCAAAAATGATTACAAAACACTTCAGATAATTGATGCTGAAAACATCAATCGTGTCAGCAGAAAAGAAAAGTGTATACGCTTTCAACAGATAAAGCACCAACGGAAAATTATTCACTTCCGGATTGGAGTAGATGTTCCCTAATCCATTTTCAGCAATGTCTTTCGACCAGCTAATCCAGAAGTATTTATCATATCCCGAATCGGGAACAACAAAGCAGAACGCAACAAAAGAAAGAATGAAGAAAAGAAAGAAATAGTAAGGCTTTAGCTTAGTCATATAAATTCTTACCGCTAAGGCGCTAAGGCGCAAAGGGATAATATAAACAACAAATATAATAGACTTGGCGTCTTAGAGCCTTTGCGGTGAATCAATCCAGTTTCTTCGTCTTCAACCTAATCGAATTCCCAATCACAATAACATCCGAAAAAGCCATCGACAACGCACCCACCATAGGATTAAGAAATCCGAATGCAGCTATAGGAATAGCTATTACATTGTAAAAGAAAGCCCAGAAGAGATTTTGCTTAATCGTCTTCAAGGTATGCTGACTAATCAATAATGCCTCATGCAATTGTTTCATTCCCGAACTGCCCAACAGAATAATACCTGCACTTTGCACTGCCACCTGGGTAGCGTTGCTCAGCGAAATGCCAACCTGTGCTTTTGCCAATGCAGGCGCATCGTTAATGCCATCTCCCACCATGGCAATCTTTGAAGTCTGTGATAGTTGGTCAACAATCTCTAACTTCTGTGCAGGGGTTTGTTCGCTATAAACTTTCTTTATTCCAAGTTTTGCTGCCAGTTCATCACAACGTTCTTTTTTATCACCGCTCAGCATAATGGTTTCTATGCCTGCTCCGTTCAGCAAGGCAATTGCCTCTTTCGCATAAGGCTGAATTTCATCTTCCAAATCCACTGCTCCTGCAAGCTTTCCGTTAATCAGCAGATAAATGTTGTGTGTCTTATTCTCCGCTTGATTTTCAGCAATACGGAAAGAACCTGCCTTAATTACATTTCCTTCTTTATCGGTTGCAGAAATCCCTAATCCTTTTTCTTCTTTCACATTACTCAGAATCAAATCAGCAGCTTTGCTCTTCAGGTTTTCAACCAATGATTTTGCAATCGGATGCGATGAGTTTTTCTCCAAACTATACAGCAGGTCAATGATTTTCTGCTCTCCCGTTCCATTGTAAGAAACTATCTTTTTGATGCTGAATTTCCCTGTTGTAAGCGTTCCTGTTTTATCAAACACAACCTTTTTCACTTGCGCAAATTCTTCTAATGTTTGACCACCTTTTATTAGAATACCTCTTTTAGCGGCACGTCCCAAGCCCGCCATCACAGCCGTTGGCGTTGCTAATCCCATTGCACACGGACACGAAATTACCAGCACCGCAATGCTATGCATCAATGAACTTTGCATAGAAAGCCCAGCTGCAAAATAGGAGATAACAAAAGTCAGCACTGCAATTCCTACCACTGCCGGAACAAAAATTGCACTAACCTTATCACCTAGTTTTTGAATAGACGGTTTTGTGTTCTGAGCATTCTTCACCAACTCAATAATATGAGCAAGCACCGTTTCTTTTCCCACTTTCTTTGCCTTTACGCGCAGATTGCCGCTCACTAAAATTGTTCCGCCTGTTACTGCATCACCAATAGCCTTCTCTGCCGGAATACTTTCTCCCGTCAGCATTGCTTCATCTACAGAAGCATTACCGCTTACTACTTCACCATCCACAGGAATCCGGTCGCCTGTATTTACCACCACCACATCATACTTGATGATTTGTTCAATATCCGTTTCCTCTATTTCTTCTTTTCCATCTTTTATAACAACCAGTTTCGCTTTGCCTTCCTGCAAAGCACTAAGCTCTTTTATAGCAGTGGTGGTTTGCTTTACCGAACGGTGTTCTATAACATTACCTAACAAGACAAGCGTTATAATCGTTGCAGCAGTTTCATAAAACAGAAAATTACTCACATCAGGCTGTCCGTAATACATAATTGTTCCTGCCAGACTGTAAACAAATGCCGAACCCGCGCCAATCGTAATCAGCACATCCATATTAGGCACTCCCGACCTGAGTGAACCCAACGCACTCTTTCCGAAATGATACATACCAACAACAACTACGGGAATACTCAACCCCAACTGCACCAATGGATGATGCAGAAAATGAAAGGGTAAAAACATGTGCAGAAAAAGCGGAACAGTAAATATCAGCGAGAAATAAAATAGCTTCTCAACCTTTGTCCACTCTCTTTTTCCGGTTTCTTCCTTTTTAGAATCAACTACTTTATAGCCTAAGCCTTCAATGTTCCCGACAACAGCTTTAAGTTCAATAGATTTATCTTCTATAAAAACAGCTTCACCCGTTGCAAAATTTACGTTTACATCCTTCAACCCAAGTTTGGTAAGGCTCTTCGTAATACCCAACGCACAGCTTGAGCAGTCCATGCCCTCTACATTCAACGTTATTTTTGCTGTGCTTCCTTCCATAATATTCTTCACAAAACTACTTATTAAACAAATGAGGAGTGTTTAAAGTTTATTGGTTTTGTGGTCAATATATTTTTTTATCTTTGTCGCCCTCGAAAAACGGTGGTTGTAGCTCAGTTGGTTAGAGCATCGGTTTGTGGTACCGAGGGTCGTGGGTTCGAGCCCCATCATCCACCCAAAATAAAAAGTCCCCTCGCGTTAGGCGAGGGGACTTTTTTGTTTTAGCTATCTATGACTTTAGTTATACTCCTTAAACTCAAACGGCAAATCAATCGTCCGTGAGAACACATGGCCCAGGTCCAGAATATCCACATCATCCTCTTCGTAATACCAAAGAACAGTTACCTTTTTCCCGGCATCACGCATTAGTTTCAGAACTTTCAGAATATCAGTAATACACTTGCTCGAAGGCGTGTTAAAATATTCCAGTTTAAAAAGAAAAGTAGTTTCTGCCGCAGCATTTTTCGAGTAGCGGTCCAGCCAGTCCAAAACAGGAATATAAAACCCCTTAGCATTCAGCGGAAACGAACGTCCTGTAAGTTCCAGTTTCCCTGAATTACTATCAAACGACACAAAAGGCGTGTCTTTCCCTGCTTCCATCAGCAAAGGTTGCACAGTATTAATTGAATTATCTTCACTCATAAACTCAAAGTATTTTAGTCATTCAACATTGCAACAATGATAGCAATTATTTTAATTCAGATAATTCTTGTTAAAAAATTTACATTAGCAGCCTTGTAATTAAACTATACAATATGAGCGAAACAAATTCAGCAAAACATCCAAAAGGGTTATGGGTATTATTCGGCACCGAAATGTGGGAACGCTTTGGTTATTATTTAATGCTCGGCATATTCTCACTCTATATGCTCGATGGCTGGAACAATGGCGGCATGGGTTTCTCTCCAGGAAAAAAGTCCGACATCTATGGAACATACCTTGGTTTGGTTTACCTCACACCTTTTATTGGCGGCCTCCTTGCCGATAGATTGTTAGGCTACCGAAGGTCTATCATCTCAGGCGGTTTAATGATGGCAGCCGGATATTTTTTACTCTCCGTTCACAGCAACACAACTTTTTTCATCGCCCTGTTTTTGATCATTCTCGGCAATGGTTTTTTCAAACCAAATATTTCAACCCTTGTTGGAAATCTCTACAGCACCGATGAACTGAAAGACAAAAAAGATTCAGGCTACAATATCTTTTACATGGGTATAAACCTTGGAGCCTTCATCTGCAATTTTGTTGCAGCCTACATGCGCATCAATTATGGTTGGGGATATGCTTTTGCAGCAGCCGGTGTAGGAATGTTAGTAGGAGTAACTATTTTTATTCTGGGCACAAAACACATTAAACACGTTGATGTAATTAAACCCGTAAAAGACGGTGATATGTCAACCCTCAAAATTCTTGGATTAACCGTTCTGCCCATGTTTGTCTTTGGCATTTTAGGTTATTTAATTCCCGGAAATTTCCTTGGCACCGATACCAACGATGCATTCATTGCAGGCTGCATCCCCGTAATAGGCTTCTTCATTTATTTAGCCTTTACATCCGAAGCAAAAGAGAGCCGTGCCATCAAAGCATTGCTGGCCGTTTTCTCCTGTGTTATTTTATTCTTCGCCATCTTCCACCAAAATGGTGATGCGTTGACTGTCTGGGCCGAAGACCACACCGACCGTAAAATGTCCGAAAGCGTTTCAGGCATTGCCAACGAAATAGGAATGGCACAGGTAGTTGTAAACAACGATATTGTTTCTGCCGACCAACCAACCTTTGATTCTGAAATCTCCGCCATGCGCGAAACAGAAAAAAACATGCCTGCACAAACCTTGGAAGAACTAACCGCAAAAGCTGCATACGGCAACCAAATCGGACAATTAGAAAAATCAAGAAAATATTTTGAAACACTTCCACCTGCTGATGTTCCGCCAAAAGGCTCTGACCTTAAATTATATTCAACAGAATTATATCAATCTATCAATCCGTTTTGGGTAGTAGTGCTTACACCTTTAGTAGTAGGCGTTTTTGGTTTGTTACGAAACAGGAAAAAAGAACCAAGCACCCCTACTAAAATTGCAATCGGATTAGTAATAACTGCCCTTTCAGCATTGGTAATGGTGGGTGCTGTTTCTGCCAGCCATGATTTAGCATCAAAAGCAAGTTCATGGTGGTTGATTGCTTCGTACGGAGTAATAACAGTCGGTGAATTATGTTTATCACCAATGGGTTTATCATTGGTTTCCAAACTTTCACCGCCAAGGATTACTGCATTAATGATGGGCGGATTTTTCCTCGCAATATCTGTAGGAAATAAATTATCAGGAATGCTCTCCGGCTTATGGGAAACCACCGAAGACAAAAAAGATTTCTTCCTCCTCAACTTCGGTTTAGTATCAGTTGCAGCTGTATTATTATTCCTGATGCTGAAATGGCTGAACGGTGTTATGAAAGAAAATAATGTTCAATAATCTATCGTCATGCTGAACTTGTTTCAGCATCTCTTCAAAAGACCCTGAAACAAGTTCAGGGTGACGAAAACTAAAAACAAAACTACCATGCAACAAAACCTCACCTTAGACCAAATCCAAAACTTCGAAGGCAAATACCCTAAACAATTATGGTATTTGTTTTTCAGCGAAATGTGGGAACGCTTCTGCTTCTACGGAATGCGCGGAATGCTCACCTTCTTCATGATAAACCAATTATTCATGGACGAGAAAGTTGCCAACTTACAGTATGGCGCTACGCAAGCATTTGTTTATGCTTTCACTTTCATCGGTGGTTTGTTTGCTGATAAAATTTTAGGCTTCCGTAAATCTCTTTTCTGGGGCGGTTTATTAATGATAACCGGCAGTTGCATTTTAGCTGTTGACCCTAAACAATTCTTCTTTCTCGGCATCAGCTTCAATATCATAGGAACAGGTTTTTTCAAACCCAATATTTCTACAATGGTTGGCGCGCTTTACAAAAACGGTGATGTAAGAAGAGATGCAGGTTTTTCATTATTCTATTCAGGTATCAATGTTGGTGCTTTGTTGGGAGGTTATGCTTGTATCGCCATAGGCAAAGGAACTTTTCTTACAAGCATTGTTCCGCCACACCTCACCTGGAACGTAGCGTTTGCTTTGGCAGCCGTTGTAATGACTATCAGTTTAATTACGTTCACTTACACCAGAAGGTCAATGGGCCCAATCGGTCTCTCTCCTTTTGAAGCAGCAAATGGTGAGAATGCAGAGAACAGTAAAAAGTGGTACGAGTATGTGGTTTATCTTGGGGCATTGGCTGTGGTTCCTGTAATCATGAAAATGGTTGCTAACACACAATATACAGATTGGTTTATGTATATCATTGGCCCTTTCAGTTTGCTTTATCTCGGCTATGAGATGACAAAGCATACAATGTCAGAAGTAAAAAAACTGATTGCAGCATTGCTGTTTATTTTATTCTCTGTTGTGTTCTGGGCAATATTTGAACAGGCAGGTGGCTCGCTCAGCATCTTTGCTGCAAACAATGTAGGCGACAAATTATTTGGCGCAATTACCTTAGATCCAAATGGTGTAAATAACGCAGCAAACTCTCTGTTTGTAATCATCTTTGCTCCTTTGCTTGGTTTGATTTGGATTGCCATGGCAAAGAAAAAGATTGAACCTAACACCGTAGTAAAATTCGGTCTCGGGTTTTTATTTCTGGGCTTTGCATTTTATACATTTTATGCAACCCGCTTCTTTGCCGACCTGCGCGGAATGACTTCGCTTGATGTTTTTACAATTGCATATTTTATTGTTACGCTGGGTGAACTTTGTTTATCACCAATCGGCCTTTCCATCATGACAAAATTATCTCCAACCCGCTTACAAGGGATTATGATGGGAATGTGGTTTCTAGCCAGCGCCTATGGACAATATGTTGCAGGCTTATTTGGTGCAAGCATTGTATCAGATATTGAAAATGCAACGGCAATGGACAAACTGATTTCATACACCGAAGGCTACAAAACCTTTGCACTGTATGCAATTATTGCAGGTGTAATTCTCATTGTAATTTCTCCGCTGATGCGGAAGTTGATGCAGGATGTGAAGTAGGATTAATCAGAAAACAATTTTCCTGAACTCCTTTTCTATCAATTGAAATGAGGCGGTTTTAAAAACAGAAAGTTTTTTTATCACAAGACTATTGTGAATTGCAAATACTTTATTCAATCTAATTCCGCTTTTTAGTTTCAGCGGAACAACAACGTGAGAATTGCTAATGGGAAAGAACATTCCGTCATTATATTCTTTAGATGTTATCTGAAGACAAATTAGATCACCTGTATCATTCACCAATTCAGTTGAAATTATTAGGGCTGGCCTTAGCTTTGAGCCGCTAAGGTCGGTAAAAGGGAAATCTACAAAAACTATGTCTCTTTGTTTGAACTTCACAGAACTATTTATTTTTTATACAACTCATCCCAACGTTCATCTTCTTTTGAGTTCCATGCTTCAGCAAGAGATTTTTCTGATATTAATGTTATCTCATCAACTCTTCGTTTACTTTTCTTTTTAGGTTGTGATGTTTTTACTCCAAGTTCTTTCGCAAGTTGAACAAGTAGACCGATTTTGCTTTTAGAATTTGATGATAAAATTATTGTTTCCATTGCAGAATTGTTTTTTACAAAAATAGAAATTTATTTCCGCAGCACCATCACAATATTAGAAGTCAACTTCGTGTTGTCAATTACTTCTGCATTTAGATTATGCTTTACAGCAAAGTCTCCTATCTCGTTGCGCGAAATAAAGTGCAACTGATTTTGAGTTTTATTAAAGCCGATAATTTTTGTGGAAAATAATTCTGTGAGTTTTGTTCCTTTATGCCTTTCCTGCAAATCTCTGTCTCCATCACGGATAATAATCATTCCGTTTTCATTTAAGGCAGCAACACAATTTTCAAGTAAAGATTTTTGTTCTTCGGGAGTAAGGTAATGCAGCATATCCGCAAGAATAAACACATCACTTTTCTCAAACTTCATTGTTGATGCATCACCACTTACAAAGTTGATGCGCTCTGTTTTTGCAAAACAAGTATTAGCTACTTCAATTTTTTCTTCATCGTAATCAATGCCCGTAATTTTCCTGTCTTCGCTCAGGTAAAAAAGCATGTAAGATAAAAAGCCGTAACCGCAGCCTATGTCAGTGATTACAGCCTTCTCAGGAACTAGTTCATTAAACATTTTGTAATCATCTTCCAGCCTTATTTTCACACGCAGATACCACTCAAGTACTGGTCCTTTGTAAATGTAATTCTCAATTATTTTTTTGCGATAATAAGAAGGAGTTTCTTCTTGTTTTCTTATCAATGCATATTGTTCGCGAACATATTCTGTAATCTTTTTTGCCCGCTCACGATGACCAACACCAAAGCGTTCATCACCCGGTTTTATGCGCGGAAGAATGTTTGTGCTTACTGTATTTGCTTTGCCGAAAATAGTATGCTTTCTCAAAAATTCTCCTGTTCCCTGGAACAGAATAGGAATTATATCCACCTGCATTTCCTCAGCCATATAAAATGCACCTCGATGGAAGCGATGGATTTTGTAATCATACGAACGTGTGCCTTCCGGGAATATGACCAACGAATATCCATCGTTCATTTTTTCTCTCAGCTTTTTCATCACTTCTTCCGAACCATCTTCCACATCAAAAAAGTCTGCCATGTGCGCAATAGGACCAAAGTGTGGCGTTTTCATCACCCACTTGTTGGTGAGAAAAATCAACTTAGGATAAAGCATTTTTACCAACGGAGTTTCAATGAGCGACATGTGGTTGCAAATCAAAATCGCTGGCTTTTTAAAGTCTTCGCCATGCAGATTATTCAGTTTAAATTTCCAGGGGAAAGTGATGTGAATAAATACAGTGGAAGTCTTAAAAAAGAACCATTGATAAATATTTTTTCTGGTTTTAAGCGGAAGGAATATCAGTGCATAAACAAACGGCCCTATAAGTATCATAAACAGAACACCTGTCATTAAGGTTGTCCATACTGTAATGGTTTTAACAATGCTCTTTGTAGTCAGTGGATAAATGCCTCTTTCCTTTCTGCTTCCTATCAACCAATTGAATAATAAAGGTTGAATAGTGAACGAAACTATCACCACCGAAACCATTCCGGTAATAGTAATTGCAGCAATTGATTTTAATGCTGGATGTTCTGCAAAAATTAAAACTCCAATTCCAATAATTGTTGTGAATGCAGAAAGGAAAATAGAAGTTTTATAAGAAGCTAAATTCTTTCTTCCTGTTCTGTATTCTTCCAGCATTCCGTTCATGGTAAAAATGCTGTAGTCGTCACCCAATCCGAAAATAAATGTGGAAACAATAATGTTAATGATATTGAATTTCAGTCCGAAAATGCTCATAATTCCGAGTATCCAAATCCAACTTATTGCCATCGGAATAAAGGTGAGTAACGTCAATTCAATTCTTCCATATGAAACAAGGAAGGTTATAAAAACCAACGCTGACGAAAGCAAGAGAATGGTGTTGAAATCACTTTTAATAATTTCAACAAAACGGTCGGTCAGGTATTTTTTATCCAGAATATCAATGTTCTCTTTTTCCTCAAATGCGGCATAAACTTGCGCCTTGTCTTTTTCCTCAACGCTCAGCAAGGTTATAACCGCAGTCATATCTTCTGTTTCGGAAATATATTCGCGTAGAAATAGTTTTTTTAACGTGTCGCTTTCAGCAGAAGAAAGTTGTTCGAAATTTTTATTGAGCTGATTGTAAAATGCTTCAAATGCAGAAGAACTGAACTTGTATTTCGCGGAAGATTGTGCAATGTTACTTTTCAGCAACTCTTTCTTTTCTCCTGTCCAGAAAGCGTTCCAGCGTTCCAACTTTTTCTGCTGCATTGAATCTGACATCAGCAACAAACCGGGCGTAGCAGCTTTTTTTACTACACCAAGATTTATGAGGCTGTCAACTATCGTTCGGTTTTGTTCTCCTGCTTGCAATGCATCTTCAATGTTTTTTCCTGACGAAACAAGGAACACTGATTTCAGCGAATAATTATTGACACGGTTGAGATTTTCTTCTGCTTTTTGCAATTTTTCGGGTACGTAATTCATGCGCGTCATGTCGCCTTCAAACTGAATTTCTCCAATGAAAAAAAATGCAATTACCGTAAACACAGCAACTGCTGCTATCAAAATTTTGTTTTGATGGAAAGGATAAGCGCAAAGCCGGTCAATAAAAGTCTCCTGTTGTTCTGCGGTTTCTCCTTTTTTGTCAAACAAATGCAATATTTGAGGCAAAACAAATATTGCAAACAAGGCTGAAGTGATAATACTAAGTGCCGCAAACAAGCCCAAATCGCGTAATACTTCTGAGTTAGCAAATTGCAGACAAAGAAATGCAGCTGCTGTTGTAAAGCTGCTCATTAACATAGGTTGCGCCACATCTTTTATCACTCGTTCAACAGAACGTGTATGTCTGTAATGTGTGAAAATGTGTAGCGAGAAATCAATCGTAATTCCCATCAACACAGAGCCAACTCCCAGGGCAATGGCAGAAACTTTTGTTTTAATTAAAAACAATAAAGCCAATGAAGCCAAACCACCAAAAGCCACCGGCAACAGAATAACCAGAAAAATAAATTTTCTGCGGAAGAACAAACTAATCACCAACACCAGCACAATTGATGCAATGCTTACTGTTAGTGTAATGTCTTTCTTAATTCTTTCAGCATTAGCAACTGCCATAGCAGCGCCACCAAAATATTCTGCTCTTACTTCAGGTGTAATTTTTGAAAGACTATCAGCAAGGTTTGCAATTCCTGAAATCAGTATTCCGTTTTCAGATGTTTCGTTAGAAGGATGAGAAAGAGAAACAAACAGGATAAGATGTTTCATATCACTGCTCATCATATAACCATTGTAAATCTCATAACTGTGGTTGAATTGCAACGACTGCAAACGCCCCAAAGCAATGTAAGTGAGCCCAAGCGGATCGCGCGAAATATTTTGTTTCAGAAAAGACCCGGTAGGGGAGATGAGTGTTTTGTAATTTTTATCCATTACCTCATCCACTTTCTCCGCGACTAACATGCTGTCAATCTTTGCGTAATCTTTTTCTTCCAGAAACAGCGGTAGGTTATTGTAAAAAATACTATTCACCTGAAGCATCAAATCTTCGGGAACGGTTGCTGTAATTTCACTGATGTGAGAAGGTTTGTAAATGCTGTCTAATTGCTGAACCAAGGCTTCGGCATAGGAAGTAAGTTGGTCAGGATTTGCCTCAGCTGCTGTATCAACTTGCGAAATATTTAAAACCAGTCTGTCTGCAAATTTTGAATTACGGAGGATGAAAGAAGCGCGGTTGGTTTTCTCATCCGTTGGTATCATCCGGCTGATGTCTTCTTCAAATTGCAGGCGACTTGCAAAATAGCCGACTAAAGCAAAAAGAGCTGCAACAGTAATAAAGAAAACTGTTTTGTTCCTGCTGAAAAAATGATGTAAGGAAAGAAAAATGCTGCCTATCATGTGTGTGCGGGACAAAAATATGTTTTTAGTTTTTGGTATTTACGTCAAAATATCCGGATTGAGACTTATATTAAACAAAAATTAATGCTATAAAATAAATATTACATTTGCATTATAAATCATGGCTTCTCGTTTTACTATAAAACCAACCTCAAATTCACCATACATTGAATTTGATCCCGAAATCGGTTCACTTACCATTGTGGGGCAATCGCATCCCGAAGATCCACAGGAGTTTTATAAGGAATTGGTTGATATAGTTGAGGAGTACTGCCAAAATCCAAAACTTCATACCAAAGTTATTGTAGATCTGGAGTACATGAACACCGGAACTTCACGTGTTATTTACAATGTATTCAGAAAGCTGGAAACCATTGTTGACGGTAATTGTGAGGTTGAAGTGCACTGGCGATACGAAGACGATGATGAGGACATGCTTGATGCCGGACAAATTTTCTCTGAACTTACCAAGCTGAAGTTCATAATGATTGGTGTGAACTAATCTAAATCCCCCTTGATTACTTTTTTTTGAACGTTTTGCGATAAATGGTCGTTTATCGAAAATTTAATTCACATTGATTTAATTTGGAATTACGTAGTTTATCGATAAATTTGCGCTTTTTATCAATTAAACCCGAATTAAGTTCGACTAATGCAGAATTTTGCAGAGGTGTATGAACCATATATTTAAAAAACATTCATTAATTAAAGGTGTTCGCAGCAACATTAATTTATATATGTCGTTACAAGCCATGTTTTAAAGACAAAAAGTAGTTTGCAAATCAAAAAGAATATGACAAAAACAAACTCTACCCACAAAAAATCAAACATTCTTCAATTAGCAGTGGCAGCCGTCTTGATGACTTTAGGTCTTCAAAATGCTGTTGCCCAGCAATCCAGCGAAATAAGCGCTGATGTAAAGAGTTTGCTTGAGTTTTATGAAAAACAGATTTACTTTACTGAAAACAAAGGTCAGTGGTCTTCTGATATTCATTACCGCGCTGAATTTTCTTTTGATGATATTAACAATACATTAATTAATACTCCAGTTTCAGGAAATGTATTAACTAACGATAGCGATCCTGACGGTGATAGCTTTACCGTTACAACAAATACTAATCCTTCAAACGGATCAGTTGTTATTAACCCTGACGGAACTTACACTTATACACCAAACACAGGTTACACAGGTGAAGATACATTCACTTATACTATCTGTGATAATGGTGTTCCCGGTCCGTTATGTGACGTTGCTACTGTAACTATCCATGTTATTCCTGTAACAACTGAGAATAATCCTCCTATTGCAAACCCTGACAATGCGGTTACTTTAATAAACGTACCTGTTGGCGGAAATGTATTGGTAAATGATGGTGATCCTGACGGTGATAACATCATCTTGAATACTACTCCTATTTCAAACCCAACCAACGGTTCAGTGGTATTAAATCCTGATGGTTCATATATCTACACACCAAACAACAACTTTGTTGGTGTCGATGTATTTACTTATGAAATCTGCGATGATGGCGTGCCTTCATTGTGCGACCAGACTACTGTTACGATTACTGTTCTTCACAACCCTAATGGTCCTGATAACGACCCTCCTTTTGCTGCTGACGATGCATATTTAACGCCTGTTAATACTCCTGTTGGTGGTGATATGTTGGATAATGATTTTGACCCTAACGGTGATCCAATTGCTGTAAACACAACTCCTGTCTCTAACCCTGCAAACGGTAGTGTTGTGATAAACAGTGACGGAACATTTACTTACACACCTAACCCGGGCTACATTGGTCCTGACCAGTTTGTGTATGAGATTTGCGATAACGGTGGTCAAAGCGGACAAGTGCTTTGCGCACAGGGAACTGTTTACATTACTGTTTATCCTGTTATTGATATAACAGTTGTTGCTTCAGATGCTTCTTGCTTCGGATACAGCGATGGTTCTGTTAACCTTACTGTAATCGGTGGTGTTGCACCATTCACATACGTATGGTCTAACGGTGCTACTACCGAAGATTTATCAGGTGTTCCAGCAGGAACTTATTCTGTAACAGTTACTGATGCTTTTGGATTAATACTTTCAGGAAGCGCAACTGTGGGACAACCTGCTCAGGTTATTGTTTCAGTTGATGCAAACGGGCCAACAGAATTCTGTGCCGGTGGCAGCGTAACATTAACTGCTAACTCAACTTCACAGGGAACTTATCTGTGGTCTAACGGAGCTACAACGCAATCGATTGTTGTTTCAACATCGGGTGATTACAGCGTGGTATTAACTGACGGAACCGGTTGTTTCGGAACTTCAGCACCTATATCTGTAACTGTATTTGAAAATCCTGTTCCTGTTATCTCAGCTGACGGACCAACAGAATTCTGCGATGGCGGAAGTGTTGTTCTCACAGCAAGTGAAGCAGTTATGTACGTATGGTCTCCGGGTGGTGAAACTACACAATCAATTTCAGTATCTGCTTCAGGTAGCTACAGTGTTTGGGTAATGGATGCCAACGGTTGCGAAGGAACTTCGGCTCCTGTTGTTGTAACTGTTTATCAAAACCCTGTTCCTGTTATTTCTGCTGACGGACCAACAACATTCTGCTCAGGCGAAAGCGTAACACTCACTTCATCTGAAGCTGAAGGTTATCTGTGGTCTCCTAATGGTGAAACTACTCAATCAATTACTGTTTCAACTTCAGGTGTATACACTGTTACTGTATTTGATGAATTCGGTTGCCGCGGAACTTCTGCTCCTGCGGAGGTAGTGGTAAACAGCAATCCTGTTCCTCAGGTATCTGCTGACGGGCCAACTACTTTCTGCGAAGGCGGAAGTGTTACATTAACTTCTTCTGAGGCTGCCGGTAACGTTTGGTCTCCAAACGGGGAAACAACACAATCAATAGTTGTTTCTGTTGCAGGCAGTTATTTTGTAACTGTAACTGATGAAAACGGTTGTGTTGGTGTTTCAAATCCTCTTGAAATATTTGTAAATCCAAATCCGGTTCCGGTTGTTACTGCTGATGGACCATTAACTTTCTGCGCAGGCGAAACGGTAGTATTAACGTCAAGCGAAGCAGCAACGTATGTATGGTCTCCGGGCGGTGAGTTGACACAGTCAATCACTGTTTCTGCAAGCGGTGACTACAGTGTATGGGTAATGGATGCAAAGGGCTGCGAAGGAACTTCGGCTCCTGTATCGGTTGTTGTAAATAATAATCCAGTTCCTGTTGTAAGTGCTAACGGACCAACTGAATTCTGTATGGGTGGTAGCGTAGTATTAACTTCTACAGATGCTGCTTCTTATGTATGGTCGCCAAACGGTGAAACTACTCAAAGCATTACTGTTGCTGAACAGGGAACATATTTTGTAACTGTAACGGATGCTAACGGATGCGTTGGGATTTCAAATCCTGTTGCAGTAACTGTTAATCCTAATCCTGTTCCTGAAATTACTGCTGACGGACCATTGACTTTCTGCGAAGGCGGTCAGGTTGCTCTTATTGCAAGCGATGCTGCAAGCTATGTATGGTCACCAAATGGTGAAACCACACAGACAATAGTTGTATCTGCTTCAGGTGCTTATTCAGTGGCTGTTATTGATGCCAATGGTTGTTCCGGTGTTTCTGCCGCAGTAGATGTGGTAGTTAATCCTAATCCTGTTCCTGTTATTTCTGCAAGCGGACCATTATCGTTCTGCACAGGTGGAAGCGTAACACTTACTTCATCTGCTTCCGATATGAATATGTGGATGCCGGGTGGTGAAACTACTCAGTCTATCACCGTTTCTGCAAGTGGTGATTACAGTGTGATGGTAATGGATGCAAACGGTTGCGAAGGCACTTCGGCTCCTGTAACTGTAACTATTGTTGCAGCTCCGGTTCCGGTAGTAAGTATTGATGGGCCTGCTACTTTCTGCGAAGGCGAAAGTGTAACATTGATTTCTTCTTCTGCAACTGGAAACGTTTGGTCACCAAATGGTGAAACAACACAATCAATTGTTGTTTCGGCTGCGGGAAGCTATTATGTAACTGTAACTGAAAACGGATGTGTAGGTGTTTCTGCTCCGATTGATGTGGTGGTTAATCCTAATCCAACTCCTGTAGTTGCTTCTGACGGGCCATTAACTTTCTGCCAAGGTGGAAGTGTAACATTGACATCATCGCCTGCTGCAAGTTACTTGTGGTCACCAAATGGTGAAACTACTCAGAGTATCACTGTTGCTGATCCGGGTTCATATTATGTAATTGTGTTTGACGAAAACGGATGTCGCGGTGTATCTGCTCCGGTTAGTGTTATAATCAACAGTAATCCTGTTCCTGTAATTACCGCAGACGGACCAATAACCTTCTGCGAAGGAGGTAGCGTAACCCTTACTTCTTCTTCTGCTAATGGATATTCTTGGTCAAATGGTGCAACTACTCAGTCTATAACTGTAACTTCTACAGGTGATTATAAAGTAACGGTTACTGATGCAAATGGCTGTTCAGGTTCATCTGATATTATACATGTTGAAGTTAACTCAGCTGTAGTAGTATCAGTAACTGCAAACGGACCTGTTGAATTCTGCGAAGGCGCAAGCGTAACCCTTACTGCAAACGCATCTAATGCTGCTTCTTATCAGTGGTATTTGAATGGTGATGCAATTGCGGGAGCAAACGGTACTTCTATAGTTGTAACAAATGCGGGTGATTACTATGTTGTGGCTACAACTCAAAATGGTTGCACAGGCACTTCACCAATAACACTAGTTCATGTTGGCGAAGTACCGAATGCTTATGCCGGAATGGATGAAATAATTTGTCCGGGCGAAAGCGTAACACTGACTGCAACAGGAGGAGAAAACTTTCTGTGGAGCAATGGTGCTACAACTCAGTCAATCTCTGTTTCGCCTGAAGAGGCAACAGATTATACGGTGAGCGTAAGCAATCCTTTCTGCGGACAAACAGATGTTGATACTGTAAGTGTTAGCGTAGCTGAACTCCCAATTGCTGCTATCCACGCATCTGATAATCCTTCACTTGGAAACCCTGTGAACTTTACAGATGTTTCGGGTGATAACAGCATCGTGTCATGGTTCTGGGATTTTGGTGATGGCAATAGTGCTGCTACTCAAAATACACACCACACGTATGATTTTGAAGATGTGTTCACTGTAATACTTACTGTTGAAAACCAATACGGTTGCTCGGCTTCCGACACTGTTGAGGTTGAAGTAGAACAAATCATTCTTATCCCGAACATTATCACTCCAAACAATGACGGTTTCAACGATGCGTTGGGTGTGAAAAATAACGGAGTGGATGATTATGGTATCACCATCTTCAACCGATGGGGACAAATTGTTTACGAACGTGAAGCACGTGAAATCAACTGGGATGGAAGAACCAATTCAGGTGTTGAACTTGAAGAAGGAACTTACTTCTATATTCTGAAAGTAAACAACCCAAGCGGAAGTCTTGGAAGTTGGGAACAAACAGGATTTATTACATTGGTTAGATAATAAATCAGGTCTTTAATAAAAACAAAAAGCCTCCGCAAAATTGCGGAGGCTTTTTGTTTTTCAGGCTGGAGAAGTTAATTCATCACCTGTTTCACAATTGCAATCTCCCAATCGTTCCATTTCTTTGAAGCCAGATAATCAGCAATCATTTTGCGGTATTCGTTTTTGGTGTAGAAATATTTCAAGGTCTCAATTGCCGGTGAAGCTAAACGGCTATTACTGCTGAAAGCTGCATCCAGTGTGTTTTTTAAAGCAGTTTGGTTGAAGTAATCTAATTTGCGCAACGATGCAAAAGCATTTTGGCGTGTCATAAATTCATAAGAAAGGGCTGTGCGCTCAACAAGTTCATCTGAATATTTTTTGTCGGTAGAAGCAGCAACTTCCAGCCATTTTATTAAAACATTTCTGCCTCTGTAGCCTTCCACATTTTTTGTTGCTTCCAGATACTTCTTTGTGTTCTCAGGAAACTGAAGGCTCAGTTTTTCCAATGCCAATGCAACTGTTTCGTACGATAAATCGATTAGCAGTTTTTCGTATTCGGTGCGCAACGCTGTAGGAATTGTTTTTACATGTTGAATTACACTCTTGCGAACAGCAGCATCTTTATCATTAATTGCATTCTTAATCAGTTCAAAGCTTTTCGCATCATTTTCATTCACAAGCTGAAAAATTATTTCTGATTTTACCGCTTGGAATTTTTCATTGTTGTAAGCGTTGATAAGTAAATCCTGCTTTAGCAAAAGACTGCTGTCGCGCAAACCAAAAATGGCATCATAACGGTCAATCATGTTAGGTGCTTTCAACGCTTGCTCTTTCAACATAGCAAACGGCTTTTTGAATTCAAATGATTTCATCACTTCACTGTTTGGGTCAAACAAAATAAAGTTTACTTTTTTGCCTGCTATGTTTTCCACTTTTACTTCGTGGTGTTTGTTTTCAACCCATACGGTTTTGCTGTCTTTGGTTCCGTCTGTGTAATGCACTTCAAAAATAATTGGCATTTTGAAAAGTCCCACCACATCGCTCAGTTCATGCTCCTGCGAAACCGAGAAAATAGTTTGTTGTTTTCCATCTTCTGTTTCTTCGCGATAGGTAACAACATAGTGTGGCTCACCTCCGCGGTAAACCCATTCTTCCCAGAACCAATCCAAGGATTTACCCAATGTTTCATGAAAAGCAATCAGCAAATCTTCTGAGTCCACATTCTTGTATTTATGGTCTTCGAGATAATGTTTAATGGATTTATTGAAGCCTTCACGCCCCACAACATACTTCATCATTTGCAATACAATGGAACCTTTCGGGTAATGACGAGGTGAGCCCGCTTCACTGTGCGCAATTGGTTTTTTATCAGCCTTTGAAGCCTCCAGCGCTTTGTTTACAGCTTCTCTTCTTGCCCAGTCAAAATGGTCTTGTCCGAAAACTTCGCGTTCATAAGTTAAGTTGTAATGAGTAGCGAAACTTTCCTGTAGCCAGTGATGAGCTGCACTGCGTTCAGTAAGCAAATCACCAAACCATTGGTGAGCCAGTTCATGTGCGTTTACTGCAACATAGTTTCGGTCCAGATATCCGCGTTTGTCAACCATAAAAAAATCACCGAAGAGAGTTGCCGTAGTATTTTCCATGGCTCCATACATAAAATCCTGAACCGGAATTTGCGAGTATGATTCCCAAGCGTAAGGCACACCAATTTCCTTTTCAAAAAAATTAAACATCTCAACCGAATAACTGTAAGATGGTTCAACCCTGTCTTTGTGTTCCGGATAATACCACAGATGAATAGGAACACCGCTTGCTGATTTACGTTCCTCAATTTCATACTTGCCAATGCCGAGCATCATTAAATACGTTGTGTGCTCGTGTTGCATTTTGTAATGCCATGTTTTGGTGCCGTTGCCATTGTCCTTTTCTTCCAGTTTAGTGCCGTTAGAAAGTACTTTGTATTCTTTGTCAAATGTTACAATTACCTCTGTGGTCAGCTTGTCGTTGCTCTCGTCATAGCAAGGTATCCAATGACGGTTATCAATGCCTTGTCCCTGTGTCCATATTTGTTTGCGGCTTAGATTTTTTGGATCGTTCCAGCCAATGAAATAAATTCCTTTGCGCGGTGTGGCCTCATATTCAATTGTCAGGTTGTGCGTATTTCCCCAGTGCAAAGTTGAGCCCGGAAAAACGGTAATTCCATTGCCATCGGTTTTGTATTTCGTTATCATATCATCCAGCTTCACACTCATAAACTTTATTCCCGGAGCATCTAAAAAAATAGAATCAACTTCGTGCTGAAGAACAATGAAGGTGTGGGTTACTTTTCCTTTTACCAATCCTTTTTGCGGCTCAAATGCAACTTCCAGTTTCAGATGTTTCATATCCACACTGTGTTCCCGGGGAGCAAGAGCTTTATCGGCAATGTAGGAGCGCGTTGCTACTTGTGCAGTAGAGCAGAAAATAGAAAACAGGAAATAGAAAATGGGAAACAGAATAAAAATTTTATTCATACTATTGTATAACCAGCTTCTTTTGAAAAAAATTGCTGCCATCATTAACTTCAAGACTATACATCCCGGATGAAATTCCTGTCAAGGATATTTTTCCTATTTTTCCTTCAACCATTTCCTGCCACGAAATTCTTCCTGTTACATCTTTAATCACTGCTTTGTAATGTCCTGTGCTTGGTAAGTTAAGTGTAAAATCACCATACGATGGATTTGGATAAACCTGCATAATTTCAGCACTAAATTTTTGTATTCCAACAGGTGCTGTTAAATGTTCCGGACTGAATGATGAAGTGGGGAGTATCTCTGCACCCTGCCGAACTTTAATATAGCTGAGCCCTGAATAACTGCCAAAAAAATCGTTTGCTGATAAACAGAATTTAAAGCCGGATGAGTTTGTTACTCCTGGTAAAGCCATATCAAAAGGACCTGAAGTAGTTTCACCATTGGTATGGTCTTTAAACAAATGAAACCGCAGCCCCGAAGAAATTAACTCAACATCAACAGAAAGATTATTCATGGTGTTTTGTGCAACTGGAATCCATGGAAAATCATTAGCGCCTGGAGCATAAGTACCATTTGATGTTGTATCTGCTAAAGCAATAAGACGTAAGGTGTCGTTAGCATTCCCAATCGGTCGCTGATAAATTCTAGATAATAAATCATCGGTTGATACATAGCCGAAACTATGCTGGTCGTCATGATAAACACCGGCATCAATCACTACTCTGTTGTTGAAATCAGCTACAGTATAAACATATTTATATCTTGCAGTAGACTCATAAACGCAGTTGTAGTGAAGTTCACCCCCCGTTTCAGCAAGCAGACTGTAAGTGCCGAACGTATTCCATTTGGCAACATTAACAGAGTTGTCTTCAAAATCATCAAAGAAAATAAAAGTGGCATCGCCATCAGCAGTGTTGGTTGTGGCTGAGGCATTGCCATAATAAAGCTGAATAGTGGTGGTTGTATTTGCAGCAATGAAAGGCACCTTTACCCAAATTTTATTTTGGTTGCTTGAAGCAGCACTGTCCATATAATAGCTCAATGTATTGCAAGCCATATCTGAAAAGCGCAAGTCGGATGCATCGGAATTTAATTTTCCGGCAAGAATGGCCGCACCTGTTTGAATCGTGAGACCAGCCTGATAATCTGTAAGTGCAGAGCCACTTGTATTGTCAATGGTAATGTCTCGATAATAATTCCAGCCGGGGTAGCAGGTTTGTGAAAAACTTAAAACTGGAATTACAAATGCAGCAAGTAAAGTCAATAATTGTTTTTTCATGTTTTTTAGATTAGTTAAAGCGGTGTTTTGTCGGAAATAATTCCCAACAAATATACTTTTTTTACGTGACAATTTTTTTGGTTGCCTGTTATTTCCCTGCCTTATCTTCCAGCAGCGGCACAAAGCGGAAATCACCGTGTTCCTTTATTTGCACTTCAGTTGCAGAGATTTTAGTTACAGTCTTCATTACTTGCTCCCTGCCTTCGCCAACAGGAATTACAAGGATACCACCCACTTTCAGTTGTTCAATCAGCGCAGGAGGAATGTAGGGCGCACCGGCTGTTACAATAACTTTATCAAATGGAGCGTATCTGGGTAAGCCAAGATAGCCGTCACCATAAAATGTTTTTACATTATAGCCAAGTTGTTCTAACAAAGGTCCTGCAGTATCGTGCAATAATTTCTGGCGCTCAATAGAATAAACCCGTGCACCGCACTCGGCCAGCACAGAACTTTGGTAACCTGAACCGGTGCCTATTTCCAGCACTTTTTCGTTTTTTTTTAGTTCTAATAATTCGGTTTGTTTAGCAACTGTATAAGGTTGTGAAATAGTTTGTCCTGCGCCAATGCGAAAGGCCTTGTCTTCATAAGCGTGTTCTTCAAAAGCCTTGTCGAGAAAAAGGTGGCGCGGAATTTTTTCAATAGCATCCAGCACTGCAGTGTTCTTAATTCCTTTTAGTAGCAGAACACTTTTTAACTGCTTGCGCATCCCTTTGTGGCGGAAAGTATCAATCATGTGTCAATAGTAGGGATTATCGCAAACAGGCTTTTGAAGCATTCAGGATTGTTTTCAACAACCCGCCTTTAAAAAACGGTTGAGAATGGCAGATAAGCCGCCTGCATAACAACTACTTTTGGCCGTATCAGATGGATAAAAAACTAAAAATAGGAGTGTTGGGCGCGGGTCATCTCGGGATGATTCACATCGGACTGCTGAAAGAAATTCCTGCTTACACCGTTATGGGTTTTTACGACCCTGACCTTGAGCGCAGCGTGAAAGCGCAGGAAACTCATTCGGTAAATAGTTTTAAATCCATGAAAGAACTCATGGAGCATTGTGATGTGATTGACATTGTAACGCCCACTGTAACGCATTATGATTGTGCAGCAATGGCTCTCCGCAAATCAAAACACGTTTTTATTGAAAAGCCCGTTACCAATACTCTGGGCGAGGCGCGAAGACTTTCCAACCTTGCCCGTGAAGCAGGAACGGTTGTGCAGATAGGACATGTGGAGCGTTTCAATCCTGCCTTTTTGGCGGCAAAGCCTTATTGCGGTCAACCCATGTTTATTGAAGCGCATCGGTTGGCGCAATTCAATCCGCGGGGAACAGATGTTCCGGTGGTGCTGGATTTAATGATTCACGATATTGATATTGTGCTGAATATTGTGAAAGCAAACATCAGACGTATCAGTGCAAGCGGGGTGGCGGTGGTAAGTGATTCGCCAGACATTGCCAATGCGCGTATTGAGTTTGACAACGGCTGTGTTGCCAACTTAACTGCCAGTCGCATTTCCATGAAGCAGATGCGAAAAACCCGCATCTTTCAGCGCGATGCCTACATAGCCATTGATTTTCTGAAAAAGAAAACCGACATCATCCGCCTTTCAAGCATTGAGGGCGAACCTAACCCCGACACCATGTTTATTGACCTCGGGTTTGGAAAAGGAAAAAAAGCAATTACATTTGAGGCGCCTGAAGTGCCCGACACCAACGCAATAAAAATGGAATTGGAAACATTTGCAAATGCCATCAACACCAACACAACGCCTGTGGTTACTATTGACGATGGATATAAGGCATTGGAAGTGGCGTACAAAATCATTGATAAGTTTCACATCAGCAGCACACTATTGAAATAATTCTACTCTGAAATTAATCGTCATGCTGAACTTGTTTCAGCATCTTAAATCAAGACCCTGAAACAAGTTCAGGGTGACGAAATTTGTCTAAACAGTTGTAACGTGAATTATTTTAAGTTTTTAATCTTTTCTTTTCTTTTTTTCGCGTTGGCTGCTTTGCTGCCTTCCTGCGAAGTCATTAACCCCGATGAAGGAATTCCTTCATATATTCAGATTGATACTATTACGGTCTCCGCTGATTATGTAGCGGAAGGATCTGCTTCACATAAAATTACAGATGCCTGGGTGTATGTGGATGATGAATTGGTAGGAACGTATGAATTGCCGGCTACTGTTCCTGTTTTGAAAAGCGGCAGTCATAAAATTACCATCTATGGAGGAATAAAAATGAACGGGATTTCGGCTACCAGAATTCCGTATCCTTTTTATGAGCCTTATGAAATTACCACCGAGCTTTTTCCCGACAGCGCTATTACGCTGCAACCCAATGTTCAGTATTATTCAACAACTACGTTTGCATGGAAAGAAGATTTTGAAAGTCCGGGATACACACTTGAAATTACTTCTGTAAGCGACAGCACACTTAACCGTGTGAGCGGAACTGACGATGTTTTTGAAGGAAACACTTCAGGCCTTTTTGCTATGCGCAATCCGCCACATGTTTTATTTGAATGTAAAACCATTAACGAGTATGCCCTGCCAAAAGGCGGTACTCCCGTTTTTCTGGAATTGAATTACAAATGCAACAATACTTTTCGCATTGGCATTTTTGAAAATGAAGCAGGAGGTGTAAGCACACAGGTTCCGCAAACTATTTTGATTAACAAAAGCGAGAACTGGAACAAGATTTATGTGAACCTTACCAATGAGGTAAGCCTGTTTGTGAATGCAATTAATTACAATGTTTATTTCGGGGTGATACCCGATGAAGGAAATCCGGAGCCGGAAGTGTATGTGGATAATATTAAACTGATTTATTGAAATAAGTTATAAGTTATTGGTTAATAGATAACGTGCCAAACCCAATAACAAATAACATATAACAAAACAAGTGAACAAACAACTCCAAACCCTCAAGTACCTCTTCTTCGACATTGTGTCGGCAGCGGGAGCGTGGAGTTTGTTTTTTGTTTTCCGTAAGGCATTTATTGAGTCGAATAAGTTTGGTGAAAAAATACCGGTTGAGTTTGATGATAAATTTTTTACCGGACTTGTGCTTGTTCCTTTGTTCTGGCTTGCGCTGTATGCTATTCAGGGAACATACAGTAATATCTACCGCAAGAGCCGCTTGAAAGAATTAGGACAAACGCTGCTGACTACCTTGATTGGTGTTATTGTAATTTTCTTTGCTCTTATTCTGGATGATGAAATCAATTCTTACAAAAGCTACTACCAGAGTTTTGTTGCGTTGTTTTTATTGCATTTCTTTTTCACCTATACGTTTCGTGTAATACTGACTACACGCACGGCACACCGCATTCACAACCGCATTATCGGTTTCCCGACTTTATTGATTGGCAGCAACGAAAAAGCGCTGCAGTTATTCACTGAACTGGAAGGGCAGCGCACTTCAACCGGAAATAAGTTTGTAGGATTTATTCACGCCAACGGAAATAAAACGGGACATCTGCTGGACGATAAACTTCTGCACCTTGGTGGTGCTGCCGACATCAAAACCATTATTGAAAAATACGAATTGGAAGAAGCCATCATTGCTTTGGAATCATCGGAGCACAATAAAATTCAGGGAATCATTACGGAGTTTGAAGAGAGCAAAGTAACGCTGAAAATTATTCCTGATATGTATGATATTCTTTCGGGTTCGGTGAAGATGAATACCATTTACGGCACCCCGCTTATTCTTATTACGCAGGACATAATGCCTGCGTGGCAAAAGAGTTTAAAGCGTATCGGTGATATTGTTGTTTCGGCTTTGGTGCTTACGTTTTTGTCTCCGGTTTATCTCATCACTGCTATATTGGTAAAACTTTCTTCTTCCGGTCCGGTGTTTTACAGTCACGAGCGCATAGGTATACACGGCAAGCCTTTTACGATGTATAAATTCCGCAGCATGGTGCAGAATGCCGAGAGCGGTAACCCACAACTGAGCAGCGACCACGACCCGCGCATTACCAAATTCGGGAAGCTGATGCGCAAAACGCGGCTGGACGAAATTCCGCAATTCTATAATGTATTGATTGGCGATATGAGCCTTGTTGGTCCGCGCCCCGAGCGCAAATATTTTATTGACCAGATAGTGGCTGTAGCCCCGCACTACAAGCATTTGCACAAAGTTCGCCCGGGCATTACCTCCTGGGGTATGGTGAAATTCGGTTATGCCGAAAATGTGGAACAAATGCTGGAGCGCATGAAATACGATTTGATTTATATCGAGAACATGACGCTGGCGGTGGATTTTAAGATCCTTATTTATACTGTTCTTACAGTTATCCGTGGAAAAGGAAAGTAGTGCTTCCTTAATAATCCCTACCTTACGCGTTCTTTAAAAAACACCATGACCACCAACCAACCCGAAACAGGCGATTTTCTTTACCTTAAAGTATTACGTATAAATGCCGATGGCGCATCACTTGCGCTGAATGATGACGGGCTGGAGGTTTACGTTCCTCTTTATGAGCAGCGCGGAAAACTGGAAGAAGGCGAAAGCCATGTAGTAGTGTTGCAGGACAAAACCGAAAAAGGATTTACGGGCAGCGCCAAGATTGAAGATTTTCTTGACCGCGATGTGAGCGAACTGCAACCTAATCAGGAAGTGGATTTACTTATTACGCGCCATACACAGATAGGCATGAGTTGCATTATCAACAGCCGCTATGCAGGACTGCTTTACAGCAATGAAGTTTTTAAAGATATACATCCGGGCGACCGTGTAAAAGGCTATATCAAAAAAATAACTGAAGAAGGAAAGGTGGATGTTGCTCTGCAAAAGCAAGGTGTGGCGGCTATTACCGACAACACGGTTGTGATATTGGATAAACTGAAAAAGAACAAAGGTTTTCTTCCGCTCACTGATAAATCACAGCCGGGCGAAATTTATGATGCACTGGGCATCAGCAAAAAGCTTTTTAAAAAAGCCATTGGTACACTTTATAAGTTGAAGCTGGTGGAGCTGAAGGATGATGGAGTGCATCTGGTGGAGAGATAGAGTGGTGGCACAGGGATGACACAGATTTGACGGATAAAAACAGATTTAATCCGCGGAAATCAGTCTAATCCGTTTCATCCGTGTGCCATTCCTTTTTTATCTTCGCCCGAAATTTTTAATACATGAATATTTCAGTTATAGGTTCAGGCACAATGGGTAATGGCATTGCCCATGTATTTGCACAAACAGGTTTTGCTGTTTCGCTTATTGATATTTCGCAACCGGCTTTGGATAAAGCAATAGCTACCATCGGCAAAAACCTTGACCGCATAGTAGCTAAAGGAAATCTTACCGAAGAAGGGAAACAAAAGACCTTAGCCAACATAAAGACCTTTACTTCTATTGAAGAAGGTGCAAAGAATGCTGATTTAGTTGTTGAAGCTGCCACCGAAAATCTGGAACTGAAACTGAATATTTTTCGCGAGCTGGATAAATTCTGCAAAGCCGAAACGATACTGGCGAGCAATACATCTTCTATCAGTATTACCAAAATTGCATCGGTTACCAAGCGTCCGCAACAGGTAATTGGTATGCACTTTATGAACCCCGTTCCGGTGATGAAGTTGGTAGAGGTTATCCGCGGATATTCTACAACCGATGCAATAACCAAAACTGTTTTTGATTTGTCAAAACAATTGGGCAAAGTTCCGGTGGAGGTAAATGATTATCCCGGCTTTGTGGCAAACCGTATTTTGATGCCGATGATCAACGAAGCCATTATCACGCTGCACGAAGGCGTTGCCGGTGTTGAAGAAATAGACACGGTAATGAAACTCGGTATGGCTCATCCAATGGGTCCGCTGCAATTAGCTGACTTTATTGGTTTAGATGTTTGTCTTTCCATTATGCGTGTGCTGCACGATGGGTTAGGCAATCCGAAATATGCACCTTGTCCTTTGCTGGTGAATATGGTTGTTTCGGGCAACCTTGGTGTAAAATCAGGTAGCGGGTTTTATAAATACACAGCAGGTTCTAAGGACCTGGTGGTGGCAGATAATTTCAGGAAGTAACGTCATTGCGAGCATAGCGAAGCAATCTCATAGTCTAATTACTGTATATCATTGTGAAATTGCTTCGGTCGTTCCTCCCTCGCAATGACGGATATCCATTCACAACTTTTGTGAATCAATAGCAGCTTATTAAGCGTACCTTCGTGCCATAGATAGCGTAAAATCCACGCTAATCATAACAATCATACTAATCTGCGTTCCATCCAAATGCTCACCAAACCCAAATTCCCTTCCGTTCAATTTTCTTTTCAGTCAGAACTTAAAAAGCGTGTAAACGCCTACTTTTCCGAGCAGGCAAAGAAAAAAACAGGTAACTGGAAACTGTATTTAAAGACAGCTATTCTTGCTTTAAGTTTCATTGGCATTTATACTACACTGGTATTCTTCACACCCGGAATATTTATATCCATCGTGCTTGCAATTATGCTGGGAATAAATGTGGCGGCAATTGGTTTTAACGTAATGCACGATGGATCACACGGCAGTTATTCAAAGCACAGTTTTGTTAATCAGCTTGCAGCTTCCAGTTTAGATTTCTTAGGTGCAAGTTCGTTCATGTGGAAAATAAAACACAACGTAATTCACCATACCTACACCAACATTGAAGGCTTTGATGATGATATTGACATAAAGCCCTGGATGCGTATGACCTTAACGCAGAAGAAACATTTTCTCCACCGTTTCCAACATATTTATTTTATTCTGCTGTATGCTCTGCTGTATATTTTTTGGGTTGGTTTTACTGATTTTAAGAAATATTTCAGCGGGAAAATTGCAGACATGCCTATACAAAAAATGACTTGGAAAGATCACGTTGGTTTCTGGGCAAGCAAAGTTTCTTTCCTGTTTTTCTTTATCCTGCTTCCTGTTTACATGGCAGGTGTTTTGCCTTATCTGTTGGGCTTTTTCATCATGATGTTCTCAACAGGTATTTTTATCAGCATGGTGTTTCAGTTGGCACATACGGTTGAAGATTTAGAATTTCCTGAACCTAATCCGGTAAGTAATATTATGGAAGACGAGTGGGCCATTCACCAGATAAAAACCACGGCCAACTTTGCAACTAAAAACAAAATTCTTACCTGGCTTTTTGGCGGATTGAATTTTCAGATTGAGCATCACTTGTTCCCGAAGGTTAGTCACGTTCATTATCCGGAACTGAGTAAAATAGTAAAGAAAACAGCCGCTGATTTTGGAATTACCTACAACGAATTTCCGCGCATGTATCAGGCGGTTTGGGCGCACATTCTGTTATTGAAGAGGGTAGGGGCGGCAGCGTAAAGGATAGAACGCAGATTTTTATGATGGTTAAGATAAATTAAGATTTAATCTATCTGCGCTAATCATAAAAATCATAATAATCTGCGTTCTGTCACATCACATAGGATCAACATCTACACTCACAATCACTGATTTAAACTCTTTCTTCAGTTTTAGTTGTGTTATAATCTCTCGCAGTTTTTCTTTGATGCCTGAGGGCGCAACTTCTCTTTCAATCTTTAATAAAAAAGTTTTTAGGTAAAGTCCTTTAATGCGGGCAACCATGGGGAACTCAGGACCAAGAAGATTTTTTCCGAATGCTTTTCTTCCCTCGCCCGTAACAAAACCGCAGGCAGTATTGAGTACATCAACGTTTTTATGTTTCAATGTAATTTCAACCAAGCGATAAAACGGAGGATAGTTGAAACTCTTGCGTTCCAGCATTTCGTTCGCATACATTGCTTCGTAATTATTAGTGATCACCTGCTGGATGATAAACTTCTCAGGGTCGTGTGTTTGTATAATTACTTTTCCTCTTTTCTGTTTTCTGCCTGCGCGTCCGCTAACCTGTGCCATCAGTTGGTAGCTGCGTTCGTGCGCACGGAAATCAGGGAAGTTTAGCATGCCGTCAGCATTTAAAATACCAACTAATCCAACGTTGTCAAAGTCCAGACCTTTAGTAAGCATTTGCGTTCCGACAAGAATATCAATGTTGCCGTCTTCAAAATTTTCAATCAATTGCTGGTGCGCATATTTTCCGCGCGTGGTGTCTAAATCCATACGCGCCACTTTTGCATCAGGAAAAAATATGCCTATTTCTTCTTCAATTTTTTCTGTTCCAAAACCCTTTGCCTGCAAGGCGGTGTCACCACAAGCCGGACAAGTAGCAGGTACCTTTTCGGTATAACCGCAATAGTGGCAACGCAGATGATTTTGATATTTGTGATACGTTAATGTTACATCACAACTGATGCAATGCTGCGTCCATGCGCAGGTGTTGCATTCCAACACGGGCGAGTAGCCGCGCCTGTTTTGAAAAAGAATAACTTGTTCTTTGTTTGTAAGCGCAAGTTCCATATTCTCTAAAAGCATGGGCGAGAAATTACATTTCATCAGTTTGCGCTTCTTCGCTTCTTTGATGTCAGCAATAAAAATTTCAGGCATCAGCACACCACCATACCGCCCGACTAATTTCACCAAACCATACTTATTAATTTCCGCATTGCAATAGCTTTCAATGGAAGGTGTGGCAGAGCCCATCAGTGTTTTTGCTCCATGAATTCGTGAAAGAATAATCGCAGAATCCCGTGCGCTGTAGCGAGGAGCAGGGTCGTATTGCTTGAATGATGAGTCATGTTCTTCATCTACAATCACCAGTCCTAAGTTTGTAAACGGCAAAAGCAAAGCAGAACGAGCACCGAGAATAAGTTGGCTGGTGGCAGTAGGCAGTTTTGAAAGTGTGGTCTTAGGATCATGGACTTTGGACTTGATGATATTATTCCATACTTCCACCCGCTCATTGTCATTGAGTTTGGAGTGATAGACACTTACTGCATTACCAAATTTTTTTTGCAATCGTGAAGTGATTTGTGTGGTGAGCGCAATCTCAGGAAGAAGGTACAACGCTTGTTTTCCGGCTTTCAGTGTTTCTTCAATTAATCGCATGTATATCTCTGTTTTGCCGCTACCGGTAACACCATGCAATAGAACTACATCTTTTGTTTCGTAATGTTTGTGAATGCTTTCAATAGCAGTTTGTTGTTCTTCACTGAGATTAAGTTCGGGGCTTTTTGCATTCCCGATATCTTTCAATCTTCCGGTTTCCAGCGTTTTAATTCTGAAAATATTTTTCTTCACCAAGGCAACAAAAGCAGCATTGGAAGAAGGCACTGATTTAAGCAGTGCAGATTTTTTTACAGATAGTTCTTCACCCTGATAACGCCCTGAAAGATTAAGCAAGGCAACAAGAAGTTCAGCTTGTTTCTGTGCGCGTTTCAGCGAATCGAAAATCTGTTCTAATTTTTCTTCGCTGAATTTTTCTGATAAATAAACAAAGTCTTCCAGTTTGGGTTTGAACTTTTCTTTCAGTTCTTCTTCGCGCACCAACACTTTTTTCTTCACCAGATCGCCAATGATTTTGTCAATGGTTTTGCGTTCTGTTACCACCATAATATCACTCATCTTCATGGTCGTGTTGTTTTCCAGCGCTTCAACAATCTTTACTTCAATATCGGTAAGGTTAGAAATATCGCCATCAAAATCAGGGTGCAGGGCAATTACCGTTTCACTTGAAAGTTTTAAGCCGGAAGGCAAAGCAGCATTCATTACCTCGCCTTCGCTGCACATGTAATAATCGGCCATCCACTTCCACAATTCCAGTTGCTTTTCGTTCACGCAAATATGTGAATCCGGTAATTCCAGAATGTATTTTGCTTCGTAATTCTGTGGAGGTTTTTCGTGAACAGCGCCAACAATTCCCGTATAAAGCCTGCTGGCTGCAAACTGAACAATCACGCGATGACCGACACGAATAAGGTCATTCATTTCCAGCGGTACACGGTAGGTGTATCGTTTGGGAATGGCAAGCGGAAGAATGATGTCGGCAAAAAAGGTTTGCATTGAGTTGGCGAAGATAAAATCTATTTAACCACAGTTTTGAACAAATTGTAGTGAATGAATTTTTATTGCAATAATAGTGTCCACACAAAAAATGAATAGTTTTACATCATGAAAAAGTCTTCCGTTTTCACGACAAAAATTCTTCCTGTTATTAAAAACAGATACATCATTGCCATTCTCGCATTCCTGCTGTGGATGACCATTTTTGATGAAAATAGTTTTGTCTCCATCTATAAAACACGACAAAAATTACAGGCCCTGGAAAAGGATAAAAAATATTATACCACCGAAATAGCAAACAATAAAGAGAACCTTAACGAGCTAATGAGCAGCATGGATAATCTTGAAAAGTTTGCCCGTGAAAAATACCTGATGAAACGCGATAACGAGGATGTTTTTGTTTTTGTAGAAGAGGTGAAGAAATGAAATTACTACTCGAACTTTGCTCCATACACGCGCCTTCGGGCAGCGAAAAACCGATGACAGATTTTCTGCTCGGTTATATTAAAAAACATCAAAAAAACTGGAAAGTAAAACCGAAAATCCATAGTGGTGGAGATTTGCAGGATTGCATTGTTCTTGTTTTTGGAAAGCCGCGCACTGCACTTTTTGCGCATATTGATTCAATCGGATTTACCACCCGCTACGAAACAGAACTCGTTAAAATTGGTGGCCCGGTTGTAAAAGAAGGTTGGGAATTAGTGGGAAAAGACAGCAAAGGTTCAATTGAATGCACACTGAAAGTTGACAAGGATAAAAATCCTCATTACGCTTACAAACGTAAAATTGACCGTGCAACTACACTCACATTTAAACCTGATTTTCGTGAGACAAAAGATTTCGTGCAGTGCTGTTACATGGACAACCGTCTTGGTGTTTGGAATGCATTACAAGTTGCAGAAACGCTTGAAACGGAATAATTGCTTTCTCCACGTACGAAGAACATGGGGGCGGAACGGTAGGTTTTCTTGCTAAATATATTTACGAAAAGTTTAAAGTGAAGCAGGCTTTGATTTCCGACATTACCTGGGTTACAAATGGTGTTCAGGCAGGTAAAGGAGTTGCGGTTTCTATGCGCGATTCGGGAATTCCAAGAAGAACATATTTAGACAGAGTAGTGGCTATTGCTAAAAAATCTAAAGTCCCTTTTCAGATTGAGGTTGAATTCAGTGGTGGTAGTGATGGCAATCAATTACAGAAAGCACCATATCCTTTTGACTGGTGTTTCGTAGGTGCTCCCGAAAGCAATGTGCACACACCGGATGAGAAAGTGCATAAAAAAGACATCGCGGCCATGACCGCGATGTATAAAGTTTTGATGAAAGAATTGTAATTCTTAAAACAGGATTTTCAGAAGTTCTTCTTTAGTCTGCAAACCTTTAACTCTAGCTGTTTCGTTTCCGTTTTTATTTACTGTGAAAATCGGAATTTCAGTTACACCCATTTCTTCGGCAAGTTGCTTGTGCTCGTCAATGTTGATTTTTACAACCTTAATTTTGCCTTCGTTTTCTTTGCTTAACTCTTCCAGCATGGGAGACATTTTGCGGCATGGCGCGCACCAGGGCGCATAAAAATCAACTAAAACAGGAACATCGGCTGTTACCAATTTCTTAAATTCAGCAACACTCATTGACGCTTTTACAGCGCCACTTCCGGGTGTAACATTTAGCCCGGCAGCTTTCCATTTCAAAATACCTCCTTTGAGTTCAATCACATTTTTGAAGCCGGAATTGCGCATTTCATTTGCAGCAGAAGAACTCCTTCCTCCCGAAAGACAGTAAACAAAAACAGGTTCGTCTTTATCTAATTTTCCTGCTTTCTGGCTAAACTCATCAGAATTGTAATTGATGTTGATAGCGCCTGCAATGTAGCCTCCCGAAAATTCTTCAGGTGTGCGAACATCCAGTATTACCGGGTTGTTTTCGCCATGAATTTTTTCGCTGAAGGCTTTTGCATCCAATTGTTGACCTGACCCGCTATTGTTGCAGGCAGCTACAAAAAATGTAAAAGCAGCAAAAAACAGATGATTTATTTTGTTTACCATATCATGCATATTGATTAATGATTTGTTCTAATTGATTTGCCTGTATCACACCTGATTGTCTCCATTTTATTTCACCTTTCTTAAAAAGAATAAGTGTAGGAACTCCCTGGATTTGATAGGCACTTGCTGCATCGGGATTCCGGTCAACATCAATTTTAATAATGCGTGCTTTGTCGCCAATTTTCTTTTTCAATTCATCTAAAATTGGTTTCATCATTTTGCAGGGGCCACACCATTCGGCTGAAAAGTCAACCAATACAGGTATTTCGCCTCTTGTTAATTGTTGAAATGTTTCGTTCATAAAGGTACTGTTGTTTTGTTTGCTACTTCAACTACGGGATTTAAAATCACTTTTGAGTTGATTGAATTGGAGATAAGGCAGGCACTTTCTGATTTTTGTAATACGCGTTCTGCACGCTCGCGGTCGCTTTCGTTTACAATAGTTACATGAGCATCCAATGTAATTTCAGTCATTCTGAATTTTCCTTCCACTTGTTCCAGTTTACCTTTTGAGTTGCAATGAAATTCTGAGAATTCTAGTTTTGAATTCTCGGCAATAGCCAGAAAAGTGGTCATAAAGCAACTGCTTACCGATGCAGTAAACAAATGTTCAGGGGACCAGATGCCCGGAATACCTTTCGGAAACTCAGGAGGTGTAGCTACTTCAATGCAGCCACCTTGGTTTGATGTGGCATTCAGTTCGGGTGAGCAGATCATTCCCTGACGGTCGTGTTTCCAGCTGATGTTTACATTGTAATAATGTGGTTCCATAGTATTGTTTTTTTAAGAAATTTTATTTTGAAGAGATTGCCAGTTTCCGCCATTGTGAACATCTTTAAAACCATTGCTTTTCAACATCGATTTTGCAGCTCCGCTTCGCATACCTGAGGCACAGCAGGTAATGATGACTTTATCTTTCTTTAGTTTACTTATATGGCTTGATAACGAATCAACGGGAATATTTTTTGATCCTCTGATGTGGCCTCCGGCATATTCGCCTTTGCTGCGCACATCAATAATTTCTGCGCATGCTTTCACTAATTCACGGTAGTCAACTGTTTTTATGCCTAGAAGGCTTTTAATTTTTTCAATCATTGTTATTATTTTTTAAGACAAGTGCTGATCCCGAACGGAAGGTAAAGTGGACAAAATGAAAGGACACTGGTGAGCAGGAAAACTCCTCCCAATGCAAGCAATACATATCCTAGAGTTCCTGAAATAGTACCTGTGAAATAGAGTACTGCAATTACAACAGCTACTACAACACGCAGTATTCTGTCAATTGTTCCCATGTTTGTTTTACTCATTTTTGTTTGTTTTAATAATGAATTCGTGAGAGAAGTTCATTTTCTTTTTTTTAGTTTATGGTACAAAAGTATTTCAACAAGCAGGGAACAATCAGCAACTAATGTTACATATCGCTCAGCAATTTGATTTGATTACGGTATAAGAGTAGTTTTTTCTGGTTTTCTAATTGCTTCAAAAGGCGAGAAATCACAACACGTGAAGTGGCCAGTTCATCTGCAATCTGTTGGTGTGTCAGGTTTATTAAAGCCGAGCCGGAGGCTTTTGATTTATCTTTCAGGTAAGTAACCAATCGTTCATCTAATTTGTGAAAAGCAATGCCATCAATGGTTTTCAATAATTCATTAAAACGCATACGGATGGTGCGCATTACAAAACTTTTCCAGGTGGGGTGTTTGCTCATCCATTCGTCCATCATTTCAATAGGAATAAGAATGCCTTCTGAATCCTCTTCTGCCACAGCACGTACTTCGCTGGCGTGGCGCATCATGCAGCAGGTAAAAGTCATCGCACAGGATTCATTGCCGCCAACATAATACAATAACAACTCATTGCCGTTTTCGTTGTTGCGCGTGACTTTCAGTGAGCCTTTCAGCACAATAGGAACATACAAAACAGGTTGACCAATGCCAAGCAACACCTCACCTTCTTTAAGTTTCAGGTGTTTCGCTTTTTGCCTGATTTCTTCAAGCAGTTCGGGTTCAAATACGTCTTTGAGAATCGCGAGTTGTTCAGTCATTTCTATGCAATGTTAGTTTGTTGTAAAGAAACGGAATATGATTTTAATCAGTGATTCTATTCTACCCAGTCAGCTACAAACGTATTAGTGTTGTGTGTACCTCCATTATTGCGGTTAGAAGAAAAGACAAGCTGTTTGCCATTATTGGAAAAAACAGGAAACGCATCAAATACACCATCGTAAGTAATTTGCTCCAATCCTGTGCCATCAAGGTTAATCATAAACAGGTTGAAATGATAACCTTTTTCGGAAGCATGGTTAGACGAAAAAATAACCTTGTTGCCGGAAGGATGGAAGAACGGAGCCCAGTTTGCTTTGCCGAGTTTGGTCAATTGTTTCAAATCGCTGCCATCAGCATTGCAGATGAATAATTCCATTTTGGTGGGCATCACCAAGCCTTCTTTTAGCAGGTCTTTATATTCTTTTATTTCTTCTTCAGTTGTTGGGCGCGAAGCACGGAAAATCAGCTTTGTTCCGTCAGGAGAAAAGAAAGCACCGCCATCATAACCCAATCCGCTGGTAATTTGTTTTACATCAGAACCATCAATATTCATAGTGTAAAGTTCAGGGTCGCCAGAGCGCAAGGAAGTGAAAACAATCTTGTCTCCTTTAGGCGAAACGGTTGCTTCTGCATCATAACCGGGTGAGTTGGTAAGTTGTTTTTTGATGTTGCCTTTAAGGTCGGCAACAAAAATATCGAAGCTGTCATAGATTGGCCACACATATTTGTGGTCGGCACGGGGCTCTGGCTTTGGAGGGCAGGCATCACCGGTAAGATGCGTGGAGGCATACAGAAAAGTAGTATCGCCCGAAAGAAAATAGGAACAGGTTGTTCGTCCTTTTCCGGTGCTTACCATCTTGGGTTTGTAACACCAGTCTGCTTTATCTACCTCATAAACAAAAATCTGATCACATTCAGCACCAAGTTTTTCGTTGGTTATCTGCATTACTAAACTGCTGTCGTCAAAACTCCAATAAGCTTCTGCATTGTCGCCACCAAAAGTAAGTTGACGAACATTGGTCAAATGTTTTTCCTGCGGGTAATGAACAGCGCTGTCGGATGGTGTGGTTTGTTGATTAGTTGATTCTTGTTTTTGACCGCAAGAAGAAAAAAGAAGACTGGAAATAATTGATGAATAGATAATTTGTTTTGTCATGTATTTTTTTGCCTTGATGGCATTATGTTTCTAAACCTTAGATTTGCGGCAAATATAAACGCTATGCTTCATAAAGTTTTCCATTTTATACTTTTTCTTTTTGCTTCTCAAGTTGGATTTGCGCAGTCTGCTGCTGAAATAATTTCATCACTTAAAACTGACCTCACCTATTTAGCCGATGATAAATTAGAAGGTAGAGAGACAGGAACCAAAGGTGGAGAACTGGCTGCAGATTATATCGCAAAAAGATTTGCAGAAATTGGTTTGATGCCTAAAGGTGACAACGGAAACTTTTTTCAGGTTTTTAATCAGAAACCAAAAGGTGTGCATGGTGAAACACTTTCTGACAGTGTGAAAGATGTGAGTGTGAAAAATGTACTTGGCTATATCGGTAATGGTGCAGCAACAACTATTATAATCGGAGCGCATTACGATCATCTTGGTTTTGGTGATGAAAGCTCGCTTAACACAGGTGCAAAAGCTATCCACAATGGAGCCGATGACAATGCCAGCGGCACGGCAGCATTGTTGCAGTTAGCCCATGACCTGAAAGGAAAATATAAGAACAACAACTACTTGTTTATTGCTTTTTCGGGCGAAGAAAAAGGTTTGTGGGGTTCAGGTTATTATTCCAAAAATTCAACCATTCCTATTTCAACTGTTAATTACATGATTAACATGGATATGGTAGGGAGGCTTGCAGAAAACAAGTTGGCTATTTATGGAACAGGCACTTCGCCTGTATGGAATGATTTGCTGAAAACAGTAATCCCCGACAGCATAAAACTGACTAAAACTGAATCGGGTATTGGTCCCAGCGACCACACTTCATTTTACCTGAAAGATATTCCTGTGCTGCATTTCTTTACAGGGCAACATGAAGATTATCATAAACCTTCAGATGATGTAGATAAAATCAATTTCAATGGAATAGTTGTTGTAATTGATTTTATAGAAAAAGTAATTGCCGAATTGAACGATGACGGCAAACTTGCTTTTACTAAAACCAAGGAAGAAGATAAAGCCAATACGCCTGCATTTAAAGTTACATTGGGAGTTATGCCAGATTACATGTATAGCGGAAAAGGCATGCAGATAAGCGCAGTGCGCGAAGGAAAACCGGCTGCAAAGGCCGGATTACTTGCCGCTGACATTGTCATCAAAATTGGAAAAACTGATGTTGTAGATATGCAAAGCTATATGCAAGCACTGAGCCTTTACAAATCTGGCGATAAAGTAAAAGTGGTTGCCCTGCGAGAAGGGAAAAAGAAAACAGCGAAAGTTGTTTTTTAAGATTATTCTGCCACCTTCTTTTATTTTAATCAGTTATTCGGATACCCTGCATCAACCCATGCTTTTATTTTATTGATATTGCAGTTGCTAAGTTTTGATGTTTGCGGCATAGCCTGTGCCATCCCGTTTTGCGCCACAGAATTATACAATTTACCCGATGCAGCTACAGCTGCTACTCCTGAATAATTACTCAGATTAACACCACCTGACGGAGAACTACTGCTGTGACAGCCGTTGCAATTACTTGAAATAATAGGTGCAATATCGTTTGCAAATGACATATTTGAGGTGTTGCAAGTTGAACTGTCGCCTTCTGTGCATTCATCATTCAATCCTCCTTGTATAATCCATTGTGCAATAATATCTATCTGCTCGTTGGTTAATGGAGTATTTCCTGCAGGTGGCATCATATCTTCACCATTATTAGTGGTTATAACTTCATATAATTTACTGTCGTTTAAATTGCCTGGGTGTATAGAAGAATATGCTCCAGCATGTGTTGAATAATTATATCCTTCTTCATGGGTTATCGCATCGTGGCATCCGCTTTTTGCGCAATTGCTGTTAAGGATGGGAAGTACATCGTTTACAAAATAAATGTGATTGGTGTCGCAATTACCGCCACCAATTTCTGTTAGTGGAACAGGTGTTTTATCTTTGGTGCAACCCGAAATAAGTGCCAGTGCTGTTAATAGAACTATGATATTATTTTTCATTTTTTTTCTTTTTAATAACGTTGAAAATTCTTGAGATGTTAAAACCAAGTCGGAACTCGCCTTTGAGCCAGCTTGAGTGATTTTCGGTAAGGAACTGGCTTTCGATTAAGCCTTTATTATTGCTGAACAGGATATGGAATACGTGTCCGCCTGTTTCAATTTCAAGACCAATACCCAACGGGCTGTAGTAGCCGTTTTTTGGTGTGCGCATTTTATCAAACACATAGTAGTAATCGAAAACAATACCCATGCGTTTGGTGAATTTTATTCTTCCGCCTATTCCCATTGCAAATAATTCGTTCTTATCGGTATAGTGCACATAATTACGGTGGATATAGGTGGGGAGCAACTCAAGTGAAATGCCGCTGGTTATTTTCCGGGCGATAATAAGTTGCCCTACATAATTCATGCGGTGCGAAAAATTGTCTTTAAAATAATTGACAGCATAAATATCTTCCGAGCTTTTCATGGTGGTTAAACCGGCAATCACGTAGGCAGAAATGGTTAAGGGAAATCCACCGTTTTTGCGCTGCGAAATGATTTTATACTTTGATGAAAAATCAAGAATCTGGCGGTGGAGGTAGGCTCCTTTGCTGCGGGCAAAGCCCACGCACCAGTTGTCGGTTATTCCATAGTCGAACGAAAGGCGGATGTCAGTAACATTGTCAAATCCGTAGAGGGTTTGCACACCTCCGGCTTTTCCGGCAATATCATCGAAGTGGTGCGAAATTCGAAAATCAAGTTCGCCATGTTTTACCTGTTCAATGGTTTGTGTATTGATAAGCCGGGTTGTTTTAAAGGTAGCAATTACAGGTGTTTTTTCTTTTGGTGCTTCTTCTTCACTGAATAAATCACCCAAACTACCTTCCTGCGGAAAGGCGCTTAATGAAAGCCCTATAAAGAGAAGACTGATTATATGTTTTTTCATTTCGTCTGAGGTTTTGGGATGTAATTGCTTTTTACCGTTATTTCCAGTTCTTCGGCAATTTTCTTTACCAATAGTGTAGGAATTTCAATGTTGTGGTCAACACATTTTACCTTAAATTTTGAGGACGAAGTGATTTTTCCTTTCTCAACTACAATAGTCCCCTGAACGGTGCGCTCTTTTGTAACCCCGTGAACAGTAAATTTCCCGGCTACAGTTACTTCATAAGTGCCATCCTTACTTAGGTCGGGAAGGTTTTGAATCGTCCCGGTAAAATCTGCATTTGGATATTTTTCGCTTTCTAAATAATTTTCATTAAAGTGTTCTTCCATAAGGGCATCTTCAAATTTAAAACTCTCAATTGGTGCTTTAAAAAACACTTCACCCGTTTGCGTATTCAGAGCTGCCTGAGCAGTTTGAGTAACACCTTCAATATTTTCAAGAGGTGCTTCTGAAAATAGGCGGATGTAGGTATTGCGACTCATCCATACCTGTGAATAGACACTGGTTGTAACGGTTAGCAGCATTGCTGCAAAAAATAATTTTTTCATGGTTATATATTTTATTGACGGGTAATATCCCTCAGTACAAATTGCGTTATATTTTAGTGATGTGGGGCTGATAACAATCAGCAGAAAACATGATTTACATGTTGTTTATATACTATGAGTAAGAAAGCAAACAACTGTCTATCCAATACTATCAGGATAGTTTTGGTGGCTGCCAGATATCAGATGGGAGGGTAGCAGGTATGTGCTCGTTGTAGATGGTGAATTGATTTTTTGCTGTTGTAGCAAAAACGATAAATGAAGTAGTTTCTTTTGCGGGTGTGGCGATGTTAAGTGAAGTTGACTGGCTGCGGTCGTGAGATTTAAAGGGCAGTTTCATGTCCTGTTGGTAATCGGAATAGTGGATGTTGCCGCTGAAATAGTGGTGAACAATAAATTGTGTGAGTGATATGCCCCTTTCATTATGTTGCAAAAAGTGCTTTGCCATAAAAGGCAACTTTTGCAACTGCCGCAATTCTGTTTGTGAAAACAAAATTGTAGCGGCAAGAATTATGGCGGTAAAGCGTTTCACAGATGCAAAAATATAGCTATTAAAAAGTCTTAATGGCCATTTTTCGTTAGAATGCCGATAATAACAGGTAAGTGTTATTACTCTTTATTCTTCACATAAATCAATTTAATCCTGCTTTTTGGATTTGGGTTTGAGCGTTGTTCAATTTCAAATTTTCCGGTAGAATGAATTAGTGGAGTCAGTTTCTCAAAACCGTAGTTGCGTGAGTCGAAATTGGGTTGTTTCTTCACTAAGAGTGAGCCTACATCACCCAGAAATGCCCAACCGTCTTCTTCAGCAGCATCTGAAACAGTTGCGGCTATCAGCTTAATTACTTCAGGTGTTATTTTTTCTACTTCATCTTTTTCTTCCTCAACAGAAGCTCGGTTTCCTATTGTTGCCGGGCTTAAATCTTTTGTAACCGGTTTTTCAACTGCTGCTGCATGTTTTGATTTGGTTTCCTTTGTTGGAGCTATAAAAGGCCTTGAGCGTTTTTTAAGAATTTCAATGTAGATGAATTTATCACAGGCTACTATAAAAGGGTTGGGCGTTTTCTTTTCGCCTATTCCAAAAACTTTCATTCCTGCTTCGCGCAGTCGGGTGGCAAGTCTTGTAAAATCACTATCGCTTGATACGATGCAAAATCCGTTTACCCGTTCAGAGTAAAGAATGTCCATTGCATCAATGATCATAGCTGAGTCGGTTGAGTTTTTACCGGTGGTGTAGCCATATTGTTGAATAGGAGTGATGGCGTTTTCAAGCAGCACGTTTTTCCAGCGTTCCAAATGAGGTTTTGTCCAATCGCCATAAATGCGCTTGATAGTAGGGTTGCCATATTTGGCTATTTCTTCCATCATTTCCTTTATGTATGCCGATGGTATGTTGTCACCGTCAATAAGCACGGCAAGTTTTAATTCTTTTTCCATTGTTTTGTTTGTTAATTCCTGTAAAGAAAAAAGCCCTCATTAAGAGGGCTTTTTTCTTCATTAAATGTGTTTATGTAATTAATTAAGCAAGCTTAACGTTTACTGCATTTAATCCTTTTTTGCCTTCTTGAAGCTCAAAGGTAACTTGGTCATTTTCTCTAACCTCGTCTTTCAGACCTGTTACGTGCACAAAGTGCTCTTTTCCTGATCCGTCTTCTTTAATAAAACCAAAACCTTTAGCGTTGTTAAAGAATTTTACTGTTCCTGTGTTCATTTTAATTGTTTGTTAATTGTTAATAATGGGCGCAAAGATAGATTAATATATCATAGGTTTTACATTTATATTTAATAACATCCCGTTTGTGCTATTTTTTTTACCATCTGTGGCATTAAATACTGTTTACATTTACAGCCTTGAACTAACAACATTATGAAAAAACAACACTAATTTTTATCATCACCATTTTCAGCAATTATCTTTGGTCACAAACACGAGAAGCCATTAAAGTAACAGATTTTGGTGAGCTGTATTCAACCTACACGCTTACTGCAAATGACGAGAAGGCAGTAAAGGAGCAGAGTTCGTCATCTGAACTGGCCAAAATGAAAGATGCTTATACCGAAAGTCAGTGGCCTTCATTAATTAATACATTGGATGGACGAAATGCTAATCGTGAAAAAATGTATGAATATCATCTTTACAAAGTTGCAGTACTCGAAGGAGGTTCTATAGCTGTAGTTGCCCCGGTTTCCGAAAACAAACATATGCCTGAGGGTTTTAAATCATCTAAAGACCTTTATTTTGTTGTTGGTGCTTCTGGCTTTGGAGCAAAACAGACTCCACCTGAAAGTAATGATATACCAGGACTTTCCTCATTGTATGATGAATACGTTGCTCCGGACTACAGCAGTCTTACAACATTTGATCAGCAGATTAGCGCTTTAATTACTGAGTGTGATGGTGATTTCGTGAACTTATGGGGTACAGAACTCTTTGAGGATCCTGATGCCATGGAACAATACGAGAGTACTATTTTACCCGAAGGCGCTAATCTTGCCACCATTACTGCAGATTATGAATACAATTATATATTTTGGGCTAATTACGGAGAGTTTGACAACCAGAGAAGTGCAAAAGAAGCTTATGATAAGCTTGTTGCCAAAATTGAAAATTCAAACCCGGAATGCTGCTCTCTTGAAAACTTAGGTGAAACAGTAACAGACACACTAACCTTCACTTCTTGGACTGTTGAATACCCTTCTGTTTATATTGAAGCACAGATTGGCAAAATAACAGACCCCGCTGATGGCAAGGTTTATTATCCTTTATTCCTTGGATTAAATAAAAATTATTAGTCACGAATATTTTATTGAGACCTCTTGAAAAATAAAAAAGGGATAAATCAATTTGATTTATCCCTTTTTAGTGGACCCGGAGAGAATCGAACTCTCGTCCAAACAATTGATCAATGTGCTTTCTACATGTTTATTCTGCTTTTAATTTTCGTCAGACTTTGGCAAGCGGACAGGCCATCAATCTGCTTAGCTTCTTTAGTTTCGTCACACCAACGAAGCGTAGTGCAACTATCTCAGCATTTGCGGTGCTCCTGACGGGACGCGGCAGAGAAGAGCTTCC
>CANKAM010000021.1 GCA_947479755.1 Bacteroidota bacterium
AAAAAAAGCGGAAAAAAAAAAAAACAAACAAAAAAAAAAAACCGTGCTCGGCCCCCCCATTGGCCCGCCGCCTCTCTCTTTTTATTTCTTCCCTTTGTTGGGAAATTTACTAATTCTTAGCTGTAATTTTTTCGTCAGCTACTGCAACAAAAGCAGTTTTATTTAAAATCACATAGTCGTATGGCTTGCCTAAATCAACATTGTTCTGTTTGGCAACTACTTCAAGACTAGCAAGCTCACGCTCCAAGGCAAGGATTTCTGAATTAATAGCAGCAACACTTTGTTTAGAGTAACTTACTTTTTCTGTTTTAACAGACGACTGAGCGTTTGCATCAGAGTTTGAAAAGATTGCTAACGAAAAAATCGCTGCAACAATAATAGCTGGTGTAAGATTTATATTTTTCATTTTTAAGTTTTTTAGATTTTAAATACACCCACCTTAACGCCTGCTTTCAAACTAAGGTTATATTTTTCTCCCGCTAATCGATTAACACCCAATTGTTGATAACCACAAAAACAGTTCATTGATAAAATTGAGCAACATCATAAAATATCAGCATTCCATTAATATCTTTGCACCCCTCTGAAAAATAGATTGCTATGATAAAAATTACACTTCCCGATGGCTCTGTCAGGGAATATGAAAAAGGAACTTCTTCATTAGATGTTGCAAAAAGCATTAGTGAAGGATTGGCGCGCAATGTGCTTGCAGCCAAAGTAAATGGCGAGGTGCGTGATGCTTTGCGTCCTATTAATGAAGATTCAAATCTGGTTTTACTGACGGGAAAAGACGAAGAATCTATGCCTGTTTTATGGCATTCGTCTGCTCACTTAATGGCGGAAGCGTTGGAAGCATTGTATCCCGGAACTAAATTTGGTATTGGTCCTCCGGTTGAAAAAGGTTTTTATTACGATATTGATATGGGTGGGAAATCTTTATCTACCGAAGATTTCAAGAAGATAGAGGATAAGATGACTGAGTTGGCTGCTCAGAAAAATCAGTTTATTCGCAAAGCAGTTTCAAAGGCAGATGCCCTAAAATACTTTGAAGAGAAAGGTGATGAATACAAACTTGACCTTTTAAAAGACTTAGATGACGGAACAATTACCTTTTACACACAAGGCAATTTCACTGACTTATGCCGTGGTCCGCATATTCCGGATACAGGTTTTATAAAAGCGATAAAACTCACCAAAGTTGCCGGAGCATACTGGCGCGGAGATGAAACAAAAAAACAATTAACCCGCGTTTACGGTGTTACTTTCCTTAAACAACAGGATTTAAAAGATTATTTAGTTCTGTTGGAAGAAGCGCAGAAACGCGACCATCGTAAACTTGGAAAAGAACTGGAACTGTTTACCTTCTCAGAAAAAGTGGGAATGGGACTTCCGTTGTGGCTTCCGAAAGGTGCTGCGTTGCGTGAGCGATTAGAAAATTTTCTGAAGAAAGCACAGATAAAAGCAGGATATCAACCTGTGATAACACCGCATATCGGGCATAAAAACCTGTATATCACTTCAGGGCATTACGAGAAATACGGAAAAGATTCATTTCAGCCAATCAAAACCCCGCAGGAAGGTGAAGAGTTTTTTCTGAAACCAATGAACTGTCCACATCACTGCGAGATTTATAAATCAAAACCACGCTCCTACAAAGACCTGCCTGTTCGTTTGGCAGAATTTGGAACTGTTTACCGCTACGAACAAAGCGGTGAATTGCATGGCCTGACACGAGTTCGAGGGTTTACCCAGGATGATGCACACTTATTTTGTCGTCCAGACCAGGTGAAAGAAGAATTTGTAAAAGTTATAGACCTTGTGCTTTATGTTTTCAGGGCTTTGGATTTTCAGAATTTTACGGCACAAATTTCACTGCGTGATCCGGAAAACAAATCCAAATATATTGGATCAGACGAGAATTGGGAAAAAGCCGAAAGGGCAATTATTGAAGCCTCAGCAGAACGTAATTTAACAACCACCGTTGAGTTGGGTGAAGCTGCTTTCTATGGCCCAAAGTTGGATTTCATGGTGAAAGATGCCATCGGACGAAGCTGGCAATTAGGAACAATCCAGGTAGATTATAACCTGCCTGAACGTTTTGAGTTAGAATACACCGGCAGCGATAACCAGAAACACCGCCCGGTAATGATACACCGCGCACCTTTTGGCAGTCTAGAACGCTTTGTTGCAGTGTTGATTGAACACTGTGCAGGCAACTTTCCGTTGTGGTTGACTCCGGAACAGGTAATCATCCTTCCCATCAGCGAGAAATACAACGACTACGCAAAAAATATTTCTCAATTACTAAATAATTACGATATTCGCAGCCTCTTTGACGAAAGGAACGAAAAAATAGGACGAAAAATCAGAGAGGCAGAACTTCGGAAAGTGCCGTATATGCTGGTGGTTGGAGAGGAAGAGATGAACGAAAATACGGTTTCGGCACGAAAACACGGTCAAGGCGATATTGGTAAATTTACCGTAGAAACCTTTGCCGAATTGATTAAAAAAGAAACAGAACTGAATTAATAACTTAAATTTTTAAATAGTATCGCTATAATACCTACATCCCGACCACCTTTTGTGCGAGGCCAAAGGCCGCCTAAGAAAGAGGATTTGCACAACATAAATGAAAGGATAAGAGCATCAGAAGTTCGAGTAGTTGGAGAAGGCATTGAGCCGGCCGTCTACCCTATTTCAAAAGCACTGGCTTTAGCAAAAGAAGCCGGTCTTGATTTGGTGGAAATATCACCAAATGCTGTGCCTCCGGTATGTAAAATTATAGACTATAAAAAGTTTTTATATGAACAGAAAAAGAAACAGAAAGAGATAAAATCTAAACAATCAAAAGTAGTTGTAAAGGAGATACGCTTCGGACCAAATACAGATGAACATGATTTTAACTTTAAACTGAAACACGCAATAAAATTCCTTGAAGAAGGCGCTAAAGTAAGGGCTTTCGTATTTTTCAGGGGACGTTCAATAGTATATAAAGAGCAAGGTGAAATCCTGCTTTTGAAATTTGCGAGCGGATTAGAAGAGTATGCAAAAGTAGAGATGATGCCGAAGCTGGAAGGAAAGAGGATGTTTATAATGGTTTCACCGAAGAAAAAATAAAGAGTAACAATTAACAATTAAATAGCAAGACGATGCCGAAAATGAAAACACACTCCGGTGCTAAGAAAAGATTTTCTTTCACAGGAACAGGTAAAGTAAAAAGGAAACATGCTTTCAAAAGCCATATCCTGACCAAAAAATCTACAAAAAGAAAACGTAACCTGACTAACGATACAATAGTTAGCACCGCAGATATCAGCAAGGTGAAATTTATGTTAACAGTAGGAAAATAATACAATTCAATTAATTATAAACCCGGCAAAGAGCATATAAGTTTCCCTACAAGGAACGCTCAAGCCAAAAAACAAAAACAACATGCCACGTTCGGTTAACGCAGTCGCTTCAAGAGCAAGAAGGAAAAAAATTCTCAAACAAACCCGCGGATATTGGGGAGCAAGAGGTAACGTATTAACAGTTGCCAAAAACACATTAGAAAAAGGTCTTGGTTATGCATACCGCGATCGTAAAACCAAAAAACGCAACTTCCGTGCTCTTTGGATACAACGTATCAATGCCGGAGCAAGATTAGAAGGTCTTTCTTACTCAGAATTAATGGGTAAAATACATGCAAAAGGGCTTACCATCAACCGTAAGGTGCTTGCTGATTTAGCCACAAATCAACCTGAGGCTTTTAAAGCGGTGCTTGCTTCAGTAAAATAGATTTAAGCAAATACTACAAACAAAAAAGAGAACCAAATAGGTTCTCTTTTTTTGTTTATATAAATTTAGAATTAGTTACTTTTCTTAAAAACCATTCTTACAAAGTAGGTGTCGAAATTCAAAACCAATTCAAGCCCAATGTCCATGCGACCCGGATCGGTTTTATGGCGAACGTTATAGAAACCGAAATATCTGTCTTTATCGCCTCTTTTTATTCCAGGAAAATCTTCAGTTACAAACCATTTTTGCGGATGACAAGGAGCTAATTCTTTTTTTAATTTTTCTAAAGTGAGAACAGCTTCGTTGTAGTCCTGTGTTTTTATAAAAAGCTGCTCACACTTAATATTAGTTTCCGCTTCCAGTAAGGTTGCTTTTAATGCGCCCGGGATCTTTTCATTGCATTCGCTTACTTTGTAAACTAATTCATTCAAAAACTTTCCTTTCAGCGATTTGAAATTATCTTTCATGCTGCTGCTTATTTTGCCGAATGAAGTGCAAAAAGCTGATGTGGTGGCTTTTGAAACTGAAAGAATTAATAGCTCATGTTCTTTGCCTTCAACAGAACGTGAATTTAATTCACTTTCTTCAACGGTACTTAAAACATGACCATATGTTTCGGGATAATCAAACCATTTATACATATTTTTTCCATTCACATTCAGCTTGGCGGTGCTTGTTCCATGTATATCAGTGGACATGCTAAGTGGAATAATATCCTGTGATTGCGAGGAAAGCTGCGCCAAAGCAGAAGAAGTGCTCAGTAAAAATAAGACAAAAATAAAAATATGGAAAACCTTATATTTCATTTCTAAATCAGAAATTTGAAGTAAATATAAAACAGTTTGGACTAAAACAAGATTAAAGATTATTATTTTCTGTTGAAATAGTATTTTTGAATAACAATTCAATCATCAAGCCAAAATTCATGAAAACAAAATCGTTCCAACAAAAAGTAATTTTTAAAGCATCACCCGAAGATGTATATAATGCTTTAATGGATTCAAAAACACATTCAGCATTTACAGGTAGTAAAGCTGTGATAGGCAAAAAAGTGGGCGATAAATTTTCTGCTTACGAGGGTTACATCAACGGGGAAAACATAGAACTCGTTCCTGGAAAAAAGATTGTGCAAACATGGAAAGCTACAGATGATGGCTGGCCGGAAGGCAATTATTCAACTATTGAATTTCTTTTCAAAAAAACAAAAGACGGAACGGAATTACAATTCACTCATACCGATATTCCGGCAACCGTGAAAGCTGATTACGCAGAAGGTTGGGAAGATTATTACTGGCAGCCGATGAAGGCATTGCTGGAAAAGTAATTTTTACCGCAGGACGCAAAGGCGCAAAGATTTCTCTGTTCCCTCTCCTTTGGAGAGGGTTAGGGTGAGGCTTTTTAATACTTTTGCCGCCCATGCGAGCAAAAAAGAAAGATTTACCCATCATGGAAAAGGTTTCCATAACCGAAGCTGCTGCTGAAGGCAAAGCTTTAGCAAGAGTGGAAAACATGGTGGTGTTTGTTGACAATGCAGTTCCCGGTGATGTGGCTGATTTACAAGTAACTCGCAAAAAGAGCAATTACCGTGAAGCGCACGCCATTCATTTTCATGTGTTGTCGGATAAGCGAACAGAGCCTGCCTGCAGTCATTTCGGAGTTTGTGGTGGTTGTAAATGGCAGAACATGAAATATGAACAACAACTCTTTTACAAACAAAAACAAGTAAAGGATAATTTGGAAAGACTTGCTAAAGTTCCATTGCCTGAAATCTTTCAAATTCTTGGTTCTGAAAACGAATACTATTACCGCAATAAATTAGAGTATACATTTTCGCATCGCGGCTGGATGACTGAGGAAGAAATAAAATCAGGTGAAAACTTTGGTGACCGCCCTGCTCTTGGCTTTCATATTCCCGGCATGTTTGATAAAATTCTAGATATTAAGAAGTGCTTTCTGCAGCCTGAACCTTCCAATGCTGTTCGTGATGCAGTAAAAAAATATGCAGTTGAAAACGATTTGGAGTTTTTCAATACCCGCGACCAGACAGGCTTTTTGCGCAACATTATTATTCGCAACACATCAACCGGTGAACTGATGGTGAATGTAATTTTTGCAAAAGAAGACCAGGAGAAAAGAGAAGGGCTTCTAAGTTTTCTTTCAGCTTCTTTCCCTGAAATATCATCGCTGCTTTATGTGATTAACACCAAACGCAACGATACCATTAATGATTTAGATGTTCACAGTTTTAAAGGACCGGATTTTATAATGGAAGAAATGACTGCGTTTGAATCGGAGACAAAACTGAAATTCAAAATCGGTGCAAAATCTTTTTTTCAAACCAACACACAACAGGCTTATCGTCTTTACAAAATAGCTGGAGAATTTGCCGAATTGAAATCTACAGACTTGGTTTATGACCTTTATACAGGCACAGGAACCATTGCTTGCTTTGTTGCTGGTAAGGCTAAAAAGGTAGTGGGCATTGAGTATGTGCCTTCGGCAATTGAAGATGCAAATGAAAATGCATCGCTTAATAATATTACCAACACTTCATTTTTTGCAGGCGATATGAAGGATGTGCTTTCTTCTGATTTTGTTACTGAAAACGGCAAGCCTGATGTAATTATTACCGACCCTCCACGTGCCGGTATGCACGAAGATGTGGTGAAAAGGATTCTTGAAATCGAGCCAAGAAGAATTGTTTATGTCAGCTGCAATCCTGCAACACAGGCGCGTGATATTGCATGGCTTTCTGAAAAATACGATGTAGAAAAAGTGCAGCCAGTAGATATGTTTCCGCATACACACCATGTTGAAAATGTGGTAGCACTTGTAAGGAGATGATTCCTGATTACATTTGCACCCCTAAATTTTAACAATGAAACACCTTCGTCATTTATATCTTGTAGTAGCTGGGCTAATTTTAGCGCTTGCAGTATGGCAATTTGCTAAAGTGCATATCGGCAATGGAATTCTATTAGTTCTGCTTACAGGCGTTCCTGTTTTTTTCTGGTTTATAAGCCCAATAAATTTATTGGCATTCTGGTACATCCGAAAATCAAATATGGAAAAAGCACAAAAAGTTTTGACTTGGCAGAAACATCCAGAGGGATTGCGGAAAAATCAGGAAGCATATTACTATTACCTTAATGGTTTGGCTGCAACACAAAGCCGCAGCACAGGAAGCGCAGAGAGCTATTTTAAGAAGGCAATCTCCATAGGATTAGGTTTAAAACAAGACGAAGCAGTTGCTAAATTAAATCTTGCTGCTATTTACATTTCTCAACGCAAAAAACGCCTTGCCATCAATATGCTCAGTGAAGCTAAAAAAGCTGACGAGCACAACCTGATGAAGGAGCAGTTTAAAATGGTGGAGATGGGGTTGAAAAGAATTTAGTTTGGAAAGTTTAGAAGGTTTGGAAAGTTCAAAACCTATTACCGATAACTAATTACCTTGTCCACATTCAAAGACCACTTTTCCAGTCAATCTTCAGATTATTCTAAATACAGACCTGATTATCCTCAGGAACTTTATGATTTTATTCTTTCTGAAGTAAAAGAGAAACAAACCGCATGGGATTGCGGAACTGGAAACGGACAGGCAGCAGTTGTCCTTTCTCAGTATTTTGAAAAGATTTATGCTACCGACCCGAGCGCAGAACAAATAAAAAACGCAATACAAAAAAGCAATATCGAATATAGCGTTGCTTCTGCTGAAAATTCAAATCTTCCTGCGAATTCTGTTAATCTGATAACTGTTGCGCAGGCGCTTCATTGGTTCGACTTTACTAAGTTCTTCGCTGAAGTAAAAAGGGTTGCAAAGCCAGATACTTTATTGTCAGTCTGGAGTTATGAGCTGTGTAAAGTTGATGAAGAAACTGATAAAATTTTCATGCGGTTCTATCGCAATATTCTAGAAGATTATTGGGCACCTGAACGCAAGCATGTGGAGAATGCTTATAGTGATATTCCTTTCCCTTTCAAAGAAGTGAAAGAGCAAATATTCTACATGAAAAAGCAATGGGACTTGCAGGATTTCATGGGCTACCTCTCCACATGGTCGGCTGTGCAAAAATACATTAAAATAAACGGCACTAATCCTTTGGAATTAGTTGCATCAGATTTTGAAAAAGCTTGGATTAATCCTACTGCTGTTAAGGAAGTTAGCTTTCCCATTACAGTTAAAACCGGCAGGATTTAGAACTATTCGACAATTGCCTTGTTAAGTATTTCAAAATGTGCTACTTTTGCACGCTTATTAAAAAACAAATATTAAAAAATTATGTCAACAAAATCAGTGGAACAATTTGTAAAATACAAAGTGAAAGACATTTCCCTCGCTGAATGGGGAAGAAAAGAAATAAGATTAGCAGAAGATGAGATGCCGGGATTAATGGCACTTCGCTCAGAGTTTGGCAAAACCAAACCTTTGCAAGGCGCACGCATTGCAGGTTGCCTGCACATGACTATTCAAACTGCTGTTTTGATTGAAACATTGGTTGAACTGGGTGCTGAAGTTACCTGGTCATCATGCAACATTTTTTCTACGCAAGACCACGCTGCTGCTGCAATCGCTGCTGCAGGCATTTCGGTTTATGCCTGGAAAGGGATGAACGAACAGGAATTTGACTGGTGTATTGAACAAACTTTGTTTTTCGGTGAAGAACAACAACCGTTGAACATGATTTTGGATGACGGTGGCGATTTAACCAACATGGTTTTCGACCGTTACCCTGAGTTGATCAAAAACATCAAAGGACTTTCTGAAGAAACAACCACAGGTGTTCACCGCTTGTATGAGCGTATGGAAAAAGGAACACTTCCTATTCCTGCCATCAACGTAAACGACTCAGTTACCAAATCTAAATTTGATAATAAATACGGCTGCCGCGAATCATTGGTTGATGCTATCCGCAGAGCAACTGACTTAATGCTGGCAGGGAAAGTGGCTGTTGTAGCCGGTTTTGGTGATGTTGGAAAAGGTTCTGCAGAATCATTGAAGGAAGCTAAAGTTCGTGTAATTGTTACAGAAATTGACCCTATCTGCGCTTTACAGGCTGCAATGGAAGGTTATGAAGTAAAGAAATTTGCTGATGCCGTAAAAGAAGCTGACATCATTGTTACTGCTACCGGAAACAAAGACATCGTAAAAGGTGAGCATTTCAAATCAATGAAAAACAATGCTATCGTTTGCAATATTGGTCACTTTGATAATGAGATTGACATGAAATGGCTGAACGATAATTACGGAAAAACAAAAGACGTTATCAAACCTCAGGTTGATAAATATACTGTTGATGGTAAAGATGTAATCATCCTTGCTGAAGGCCGTTTAGTAAACCTTGGTTGTGCAATGGGCCATCCTTCTTTTGTGATGTCAAATTCGTTCACCAACCAAACATTAGCGCAACTTGAACTTTGGACTAACACCAGCAAATACGAGAACAAAGTTTACACATTGCCTAAAGAACTGGATGAAAAAGTAGCACGTCTGCACCTTTCTAAAATCGGTGTTGAGATTGATGTGTTAACCGATGACCAGGCTAAATACATTGGCGTAAAAGCTTCAGGTCCTTACAAACCTGAATACTACCGTTACTAATATTTTGAAACAGAAAAAGAAAAGTCCTGCCCTGCGGGACTTTTCTTTTTATATTTGCAGGAAACATCTCTGATTTAGATTCTATAAGCTAAATCACCCAATCACTAAATAAGCATGGAATACAACACCGAAAGACCAAAAATGGCTATTCCCGAATACGGGCGAAATGTGCAACGCATGATAGAATTTGCCATTTCTGTAAAAGACCGCGATGAACGCAACCGTGTGGCTCGTGCTATTATTTCGGTGATGGGACAATTAAATCCTCATCTGCGTGATGTAACAGACTTTAAACACAAACTCTGGGATCACTTATTTATCATAGCTGATTTTAAATTGGATGTTGATTCTCCCTACCCTATTCCTAATGCGGCAACTTTTCAAACCAAGCCCGACAAAGTAAGTTACCCCGACAACAGAATCAGATATCGCCATTACGGAAAAATTCTTGAGAAAATCATACAGAAAGCAATTGAGTTTGAAGAAGGCGATGAGAAAAGGGTGTTGACTGAAATGATTGCCAATTCAATGAAAAAATCTTACCTCACATGGAACAGAGATTCTGTAACGGATGATGTAATAATTGAGCAGTTAAAAGAACTCTCAAAAGGTCAACTGAAGCTGGATCCAACTACTAAACTGGTTCAGGCAAGTGACATACCTGTTGTGCGCCAGCAACAGAATAATAATAACAAGAACAACAAAAATCGGAACCGTAACAACCGCCACCGCAATAATAATAATCGCAACAGGGGCGGAAAGAAAATGTAAATCGGTTTGCATAATTCAAACAGAACCAAAAAAGAAAAACCCGCTCGGAACGAACGGGTTTTCTAGTAGCGGGGGCAGGACTCGAACCTACGGCCTTCGGGTTATGAGCCCGACGAGCTACCAACTGCTCCACCCCGCAATATATCTTCAAAATTTCTGCGGATTAACCCTAGCAGAATTGGTTGTTTGGTTTTGAAACGGGGTGCGAAGATATAATTTTGTTTCTTTGGTTCACAAAAAAAATAAAAATGACACATAAAACTGGATTTGTAAATATTATCGGGAAGCCAAATGCGGGAAAATCCACATTGACTAATGCGCTGGTTGGCGAAAAGATTTCAATCATAACTGCAAAAGCACAAACCACCCGCCATCGTATTATGGGAATTATCAGCGATAAAGATTATCAGGTTGTGTTTTCTGATACTCCGGGAATTATTGCCCCACATTACAAAATGCATGAAGGCATGATGCAGTTTGTGGATACTTCGTTTAAAGATGCTGATGTGATTGTTTATGTAAGTCCGGGAGATGAAGATGAAAACAGGGATGAAAAGTTTTCGGAAACCATTGCTCGGCTTGAGAAAATGGAGGTTCCTGTTATCGTTGTAATAAATAAAATTGACTTACTGGATAATCTAAAGTTAGAAGCAAAAGCTGATTTCTGGAAGCAAAAACTTCCTAAAGCAGAAATAATTCCCGTTTCGGCTTCGGAGAAATTCAATACTGATTATTTGCTAAAAAGAATAAAAGAATTATTGCCTGAAGGACCTGCATTTTTTCCTGAAGACCAATTGACGGATAAATCGGAGCGCTTTATTGCAGCTGAGATTATTCGTGAAAAGATATTGAGATATTACGAGAAGGAAATTCCTTATTCAGTAGATGTGCATATTGAAAGCTTCAAGGATGAACCAACCATTATAAGGATAACATCTGTTATTTATGTGGAGCGAGAAAGCCAGAAAATGATTTTAATCGGACATGGCGGCAAATCAATCAAGGGAATGGGAATGGCCGCTAGAAAGGATATGGAAAAATTTTTTGCGAAAAAAATTTTTCTGGAGACAACAGTGAAAGTGAAGAAAGACTGGCGCAACGATGAGAATTATCTGAAGACTCACGGGTATCTGGAGTAACGGTACCCCTCTTAATCTACCCAAAGGGGAGAAATTTAGACTATCTTCGCGCCCTCCCGATAACTATCGGGATAAAAAAAGATGGGAAATTTAGTAGCAATAGTAGGGAGACCAAACGTAGGGAAATCGACATTATTTAACCGACTGACTGACAGCCGCAACGCCATTGTGGATGAAACAGCAGGCGTTACACGCGACCGCACCTACGGAAAAGGTGAATGGAACGGAAAGAAATTTTCAGTAATTGACACAGGCGGTTATGTTATCGGTTCGGATGATGTTTTTGAAGGAGAAATACGCAAACAAGTAAATGTTGCCCTGGAAGAGGCAAACATTATTCTGTTTTTGGTGGATGTAAAAAGCGGTATCATGGAAGATGATCAGCGAGTGGCTACTCTTCTGAGAAAAACAAGCAAAAAGGTTTTTCTTGTTGTGAATAAAGTGGATAACCATGCACTGCAAAATGATGCTACTGAATTTTATTCATTGGGGCTTGGTGAGATTTATAACATCTCTTCTATCAACGGAAGCGGCACAGGCGAATTGCTTGACGACATGACAAAAGTTATGGAGGTTGATGAGGAAAAAGAGGAAAACGAGCTTCCCAAATTTGCAATTGTGGGCAGACCGAATGTTGGAAAATCATCTCTGACCAATGCGCTGCTTGGTGTGGAAAGAAATATAGTTACTGATATTGCAGGAACTACACGTGATGCCATTCACAGCCATTACAAGGCTTACGGAAAGGATTTTATTTTAGTGGACACTGCAGGTATCCGCAAGAAAGGAAAGGTGGAAGAAGGACTGGAATATTATTCGGTAATGCGCTCAGTTAGGGCGATTGAGAATTGTGATGTATGTTTACTGATGCTGGATGCAGAACATGGTTTTGAGGCACAGGACATGAATATTTTCGGGCTTGCCCAAAAGAACCACCGGGGAATTGTAATTCTGGTAAACAAATGGGATTTGGTGGAGAAAGATACTTCGACCATGAAGAAGGTTGAAGATGAAATTCGTGCGAAATTGGCACCTTTCAAAGATGTTCCGATACTTTTTATTTCTGCACTGAACAAACAACGGATTATGAAAGCGGTGGAAACTGCTATTGAGGTGTATGAAAACCGCACGAAGAAAATCCCAACGCGTGTGCTGAATGAGTTTATTATTCCGGTTATTGAAAGTTATCCTCCACCATCAACCAAAGGCAAAAGTGTGAAGATTAAGTTTGCTCAGCAACTGCCTACACATGCTCCTACTTTTGCGTTTTATTCTAATCTGCCGCAGTATATTCCTGAATCGTATTCACGGTTTATTGAGAACAGAATGCGCGAGCACTTTAACTTTACGGGAGTGCCGATACAGATTTTTTTCAGGAAGAAGGTTTAATTTTTTTACCACTAAGGGCACAAGACCACTAAGTTTTTTTATCAGCCTGTATCATACCCTTAGTGCACTTGTGCCCTTAGTGGTAAATTCTTACTCCTTCCCTTTATCTCCTACAAACTGCTGTTCTTTATTTTTAAAGAGAACATTAAACGTAGTAAGACTTCCGTAAATGCGGGTGATGTATTGCTGAAGATTTACTTTATCCTCATCAGAAAGCTTTTCGTTGCTGTTTATGTTTTGCTCCAGAACACGCATACGATCACGCAGCATTACAATTTTGTGAAAGAAAGTTTCAATTGGAATTTCTTTTGGCTTTTGAGAAGGGTCGGCAGGCTGTAATAACAGTGTGCCACCGCTCCAGCGGTCGCCAAGGGGAACTACCTCTCCTATTCCATTCCATTTGCGCAGAACACGTTCTACGGCTTTTTCAATTTCATCAGCATCAATGTCCGTGTCTTCATCTTCCACATTCTTTGGTCCCAGAATTTCCAGTCCTGCAAATTTCTTGGAGACATCCACTATTCCGCGCGAGTCAAAGTTGATTACATAATGATATTCGGCAACGTGCTCCACTTTTCCAATTCCAAATTGCGGATGCTTTACTTTAGTTCCTGCTGATACTATTCTGTCTTCCATTTTTTAATAGATTTAGTTTTGTTTATTAAAACAAAAATCCCGGATAAAAGGTTTCATCCGGGATTCTGTTTTCACTGTAATATTGCTTTATTTCAGACCGAACGCTTTTTTTACTTTGGCAACATAGTCCAATTTTTCCCATGTAAACAATTCCACTTTCATTGTTTTTGTTTTGCCGTCAGGAGATTTGAATGTTTTGGTAACGATTTCGTTTTTGCGACCCATGTGTCCGTAAGCAGCGGTTTCGCTGTAGATAGGAGTACGCAGTTTAAAACGTGTTTCAATAAAATATGGACGCATGTCAAAAATATCTTCTACAATTTTCGCAATCTGACCGTCATTCTTTTTAACTTTTGCTGTGCCGTAGGTGTTGATGTAAATACCCATTGGCTTAGCAACACCAATTGCATAAGAAACCTGCACCAATACTTCATCGGCAACACCAGCAGCTACTAAGTTTTTAGCAATGTGACGGGTAGCATAAGCTGCCGAGCGGTCAACTTTTGAAGGATCTTTTCCTGAGAAAGCACCACCACCGTGAGCTCCTTTTCCTCCATACGTATCCACAATAATTTTACGTCCTGTTAAACCTGTATCGCCATGCGGACCGCCAATTACAAACTTACCTGTTGGATTGATGTGGTAAGCAATTTTATTATTGAACAGGTGAGCGTATTTAGGATATTTCTTTTTAACACGCGGAATTAAAATCTCAATCATATCCTTTTTGATTTTTGCGAGCATTTTTGCTTCAGCGTCAAAATCATCGTGCTGTGTTGAAACCACGATGGCATCAATACGCACCGGAACATTGTTATCATTGTATTCCAATGTCACCTGCGATTTTGCATCAGGACGAAGGTATTTAATCTCTTTATTTTCTCTGCGCAATGCAGCAAGTTCCAACAAAATTCCGTGAGCCAAATCAAGAGCCAGCGGCATGTAGTTGTCTGTTTCTTTGGTTGCATAACCAAACATCATTCCCTGGTCACCTGCACCTTGTTCTTCTTTCTTTTTGCGTTCAACACCTTGATTAATGTCTGATGATTGCTCGTGAATTGCTGAAAGCACACCACATGAATTTGCTTCAAACATATACTCACTTTTTGTGTAACCTATTTTCTTGATTACATCGCGGGCAATGGTTTGAACATCTAAATACGCTTTTGATTTTACCTCTCCGGCAAGAACAACCTGACCTGTTGTTACTAATGTTTCGCAGGCAACTTTTGATTGCGGATCGAAGGCAAGAAAATTGTCTATTAATGCGTCTGAAATCTGGTCTGCAACTTTATCGGGATGTCCTTCCGATACTGATTCTGATGTAAATAAATAAGCCATGTTTTAAAATAGTTAATAGTTATAAGTTAATAGTTATTTGTTAAACCTTGTAGGTAAATCTGAGGCAGGAAAGCCTGTAAAAGAAATGGTTTTAGCATTTTTTTACGTGGTTGCAAGCAATCAAATCGTTCCACAAAGCGGGGCAAAAGTAGAAATATTTACTGAACTGCAAATCTTTTAAACTCTTTGCAAAAACCAATCCCACAAAACATCTTTTGGTGGTGGCGCAACGATTACAATTTCTGCTTTTGAAACAGGGTGAATGAATTCTGTTTTACGTGAGTGAAGGTGAATGCTTGCATTATCGTTACTGCGCTGAAAGCCATATTTCAAATCACCTTTAATAGGACAGCCGATGGCTGCAAGCTGTGCACGTATTTGATGATGCCTGCCGGTTTTAAGGTTTATTTCCAACAAATGATATTGGTCTGATGAAAGAAGAATTTTATAATCCAACTCTGCGCGCAATGAATCCGGAATTTCCTTTTCATAAGCCTTGGACATATTTTTCTGCTCATTCTTTTTAAGGTAATGAACGAGTGTTGCACTTTCATTTTTGGGACGATTTTTAACAACTGCCCAATATGTTTTTTTTATTGTTTTATCGCGCAACATTTCGTTTAAACGAACAAGCGCTTTTGATGTGCGTGCAAACATCACAACTCCACTAACAGGTCTGTCGAGGCGATGCGGAACACCTATAAATACTTCACCGGGTTTGTTGTATTTTTCTTTGACGTAATCTTTAACGAAATCACTCAAGGGCTTGTCACCCGTCTTGTCGCCCTGCACAATTTGTGAAGGTTTTTTGTTGAGGACAATGATGTGGTTGTCTTCGTAAAGAACTTCAATCTGAGAATTAGTATTGCTCACTGTCGTTCGGGAAATCTTTCGCTTTCACATCTTTTACATAATTCTGAACAGCAGAAGTAATTACTTCATAAAGATTGGCATATCTGCGCAAAAAGCGCGGACTGAATTCGTTATTAATTCCAAGCATATCGTGCAGAACAAGAACCTGTCCGTCAACTCCGTTTCCCGCACCAATACCGATGATTGGGATAGTCAATTCCGATGCAACCTGTGCTGCAAGTTTGTACGGAATTTTTTCGAGCACAATAGCGAAACAGCCTGCTTCCTGAAGAATATGCGCATCTTCAATCAATCGTTTTGCTTCTACTTCTTCTTTTGCACGAACGGTGTAAGTTCCGAATTTATAAATGGATTGCGGAGTTAAACCCAAGTGTCCCATTACCGGAATTCCGGCAGATAAAATGCGTTCAATTGATTCTTTTACTTCTCTCCCACCCTCTAATTTTACGGCATGCGCTTCTGCTTCTTTCATAATGCGGATTGCAGAATTCAAAGCTTCTTTTGAATTTCCCTGATATGAACCAAAGGGTAAATCCACCACTACCAATGATCTGTTAGTTGCACGAATTACCGAACCAGCGTGATATATCATTTGGTCAAGCGTAATCGGCAATGTGGTTTCATGACCCGCCATAACATTAGAAGCCGAGTCGCCAACAAGAATTATATCAATTCCTGCAGCGTCCACAATTCTTGCCATCGAGAAATCATACGCAGTAAGCATAGAGATTTTCTCGCCTTTCAACTTCATCTCCTGCAAAATATGCGTGGTGATTTTCTTTACTACTTTGTGAACTGACATGGTTTATCCTTTTTTAATTGCTGTTCTTGTTTTAGCTGGTATTGGCTTGGCTTCAATTTTCTTTTCTGATGTGGCAACCTTTGGTTGATCGGCAATTTTAATCGACTCTTCTTTTTTAGCCTGCACCTTTGCTATTTCAGGCTTCTGCTCTTCTTTTGTTGCAGGAATTGCTTCCTTTTTTGCCTGTATTTTTTTCTGCTGTTCAATTAAATCATTGACTTGTTTCAACTTCAAATCGTTGTATCTTTTGTTGGAAGCTGATAACGAGTCGCGAATTTCTTCAATGAACTTATTCAACTTTTTGTTTACCTCAGCCTGCTCTTTCACAGAATTGGAAAGTGTAAGAAAAACATCTTCATCCATTTCTTTAATCACATCATTTTTGTAGGTGCGCAAACTATTTACTTCAATAGTTAATAGTTCGTTTTCCGATTCTATTCTTCTAACCTGTTCTTCCATAGTTGATACTTTCAGATCGGCTTGTTGTTTAATTAACTCAACATTATCCTGAGCAATCTGACGTTTCAGCTTTTCATTTTCTCCAAAAAGAAATTCTATTTTTTCTGATGGTGTTAATTCACCAAACTGACGATTGGCATGCACATCATCACTTACAGCTCGTGTTGCAAATACCTGAAAATAGTCAGCTTTAGCTTTCGTGTCGGCTCCTATTAAAATCCCCATAGCTCCGGGAGCATAATCCTGAATAGTAGTAGTTGAAACATAATTTCCGTTGATGTAAAAATCCGTTACTCCGCCTGATGATTTTACTTCCAGAAGATTATATGCGCCAGTTACATCTACAAATTTAGACTTCACCCAACCGGCATCCGTAACCTCACCCGTCAGAAATTTATAATAAGCTCCCGCCAATTGTTTAACACGAAACTTCTTGTCTTTGTTAATTTCAAAAACCAATGCACCTTTCCCATCACTCTGAATGTAAAAGATAATACCAATGGTTTGCTCTGGTGAAGTTGCAGGGCCTAATTTCAATGCAGCTTTTACCTGAAATTGTGTTAAATCATTTTTCCAGTTGGTAACCAAGGCATAAGGTTTGGTTTCATTCCTGCGGTGCATGAAATATTCACCTTTATCCAACACAAAAAGATTTTCGGTAGTGGTCAGGTAATCCCACTGATTAGTTTCTGCTGAAAAATCATCGGCAAAAACCTGCACAGAAAAGTTTTCATTTACTTGTTGCGCCTTTATTTTTAAAGCGAACAACAGTATAGATAAACCGAAAAAAAATCTTTTTAATTTCATAATAATATGCAAACCTAAGTGAATTAGCCGAATAATCTTTTGCAGCTCTAAATTTTACTATTTTTGAACGCTTTGAACTGAATTCATCATAATCAAATTCAATATATGAATAACATTATTACCCGAAAACTTTTCGCGCTTTTTATAATTTCAACTCTTACTTTCTACGCAAATAAAAGTTACAGCCAGTGCGGTACTATTCCTGTTGTTGGTGATTTAATTATCTCTTCTGACCAACAACTTTCAGGCACATGGAACATCACCGGCCTGTTTCAAGTGGATGCAGGTGTAACACTTACCGTTACACCTTATTCAACGAACGGTTGCGGTGAATTAATTATCAATGCGGCTTCTATAAACATTCAGGGAACAATCAATGCAGATTTAGCTGGATATACAGGCGGAAGTGGTGGTGCCGGAGCAACCACCGGAACCAATACAACTTACCTTGCAAACTGTGCTGATAAAGACAATTGCTATACCGTAACAGTAAGTGGAGGCACACAAGGAACACCCGGGACCGGAACAGGAGCAGGAACCAACGGTGGAGTTGGTGGCTCAGGTGCAGGACCTAAACAGGCATGCGAAAATTTTGGTGATACTTACGGAATGATAGGATCGGGCGGTGGTGCAGGTGCAGGAGGTGGCGGAAGCTACGGAGCAAATGCAAATGCAGGTGGCGCAGGTGGTGCAGGAACAGCAGGAGGAAGTTTTACAGGAATGAGTGTTTCAACCTGCTCATCACCAACTGCGGGACCTGCAGGAAGCGCAGGTGCAGCAGGAACAAGTTACGGAACACCAACAGGAAATGACATTGACATGGGAAGCGGTGGCGCAGGAGCAAGTGGTGGTGGAAAAAGCTATAATAACGGAGCCAACGGAAATGATGGCGGAACAGGAGGTGGGAAAATTGTATTGAATGCTACAGGAACATTAACCGTTGCAGGAACAATATCGGCTCAGGGAAGTGTTGGCGGAAGCGGTGGAAACGGGGGTGCAGGTGGAAAAACAGGTCGCTGCTGCGATGATGGTTGCGATGGTTGCGATGAAACTACTTATTCTGCCGGAGCAGGCGGTGGTGGCGGTGCAGGAGGCGGTTCTGGAGGTGGTATTTATTTATCAGCAACTGGTGATATGACTTTAACAGGAACCCTTCGTGCAGAAGGCGGCAATGGTGGTTTAGGCGGACAAGGCGGTGCAGGTGCAGCTCCTTGTAATTACGGAGGTTCATTTTTCTGCGGAAGCGGAAACAGCGGAGCAACAAACGCAGGCGCTAATGGCGCTATGGGCGGTGGCGGAAGTGGTGGCCGTGTAAAAGTATTTCAGAACCCATGCCGCAACAATGTGATTAATGCAAACGTGCTTTTGAGTGGTGGAAATGGAAATGGAGGTGCTGCAGCAACCGGAAGCGTACACTATGGAAACCTTCCGGGTATTGTAGCACCGACAGGTGCTGCTGTAGCTGCCAATATCAGCTGCTTTGGAGGTACTGACGGGACAGCAACTGCAACGGCAACAGGTGGTCTTCCACCCTACACGTATCTGTGGGATGATGTAAATGCACAAACAACAGTTGTAGCAACCGGACTTTCTCAAGGAACTTATAACGTAACCATTACTGATGATAATGGTTGCAGCGCAACAGCTACAACAACATTAACAGAACCAACGCTGCTTACAGCCAGTGCTTCGGTAGTTGCTAATGCAACCTGCAACGGTGCTGCTGATGCAGTCGTTGATGTTACTGCTGGTGGCGGAACACCTAACTATTCTTACTTATGGGATGATGCCAATGCACAAACCACTTCCAGCGCAACAGGATTGGGTGCAGGAACTTTTACTGTTACCGTTACTGATGACAATGGTTGTACAGAAACATCATCTGTTACCGTTAGCGAGCCTGCTGCATTGAGTGCTACTGCAGTTGTTGACAATGAGGTTTCCTGTAATGCAGGAGCAGACGGACAAGCTTCTGTTACCGTTACAGGCGGAACACCTAATTACATTTACGAGTGGGATGACTTACAATCAACAGCTACTGCAGTTAATCTTCCTGCGGGAACTATCAGCGTGCTTGTTACCGATGATGCGGGTTGCACCACTACTGCTTCGGTTACTATTACCGAACCAACTGCTGTTGCAGGAACGGCTACAGAAATAGTTTCTATCCTTTGCAACGGAGGCGGCACAGCTTCGGCTTTGGCGAGCGGTACGGGCGGAACTCCGGGGTACACTTATCAGTGGGATGATAATGCTACAACAGCAAATGATACCGTGCTAAATCTTCCAGCAGGAACTTACACGGTAACAATAACGGACAACAACCAGTGCACAGGAACTGCAACAGTTACCATTAATGAACCAACTGTACTTACAGCAAGTGTTTCAGTTGACAGTGATGTTGCTTGCAACGGTGGTAACAACGGACAATTGACCGTAACACCAGTTGGGGGAACAGCACCATACATTTATTTATGGAACGACCAATTAGCACAAACAGGTCAAACGGCAGCAGGGCTTGAAGCAGGACTTTATGCCGTTACCGTTACGGATGATAACGGTTGCGAGGTAAACGTTTCAAACGTTCAGGTTGCTGAGCCAACTGCGTTGGACGTAACACTGAGTTCAACAACCAACGTTACCTGCAACGGTGATGATAACGGGCAGGCAACTATTAATGCTGCTGGTGGAACTCCTCCATATTTATATGATTGGAACGACCCAGCCAACCAAGCACTAGCTTCGGCAACAAACCTTGCTCCCGGCACATACGATGTAACGGTTACAGATGACAACGGTTGTACATTTAACTTATCAGGAATAACTATTACTGAACCTCCTGTTCTTGTGGCAGGTATTGCATCGTTCCAGAATGTGAACTGTAACGGAGGTACTGACGGACAGGCAACAGGCGGTGCATTGGGCGGAACAGGTCCTTACACCTATTTCTGGACACCTTCGGGTTCTACGGATGCAACCATCAGCAACCTGACAGCAGGTGAGTATATTTTATTGGTTACCGATGCCAACGGTTGTACCGACTCGGAACTGGCTATTATCAATGAGCCGGTAAATCCTTTGGTTGCTAACTTTACGGCTGACCCTGATACGGGTTTGCAACCCTTTGTTATCACCTTTACCAATACCAGCGTTGGAGCAAGTTCTTATGAGTGGAGTTTTGGTGATGGCGAAACCTCAACGGATGTAAACCCTACACACACCTATGTAGACTCAGGCTCATTTACTATTATACTGGTAGCTTACGATTCAATAACAGGTTGCACCGACACACTTTCGGTTACGGGCGGTGTATATGTTATACCTACTTCTATATTTGAAGTGCCGAATATCTTTACGCCTAATGGAGATGGCTTGAATGATATGTTTAACCCTAAATCGCGCAACATTGTGCAGTTTGAAGGCGAGATATTTAACCGCTGGGGCGAGAAAGTATATGGCTGGACAATGCCACAAGGCGGATGGGATGGTCGCACACCAAGCGGAAACGTTGTTCCTGCCGGAACGTATTTCTATACGCTGAAAGCGGTGGGGGTTGATAACCTGAACTATGAACAGAAGGGTTCGGTTACGCTGGTGAGGTAATACTTCGGTGAGATTGCTTCGGGTGAAAGACCCTCGCAATGACGGAAAATAGCCCCGACCTGAAGGTCGGGGCTATTTTTTTATACGCTTGGGATTAAAGCGTTTTATAAATGCGTACACCAACAGCATCAGCGAAAGAATGCTCGCTATCCAGACAATGTAATCTCCGTGCTTGGTGTAGAAGGTTATCTCTTCGTTATAATTGATAGTTCCTTTTATAACGGCCGGCACCCAGAATTTGGTGGGTTGTTCTATATCACCGCGCTGATTGATATAGCAGGATGTGCCGGTGTTGGAAGAGCGGGCAATGCTTCTGCGCGATTCAATAGCGCGCATGCGGGCATAGCTGCAATGCTGACGGTAGCCGGGTGTGTCTTTCCACCAGCCATCGTTGGTGATGATGAAGATAAGACCTGCTCCATTCTTAATGTATTCACCGCAGTATTCACCGTAAATACTTTCGTAGCAGATGGCAGGGGCAATTTTTTTGTTGTCGCTATAAGAAACAAACACGCTGCGCTTGTCCTGCACACCAAGGCTTCCGGGCATACCGCCTAAGTCAATGGCGTATTTCTCTAAAGGCTTTAATAAGGAAGGGAAAGGCATTTTCTCAACACCGGGTACCAGTTTTGATTTATGATATAGCTGAATGGGATGCCCGTCTTGCATCTGCATTCCGGTGTTGTAGGCATCCCACGACATGTTTTTCTTTTTGCGCCAGGGGCGGGCGGTGGAGGATGTCTTCTCGCCATTTTCATACATGCGGTACGATGATAATCCGAGTACAAATTTAAGGTTGGGATAGTCTGCTAAGAACTGGCGGATGCGTTGTATACTGTTGCTGGTTTCTATCTTGTTTTCCCAGATGCCTTCAACCAAAGCGGTTTCGGGGCCTATGAGGTAATCGGTGGTGGAGTCTATCTTTTGTTTGGCGAGGGTTAGCATCTTTTCCAGTTGCTCGCTGGCGGTCATGCCGTCAAACTTTTCGTTGTAGGGGTCTATGTTGGGTTGCACCACTACTATGTTTACGGGGTTGGCTTTCTCGGTATAGGTTTGATAGATATATAAGGAAAGGCAAATGGGTATTGCAATCCAAAGAAAAAGGAAATTTACTTTAGCCACCACAGGTTTATAATTGTGGAGCGTAATTGCATCTTTCAAAATCAGGAATACTACTATGTTACTTACAAACATCCACAGATAGCCGCCAAACACTCCGGTGTATTCATACCATTGTATCCATTTGTAGTATTCGGAGAAGCCGTTGCCGAAGGTGAGCCAGGGCCATGATAAATCCCATTGTAGGTGGAAATATTCCCAGGCAATAAAGTACACTACTAATGAAGTATAGCCCGCTGTTTCACCTGTGTGTTTCTTTGTGAAATGAAAGAGCTGAAACACCAGCGTTTGAAACAAAGCGTTAAGTGTAAAGGCAATGATGCCGCCAAAGGCCGAGGAATGATACACCCAATAAGTAGTGAGTACATTCCAGACAAGAAAGGTGATATAGGTATATGGGAATAATTTTATCCCTGAATACTTGTAGCCTTTTGCGGCAATGTTTTCTTCAACCCACAGAAGAGGAACCAATGCTACAAACAGCAGGGGCGCAAAGCCACCCGCAGGCCATGCTGCCGAAAGCAGCACAGCACTTAATAAGGAGAGACCGAGGTTTTGTAGTTTTTGCAAAGCGGGGGCAAATGTAGTATTTTGTCATGCCGAGTGTAGTCGAGGCGACTTAATAATGCCCTTCGACTACGCTCAGGGTGACAACACTGCCGCCCACTCCTACTTCAAGTACTCGTAAAGCTGATCCTTAAGCTTAACGCGTTTCAGACGTAGGTCGTTAAGCACGGCATCAGTTGTTATTTCTGCACCGGTTTCAATGCGGTGGATGTCGTTATTAGCGGCATCGTAATCATCAAAAAGTTTGCGGAAGTGGTGGTCGCTTACTTTAAGGTTGTGGATTTTTTCTTTGTGTTGCGGGAACTCGTGTAATAAATCGTGTTTTTCCATGGGGTTTAGTTTTTTCACAAAGAAAAGCCTAAGTAAAAAATTTAATTATGACAATTATCAAAGGAAGAATTGATAATTGTCATAAAATAATTATTTCCTCTCCGAGTTCCGCTTAATCTCCTCTACCAACACATCTGTATTAGTGCTGCCGGGTAATATCTGCAAGAAGTTACCTTGTCCGCTTTCTGCCATCTTCTTCATCAGCTTCACGGCTTTTTCGTTTTGCCCGAAACCAACAATAGAGAGTTTGGTTCCTTTGGCAGCATTCAGTTTCACCATTTCGGTAAAGCTGCCCTCGGTAACATCGCCCTGATTAAACTCACCGTCCGTAGCAAGAAATAACTGGTTGTTGCCATCGGGTGTAAAATGCTCATCAAGGATTTCGTAAGCCGTGTTCATACCGCTTACCCCGTTGGTCCAGCCGTAGGGAATTAAGCTGTCGATGAGTGAGTATATCTCGTCTTTTTTATCGGCAGTGGTGGTGGGCAGCAACACCTCTGCACTTGCGGCATAGGTAATGATGGTAATTTTATCCACTCCGCGCAGCGCTTTTACCAACTCCTTAATAGCAGCCCTCAGCATCTCCATCTTTTTGTCGCGCTTCATTGAACCCGATTCATCAATCAGGAAGACTATGTTATTTACACCAAATTTATCACGCGAAAGTTCGGTGGGGTTATAAGTTACGGTAACGGCAGTATCTGTGAGGGCGGTTGGCTGGTCGGGATTTGTAATCCCGACCTTAATAATATCTTCATCATATTGGTCATTAATATTGCTGACAAACGTTTCGGCAGGTTGGGGTGTCTCTGCTCCCCTCTCCTTCAGGAGAGGGGTCGGGGGCGAGGTCTTTGTACTGTCAAACTTCTCAGGCAATCCATACCCGGCATTACTTGGCTTAGGAATAAAAACAATCTGTGGCTTGTCTTCTTCATCCGGCTTATGATTCCAAAACGATGGACAAGCAGTCAGCGCATTCTTGTAAAGTGATTTTATGTTTCCGCGAACGGTAAGCTCCATCGGGTCGTTGCTCTTGTCAATCCACACCGTTGCCTTTTTGGTGAAAGTGCCTGTTTCATTGGTATAGAGATACACTTTTACCTCCGCTGATTCGCCCGGTTCAATCTTGCGTTTGGGAATTTCAACATACATCTCGCGCTGATAAAACATGGGTAGAAACATGATCTTCTCCTTGCTGGTGTTAGTGAACTTAAATACTGCGGGTGGCGAGTTCCACTCCGTTACCGTGCCGTAGTCAAAGCTGCGGCTCTCCCACTTCACCTGCTGCGAAAAGGATAAAAGCGGAAGAAGAAATAAGATTACTATAATTCTCATAAACTGTGATGGAACGCAGATGACGCGGATTAGGCTGATTGACGCTGATTTTAAAATCCGTTTATATCCGCTCAATCTGCGTCATCCGCGTTCTATTAATTTAAACTCAAAAAAGATAAATATATTGTCGTTCGTGTAAAAGTAATGAAATTCATCATCATCAATTAATCATTAATTTCGCCCCTTCAAAAATCAAACCATGATAAAGATTGGTGTTTCAGCAGGTTTCCTCTATCCCGATGTAAACCGCACCTCGCACGGAAAAAAGACGCTGACTTATTTTGAACGCGATATGTCGCGCTACCTTGCCCGCAAAGGCGTTATGCCCATCCTTATTCCCGACCTTGAAGGTGATAACCTGCTTGAGTTTTTAGGCGAAATGGATGGCTTTGTTTTTCAGGGAGGCGCTGATATTGCCCCCGAAACCTATGGGGAGCAACCCATACTTGATGGCAAATGGAAAGGCGACCCCGAGCGCGATGCCTACGAACTGCGCATTATGGATTATGCCGTGAAGAATGATAAACCTGTTTTGGCAATCTGCCGCGGCTTTCAGTTAATGAATGTATATTTCGGAGGAACTTTGTATCAGGATTTACTCACACAGAAAAGCGATTCACTCAAGCACCGCGATGCCGAAGTGTATGACCGTGTTAATCACGAAGTGGTATTTACCAAAGGCGAACTGTTTGACAGAATGTTTGCCGGTGAACAAAATCCGCATGTAAACTCTGTTCACCACCAGGGCTTGAAAGATTTAGGCAAAGACCTGAAAATATTAGCCGTTTGTCCCAATGATAATATGGTAGAAGCCATCACCTACACCAAAGCCCCCGAGGGCAAAGTAATGGGCGTGCAATGGCACCCTGAGTTTTTCCACACCATAAAAGAACAACTGATAGATGCCGACAAGGTATATCTGCACTTTTTAAGTTTTATAAATAAATAGCCAATTAGCCACAAGGCACATAGGATATAGCAAACAACATGAAAATACTAAACCCCGCCACCGAAGAAGTAATTACAGAAATAGCTGAAGACAGCGCACAAACACTTCAAACAAAGTTTAACAAACTACACGCTGCACAACCTGCATGGGCTGCAAAGCCCATTGCTGAGCGCATTGCCTGCATCAAACGCTTCTCTGATTTACTGGCAGAAGAAAAAGATGAGCTGGCAAAAACGCTTACGCAGGAAATGGGAAAAACCCTTAACCAAAGCAACAACGAGTTGAACGGAGCGCGCACCCGCATCAAGTTCTTTGTGGAAAATTCAGAAAAGTATTTGGCAGATGAATGGCTTGTTACCGAAGGCGACACCAAAGAAAAAATAAGCTACGAAGCGCTGGGCGTTATCTGCAATATATCTGCATGGAACTACCCCTACTTAGTTGGCGTGAACGCATACGTCCCTGCATTGATAGCAGGCAACACCGTGTTATACAAACCATCGGAATACACTACACTCACCGGCTTGCATGTAGAACGTTTGCTTAAAAAAGCAGGCGTTCCCGATGATGTTTTCCATGTTGGCATTGGCGCACGTGCTGTTGGTGAAGCTTTGCTGGCACTACCTTTCAATGGATACTTCTTCACCGGCTCCTACAAAACCGGAAAATACATTGCCGAGAAAGTAGCAGGCAAAATGGTTCCAGTTGGTTTGGAGTTAGGCGGCAAAGACCCGATGTATGTTGCCGATGACATTGCCGATATTGCTAAAGTGGCTGCCTCAGCTGTAGAAGGCGTTGTCTATAACAACGGACAAAGCTGCTGCGCGGTAGAACGCATTTATGTACACGAAAATATCTTCGACAAGTTTGTGGAAGCCTACGTTGCCGAAAACAAAAGAATGAAAGTAGGCAACCCAATGGACTCGCCTGATATTGGTGCCATGAGCCGCCCTGAGCAATTATCGTTTCTCGATGCACAGGTAAAAGATGCAGTAAACAAAGGAGCAATACTGTTGGACGGTGGACACATTGTTGAAGGCAAAGGATATTTCTTTCAGCCAACTGTTTTAACAAACGTAAACCACAACATGCGCATTATGACCGAAGAAAGTTTTGGTCCCGTTGTAGGCATACAAAAAGTAAAAGATGATGAGGAAGCACTGCAACTGATGCAGGACACAGAATACGGATTGACTGCTGCTATCTACTCTTCAAACAAAGAGCGCGCAGAAAACATGATGCGCAAACTAAACACCGGAACGGTGTATTGGAACTGCTGCGACCGTGTTAGTCCTAACCTGCCCTGGAGCGGAAGAAAAAATTCGGGAATGGGAAGTACGCTTTCACACATTGGCATACGTGCATTTACACAACCGAAAGCCTACCACTTGCGCGGCTAAAAACTGAAATCAATAAGTATATATTTGTGCTAAACCAATTTCTATTTATGAAAAAACTATTGCTCTTCATTACTGGTGTTGCTTTAATTACAGCCTGCACCAACCAAAAGAAAAACACAGCTATTCTTCCATCTGAAAACGATGACAAAACTGTTCAGGAAGCATTTATAAACGCAAAACCTGGTGACACCATTCGCTTTGGCGAAGGCGTATTTAAATTTCGCAATACAGTTTCATTGGAAGGAATTGACAGCGTAACAATCATAGGTGCGGGAATGGATAAAACCATTTTCTCCTTTGCAGGTCAAACCGAAGGTGCTCAGGGCGTTTATGCAAAAGCCAACAACTTTACTATTCAGGATATTGGTATTGAAGATGCAAAAGGCGATGGAATAAAAGTACAGGCGAGTGAGAATGTAATTATTCGCAGAATACGCACCGAGTGGACAGGTGAGCCAGACAGCACCAACGGAGCTTACGGTTTATATCCTGTTCAGTGCAAAAATATATTGATGGAAGAATGCGTTTCCATTGGCGCTTCGGATGCAGGAATTTATCTGGGACAGAGCGAAAACGGAGTTGTGCGCAGAAACAGAGTGGAAAAGAATGTTGCCGGAATTGAGATTGAAAACACAAAATATGCTGACGTGTATGAAAATAAAGCCATCAACAACACAGGCGGAATTATGATTTTTGATTTGCCTGATTTACCAAAAAAGAATGGAACTAATATTCGTGTTTATAACAACGAAATAATTGGCAACAATCACTATAATTTTTCGGCAATGGGAATTTCAGTTTCTATGGTTCCTTCGGGTACGGGCTTGCTATTTATGGCTTGCCAGAATGTGGAAGCTTTTGGAAATATTGTAAAAGATAATAACACGGTGGCGCTTTCAATTTTAAGTCTGAACACCATGGGAAGGCAAACAAATGACTCACTGTTTGACAAATTTCCATCTTCCATTTATGTGCACGACAATGTGATTGAGCGCAGCAAAAGCGTTCCCGACACCTCACGCCAATTCGGAAAAATGATGTATCAATTATTTGGCAATGATTTGCCTTTAGCAATAAGTGACGGAGATTTTAATCCTGCTTATCTTGAAAACGGAAAAATGAAATCAGGAAAAGAAATTTGCGTGAAGAATAATGGCAACCTTACTTTCTACAACCTTGCTGCGAAAGCAAGCGGAATGCCTATATTTGACTGTGAAGGAGCTACACTTGAGGCTTTAAATATTTATCCTGAAAAATAATTTCTCAGACAGTAGCAGTAATAATAGCTTTCATTGTAAAGAATGAAAGTTCTTCATTAATTTTCTCAAACTCTGCCTGTACTTTATTGCCAGATTTGCGCAGAATATCAATCAAGCCCAAACCGGCACCGCCTTTTGGCGAAAAGCCTGTATTTACCATGGTGTCTTTATAAATTTCTTTCATACCCATTTTGTCAAGTTTATTCAACACATCAATTTTTTCCTTCAGCCAAGCTGCATTATCATTATGTATTAGATTCCCTGTGGTGATAAATAAATGATCATCGCTTTTACCCAAGACCACTACAGAAGGTCGTTTCAAACTTTCTGCAGCAGAAATTTCGGTGTGATGACTGATATTTTGTAAGCATTCAACCAGTACGTTAAACACTTTTCTTTTCACTTTTTTATCTGCACCCGAAATGTTCAATCGTATTTCTGTAATAGATAAAATACTCTCTGAAGTCTTTGAATTCACAGCATCCTGATAAACAAAAAGCAACTCATGATCAGTCATTACCTGACTGATTTCAGCAATTTCTTTTGTAAGTGCTTTTGACTTTTTCACAGGAACATCAAGAATTTCAGGCATATAATTAGTTGATTTGAAAGAACGACTTATAGAGGAAAAAGGATAATAAGGTTTCAAGGTAAAAAATCATTCGCCATTTTTTAGCTGCTAATCAGACGAATTAGCAAGAATTAAATTAGTGGTCACTCGTGTAATTAATGGCAACAATAAAATTCTGTATTTTTAACAATCAACAAAACTTTTCAACTGCCATAGTAATTTTAATCTCTATTAAATTTGACTTATTGTAATTAATACATACCTTTCGCCAACTCAAGCAACCATGACAAAATCTTTTATCCCTCAAATATTAATTACATGGTAAAACGTTTATCCTTATTACTCTGCTGCTTCACTATTTTATTTTCTTCATTTTCTCATCAGGCACTTTCACAATGCAATAATGCCGGATTTGAAAGCGGTAATTTCAACGGCTGGACCGGAACCTGGGAAGACACAGATAGCGAATGCCATGGCGGCTTACTCTTTGGATTGTGTATTGGCGCTACCGGACCGGACCCTTTTCACTATAATGGATTAAATCAGGGAGCCAACAATCAGGCAGCTAATGCACTTCCTGAAAACAATCATTTTATTATGACCGGGGGAAATGACCCGATTGCAGGTGCAGCAATACCTGTGGTTTTTCCAGGAGGAGGAAGTTATTCCATGCGCTTGGGAAATGCTATTGCAGAAGATGGGGGTGAATCAATCAGCTATTCTTTTGTTGTAACACCCACCAACTGCAATTTCACTTATCACTATGCTGTAGTTATAAATGATGGCGGGCATCCGGCCAGCGAATCACCTTTTTTTCAGATACGAATGACTGATGGAAATGGCAACCCAATTGATTGCGCTACCTATGACGTAGATGCTACCACCGCCCCTACTATTGGTGGGTTCGTTACTTTACCGGGCGATGTTTTCTATAAACCATGGACATCCGTTTTTATTCCGTTAAATAATTACATGGGGCAAAACGTAACCATACAATTCATTACCCGCGATTGTTTTGCCAGTGGCGGAAGCCATTATGCCTATGCTTACCTTGATGCCACTTGCGGTCCACTTGAAATCATTTCTTCTTCACCAACGGTTTGCGGTGGACAAGATGTTACCTTAAGTGCGCCTATCGGAGCTGCAACTTATTCATGGACTGGCCCCGGTGTTACACCTCCCGGAAATACCCAACAAGCAACCATTACGCTTGCAGGAGCTTATACTGTAACCATGACAACTTTCGGGAATGTGCCCTGCACATTTTCACTGGATACCATTATTCCGGGAAGCCCCGGAAATCCTATAGCTAACTTCAGCGCAACATCAGCTTGCGCAGGTGACCCGATTCAGTTTACTGACCTTTCAACCCCAAACGGCTCCATCACACAATGGTGGTGGGATTTCAATGGTGATAATACTCCAGATGCCACAACCCAAAATCCGTCATTTGCATTTGGCTCAACAGGAACGTATCCTGTGCGCTTATTAATTTCATGGCCTCCTTGTTTAGACGACACAATTATAAACGTTACGGTTATATCAAATCCAACTTCAACATTTACAGTAACAACGCCTGTTTGCGCAGGAATATCATCTACCATAACTTACACAGGAAATGCGCCACCAAACGCAACTTATACATGGGATTTTGATGGCGGAACCATTGTTTCAGGAAGTGGACAAGGTCCTTATCAAATCAGTTGGCTAACGGGCGGAACAAAAGATATTACACTTACAGTTACTGTAGGTTCGTGCTCATCACCACTGACCACTATGCAGGTTGTGGTCAATCCTTTTCCTCCTGTAACCGTTAGTCCGGATATAGATATCTGTATTGGCCAGAATACGACCTTGACAGCAGCAAATGCTACTACTTATGCATGGTCGCCAGCTACTGGCTTAAGCGCTGTCACTGGTGCAACGGTTACTGCAACTCCGGCTGTAACTACAACTTACACCGTTACAGGAACATCGGCAGGTTGTAATGGAACAGCATCGGTTACAGTGACAGTAAATGCATATCCAAATGTTACCGTTGCTCCTCTTACAACTACTGTTTGCGCTGGTGTTACAACAACACTCACTGCAGCAGGAGCATCCGCATATACATGGTCACCAGCAACTGGCTTGAGTGCAACAACAGGAGCAAGTGTTGATGCAACGCCACTTGTTACCACTACCTATACAGTAACGGGAGATAACAACGGATGCACTGCAACAGCAACAGCCGATATTAACATTGACCCTACTCCTACTCTTGTTCTTAGCCCTGATGTAACTATTTGCGAAGGCGAAACAACTACATTAACAGCAGGCGGAACAGGCGCAAATTCATATTCATGGTCGCCTGGAACTGGATTAAGTGCTACAACAGGAACAAGCGTAGATGCAACACCGGCTGCAACCATTACCTATACTATAACAGCTATAGGAAATGTTTGCAACTTTACAGGAACAATTGATGTAACTGTAAATCCATATCCGGTTATAAATGTTTTGCCGGCAAGTGCTTCAATTTGTGAAGGAGAGACACAAACATTTACGGCAAGCGGAGCAAATACCTATGCTTGGTCTCCTGCAACAGGCTTGAGTGCAACAACAGGAGCAAGTGTTGATGCAAGTCCGGCAGCAACTACAACCTACGAAATTATAGGCTCAAATGCTGGTTGCAATGACACTATTGATGTAACACTTACAGTAAATCCTGTTCCTGTTACAACCGTTAGTTCTGATGTTACTATTTGCAGTGGCACTTCAACTCCATTAGTTGCAGGCGGAGCAACAACTTATGTCTGGTCGCCAACTACCGATTTAAGTTCGGGAACAAACCCTAATGTTACTGCAGATCCTAATACAACAATAACCTATACAGTAACAGGAACAAGTAACAACTGTTCTTCTTCCGCTGATGTAACCGTTAGAGTAAATCCTACACCTACCATAGGAATTCTTCCACTCACTTATTCTTATTGTGAAGGTGGTTCTATTGATCTTGAAGCTTACGGAGCCGACACCTATGTTTGGTCGCCTGCAACGGGTTTGAGTGCAACTACAGGAAGCAATGTAACCGCCAATCCAATAGTAACAACTACTTACACAATTACAGGAACATCTATTGGATGTCTGGATGATGAAACAATTACTATAACAGTTTATCCAAATCCTGTTGTTGATTTTTCGGCAAGCGATACAGTAGGCTGTCAACCGCTTTGTATTGATTTTACTAATAACAGTACTATTTCTTCAGGAAACATCACAAGTTATTTCTGGGAATTGGGTAACGGCACACAATCATTAACATCCTTCACCCATTGCTATAATGATATCGGAACTTTCACGGTTGAACTTACAGCAACCTCAGATCATAACTGTGTTACCAAACTTACCAAACTGGATTACATTACCGTTAATCCTTTGCCGATAGCTAATTTCAATTTCACACCTCCAACAGCAAGCATTCTTGACCCTACGATTCAGTTTGCTGACGAAAGCAATGGAGCAACAGAATGGTATTGGTATTTCGGTGACGGAGATTCAATAAACAATCTGATTACAACGCCTGAGCATGTTTACCCTACAACGCAACAGGGAACATACTCTGCGCGACTTTTAGTTGTAAATCAATTTGGCTGCACAGATGAAATTACACACGATGTAGTAATAACCCCGGTTGTAACACTCTACATTCCAAACGCATTTTCACCAAACAGCAATCGGAGAAACGACACCTTCTATGCTTATGGCGAAGGAATAGTTGAATTTGAAATGGTAATTTTCAACCGTTGGGGCGAATATGTTTTTCGCTCTCAGGACATAAACGTTGGCTGGGACGGAACCTTCAATGGCATTGAAGTTCCTAATGATGTGTATGTTTATGCGGTGAATTATGTAGGCATAGACGACAGCAACGGAACCAAAAGAGGTATGGTGACTGTTGTGAAGTAATAGCTTTAACCAAACTGTTATCTTTGCAGCTATGTGCGGAATAGCAGGCTACTTCTCCCCCGAAGAGCGTTTTAAAAAACAGGATTTAGAAACACTTACCACAGCGCTGGCTCATCGCGGACCCGATGCTGCCGGCTATTTCCTTGAAAATTCAGTTGGTCTTGGACACAGAAGACTTAGTATTATTGACCTTAGTGAAGCTGCTAACCAACCATTTTTTTCACGAAATAATAGATATGTTCTAATTTTTAACGGTGAGATTTACAACTACAAAGAGATTGAAGCCGAACTAAAATTAGTCGACAAAAATTTTCTTCCTAAAACCACTTCCGATACCGAAATAATCACTGAAGCATTTGCTGTTTGGGGAATTGATTTCGTTCATAAACTCAATGGTATGTTCACCATTGCAATTTATGACCGTGAAGAAAAATCACTTCTTCTTTTCCGCGACAGAATGGGAATTAAGCCTGTATATTATCACTACGATGGCAAAAACTTTGCTTTTGCTTCAGAGATAAAAGCGTTGACTAAAATTGGTCTTGATAAATCTCTTGATTTGAATGCCCTTAAGGATTATTTTTTTCTTGAATATATTCCGGGCGAACAAACGATTTTCAAAAGTATCCGAAAACTTTCTGCTGGTTTTTTTCTGAAAATATCAGAACATGGCCTAGAAAAAAAACAGTATTACGATATTGCCGACAAGTATCTTGAAAACACCACGAATACTGAAGAATACTATAAGGAAGGATTTATTGAACACCTTAAGAAATCAGTAAAATACCAGAGCATCAGCGATGTTCCTATTGGTGCATTTTTAAGTGGCGGCACTGATTCCTCTTTAATATGCGCAGTTTTTCAGGAACAAAACATACAACCGGTAAATACATTTACTATTGGTTTTGATGTCAAGGAATTTGACGAAACTGCTTATGCGGAAAAGGTTGCAGGAATTCTGAAAACAAATCATAGTCTCACTCATGTGGGAGAAAAAGAGGGGATGGAATTAGTGGAGCACTTGTGCGATTTCTATGACCAGCCATTTGCAGTACCTTCTGGAATTCCAAGCTATATTGTCTGCAAAAAAGCAAAGCAGCGTGTAACTGTAGGATTGAGCGGAGATGGCGGAGATGAACTTTTCATGGGTTATGGTTACTATAACTGGCACAAAAGAATTGAAAAAATAAATTCGATGGGCGGTTATCCAGCCCGAAAAATTGCTGCATCATTACTCGGGGTTCTCGACAACAGAAGTAAACGAGCTGCAAGGATTTTTGATTATCATGAAAACGACAACAGTTGGCTGCACATATGGAGTCAGGAACAATATATGTTTTCTGAAAAGGAAATAAAAAACTTATTTAATACCGAATACAAGCATTCTACTCTTAGCAATGAATGGAATAAAATAAGTGCAATGAATATTCAGCCATTTGAACAAATTGCATTGTTTGACATAAAAAATTATCTAGCAGATAATCTTTTATATAAAATGGATATTGCTTCAATGTCATCAAGCTTGGAGGTGCGTGTACCATATCTTGACCATAACTTAGTTGAATTTGCAGTGAATGTTCCATTAGAATACAAAATAAAGAACAGAGATCAGAAATACCTAATGAAAAAAATATTAGAAAAGTATTTGCCCAATGATTTAATTTATAGAAAAAAATGGGGATTTCCTGCACCGATAGGAACATGGTTGCAGTCAGAAATGAGTTATATCATTGATAAATATTTGAACGAAGAAGAACTAAACAAACATCAACTTTTCAATTCTAACTTTGTAAAAAACTTAATCGACAAATTCAGAAATGGTGAAGATTTTCATTACAAAAGAATTTGGGCTTTGATAATATTTCAGATGTGGTATAATAAATACATTGAATGAAACTAAAACCTTACCTGATTTTATTTGAACATATTGACAACGGAGAAAAAGGTATGTTTTCAATAGCAAACGTGTCAAAAATCCCATTTAACATAAAGCGTCTATTCTGGATATTTGAAGGGGAAGACAATAGAATTGCAGGTGAACACGCTCATAGAAGTTCAGAACAAGTGCTTGTAGCTTTGCAAGGTGTGATTAAAATCTCAACAGAAAATGAAAAAGGTGAAAAAGAAGATTTTATACTTGATGAAAAAAATAAGGGACTTTTTATTCCATCATTATGTTGGAATAAAATTGAGTTCACAAATAATGCTGCCTTGTTGAGTTTTTCATCAATGGAATATGACCCTGCAGATTATATAAGGGATTATAAAGAATTTAAAAAACATTGAAGTTTAACGGTAAAAATATCACATTAGGAAGGAATGTAAAACTTGGCAAAAATGTCAGGATTGGCGACAACACTGTTATTTATGACAACGTTGAAATTGCTGACAATACAACCATTTGTAATGATTGCATAATCGGAGAGCCAACAGCAGATTATTACACCAACAAGAAATACGAAAATTCGAAAACAAAAATTGGTGCAAACGCTCTGATACGAAGCCATTCAATTATTTATTCATCCGTTGAAACCGGAACTGATTTCATTACAGGACACAGAGTTACAATCCGCGAAAAAAGCAAATTCGGAGATTACTGTATGATAGGAACCATGAGTGATATTCAAGGTTATGTGAAGTTTGGAAATTACTGCCGACTACACAGCAACGTTCACATTTGTCAATATTCCAAAATAGGAAATTTTGTTTTCATCTACCCTTTTGTTGTTTTCACAAATGACCCTCACCCACCCTCCACTATTTGGAAGGGACCTGAAATTGGTGATTACACTCAGATTGCTGTAAGTTCTGTTATTAATTCCGGAGTAAAAATTGGCAGCAATTGCTTGGTTGCAGCCAACTCATTTATTAAATCAGACATGCCTGATTTTTCAGTATTTGGTGGAACTCCTGCAGAAAAAATTTCCGACATAAGAAAAATAAAATCAAAACAACTATCGGGAATGCATTATCCATGGATGAAAAACTTCAGCACAGGGATGCCTTGGGAAAAGATTGGATTTGAAAACTGGCTAAAGAAAAAGGGAAATGACTAAAATATCATTTGTCATTCCCTGCTTTAATAACGAAGTAAATATTGACGACCTTTTTATTGCTTTGCTTGAAAATGAAAAACAGTTTTCGGACGCTGACTTTGAATATGTTATGGTTGATGATGCTTCAAAAGATAAAACTTTTGAAGCATTGAAAAAATGGCAAAAAAAATACATTGATAAGGTAAAACTAAAGCAACTAACAAAAAATATTGGTTCTCACAAAGCTGTTTTCAAAGGTTTAAATTCAGTTACCGGAGATTGTGTGATTGTAATGGCTGCAGATTTACAAGACCCGCCTGAGTTAAGTTATAAGATGTTTCAGGAATGGCAGAGTGGGAACAAACTTGTGCTGGCAATTAAAAATAATCCACTACCTGCAGTTTCAAAAATATTCCATAATATAATGAGAACACTATTTGTCAAACAAGCACCAAAAGGATCTTTTGATTATGTTCTTTTTGACAGATCACTTTTACCTGAGCTGCAAAAGTCATCCGTAAAAAATTGCAACATGTTTTATCGATTGGTAGATTTACAACCAGAATTTTCAATCTTGAGTTACACTAAAGAAAAAAGGCAAAAGGGCAAATCAGGGTGGAATTTTGAAAAAAAGTTTGTTTTCTTTTCAGAAAATCTACTCTACTATTGCATTTCTAAATTTGGAATTATGAAATGAGCGTATCAAAACATCTCAGATTAGCCGCTCTTATTATCATTAACAATTTCCTGTTTTTCAAAATACTCCCTAATAATGTATAATGATGAAAGATAAAAAGGTATACAAGGAATTTTATATCTAACTAAAGCACCGAAATTAGAAGTTGATAGACCAATACCAAAGGCAAAGAAAATTGCAAAGGTTAGAGAAAAGAGTAGCAGCGGTTCTTTAAAAATATATTTCAACACTTTTATTGGCCCTACACGAAACAGAAAAACTAAAGTAAAGATTAACAAAAATGTGTTTTCAATCCCTGAAATAAACATGACGGGATTTTTTGCTTCAAAAATAAATGGCCTGAATAATCCTGCCGTAACTGCCAGCGGAAATTTTGAAAATACACCACCTATAGTTCCATCAAAGCCTCCAATATCAAAAGAATTACCCTGATAATAATCTTGTTTTAAATCGCTTTGACTTACAACTGCTTTGTTAAGCATATTGTCAACAGATGAATATTGCTTAAGATCAGATGAAAGGGAACTTAGCACCAAAGTTCCTATTAGAAAGAAAGCTGCAATAACAACAGGTGCTGCTAACGCTTTAAACACCGGACTTTTAATTTTTTGAACACGTTTAAAACTAACCCAAACCAATGTACCCGGCAATAATGCAATAAAGATGTAAGGTTTAAATGATATCATAACGTAAGTTGTTGCTATTATCCAAAAAATATTGGGAACTATTTTTTCCCTCCTTACAAAAACCATATATATTGAATACGTAAACCAACAAGCTGCTGATAATGTGTACGTATCTTTCATAATACCAGAACCCCAAAAAAGTAAAGAGGGGAAAAATAAAATGGCAATTGCAAATTGCCTTTCAAGCCCAGGAAACTCTCTGGTAAACAATAAATATAACCGCCAAATTCCTGAATAAGAAAGGGTAGAAAGCAGCAATGTACAAGCGAAGTAACTTTGAATAGTCAATAAATACAATGGACTAGTAAATCGAATAGTTGAAAATGACTGTGCATCCTTCCAGTATTCAGGAAAACCTGTTGTGCTGTCAAAATAATAATAGTTTTGCATGGTAAGATTACCAGCCATAATATCAAGATAAACGGAAAAGTTTTTTGACATCATATTAACTAAAAAACCTGAAAACTTCCAATAAGCTGTAGAATCTCCTCCTTTGTAATAAAAAATATAAATGCAACAGAAAACAAACCCTCCTAGTATTTTAGCTAACAGCCCTTTTACATAGTACTCATAAGCTATATTAGTTGCTATATTTCTATTTTTAATTACAGTTGCAAAAGCATAGACAATGAGAAAATAAATCGGAAACAATATAAAATCCCAAACGGTAATAAAGTTATCCATTTATAAAACTAAAATATTAGTTCATTATCCTTCTCTTATTCAACTCTTGTTGAAACTTTCTTGCATTTACCAGATGTTGGTCATATGATTTTGCAAACACGTGTGTAAACGACATATCAGGGTTGGCGCAGAAATAAAGGTAATCATGTTTCTCGTAATTCAAAACGGCATCAATTGAACGCGTATCGGGAATGCAAATTGGACCGGGTGGTAAGCCCGCATATTTATAAGTGTTATAAGGCGAATCAATGTCTTTGTGTATATTCAAGACTCTGGTGATATTGAAATTGCCAGAAGCAAAAACTAAGGTTGGGTCAGCTTGTAGCAACATCCCCTTTTTTAGTCGGTTCAAATAAACACCCGCAATAGTTGGCATTTCATAACGTTTGCGTGTTTCTTTTTCAACAATGGATGCAAGGATTGCAACATCTGCTTGGGTTAATTTCAAAGCTTTTGCTTTTGCTATCTTTTCGTCTGTCCAGAATTTCTGATGCTCTTTTCTCATACGTTCAACAAACTGTTCTGCATTTGTATTCCAGTTAAATTCGTAGGTATTTGGGATAAAAAGTGTTCCTGCATTTTCGGTATTCAAACCGCACTTATTTAAAACAACTTCATCTTTAAAAATCGCTGAAAGCCGAGATGAATCTACCTCCAATTGCTTCCCAACCAGTGAAATAATTTCTTCTTTTCTTCTGATATTATTAATCACCAATTTAACAGGAACCTGTTTTCCTGAGCGAAGCAAATTCACTAACTCATTATTACTCATTCCACCTTTAATCAAATATTTACCGGGATAAATTTTGTCTTTGTATTTCTTTCTTTCTGCTACCCATTCAAATGAATTGATGTCAACCACAATTCCTTTTTCGCTCAAAATATTTTTAACCTTATTTATATCTGAGCCAGTTGGAATATAGATAAATGTTGACTTCTCCCCTTTTAATGAAACGTTGGGCTGATATATTATTTTGTAAAACTCCCAACCTGTGATGCCAGCACCGATAGTAAGAAGCAGAACAAAAATGACTACTACTTTTTTCAGGAAGGATGATTTTTCTTTTTTTTTTGCCGCCATAAATTTCACTCGTTAAGCAATTGCAAAAAATGAACATCGCCCCAAGACTTTCCATTTTTCACCCACTTCATTTTTGTCCCTACAATTTTAAAATTGTGCTTCTGAAAAAGTGTAATGCTTCCTGTATTTTCAACTCCGATATCACAAAAAATTTGATTCAGGTTTAAGGTATTGAAAGCATATTTAATTAAAATATCAAGCGCTTCGCCTGCATAACCTTTTCTGCGGTATTCCGCTGCAGATATAAGAATACCGATACCTGCTCGCAGATGCAAAGGATTGAAATCGTACAAATCAATACAACCAATTGCATTTTTATTTTCTGTTTCAATAATGAGGCGTAATTGTTTGGTGGTGTAAATATCCAAATGTGCACTGGACAAGTATTGCTTAATTACTTCTTTTGAAAACGGAGTAATTGTGTTACTCACATGCCAAACAGTGGTGTCGTTTTCCCATTCGTAAAGCAGATTTGCATCCGAAGGTTCAACAGCTCTTAGCTTTATTCTTTCTCCTTGTAAAATCATCTATAATTCTATTTCTCCTTTAAAAACAAACTGCGCGAGACCTTCGAGCCATATATCTGTGAATGAATTTCCTTGCTGAGCTTTATATTTCACTTTCAAACTTCCTCCGGGAACGACAATTGAACATTCTTCTTTTCCATTTACCAATCCTGCTGAAGCCACTGCCAAAGCAGATGCTGTTACTCCTGTTCCGCATGAAAGTGTTTCATCTTCCACACCGCGTTCATAGGTACGAACATTCAATACTCCATCTTTAAATTCTACAAAATTCACGTTGATGCCTTTTGCACCAAATGGTTCACTCCTTCTGATTTTTCGCCCTTCAATAAACACATCCACATCTGAAATTTTGTCAACAAACCTGACAAAATGAGGCGAACCTGTATCAAGAATAAAATCATTTACTGATTTTTCTATTGCCGAAACATCTTTCATTTTCAGGCTTACTATTCCGTTCTCAAAGATTTCAGCTTTGTGCTCACCATCAATGGCAATAAATTCTGCACTGTTTTTTACCACACCTAAAAATGCAGCAAATGCAACAATACAGCGGCCTCCGTTGCCACACATGGTACTTTCATTTCCATCGGAATTAAAATAGACCATATTAAAATCATAGTCTTTTACGTTCTCTAATAAAATCAAACCATCTGCACCAATGCCAAATCTTCTGTCACAGAGTTTTTTAATACTCGGTAAATCAGGAACAAACTTTTTATCACGATTATCAATCATGATAAAATCATTGCCTGTTCCTTGGTATTTATAAAAAGTAATCATCATGCAATCCTTTTATTCATTAACAATTTTTAAGACTGACATCAGAACCCAACGGCACGCTTCTTGTTAATTTTGTAATCACAAAAAATAAAGTCCAAAGTTAAACCTTAAAATAAATATAGCACATGAAAAAGTTCCTGAGTTTATTTATAGCTGCAATTGCCGGAGGCTTTGCATCGTTAAGTATTTACAATTATGTAAATCCGCAACAAACTGCTTATTACAGCACAGGCGAAATTCAAAAAGCCAAACCTGTAAACTTTGCAGTTACTCCACCGGAGGTTGGAATTGATTTTACAACTGCTGCTGAAATGTCGGTGCATGGTGTGGTACACGTGCAAACTATATATCAGCAGGAGGCAAACAATTCTTTTGATTTCTATGATCCATTTCGTAATTTCTTCCAAGGACATGGCGGTCAACAACAAAAATTTCAGCCACAGGTGGCAAGCGGTTCAGGAGTTATTATTTCTGAAGACGGATTTGTGGTAACCAATAATCACGTGGTGGAAGGAGCTGAACAGGTTGAAATAACACTAAACGATAATAAAAAATATCAGGCTAAAGTGATTGGAACAGATCCCACAACTGACTTAGCCTTATTAAAAGTTGATGCACACGATTTACCTTATGTTACTTACGGAAACTCTGATGATTTAAAAGTGGGGCAATGGGTATTGGCAGTTGGAAACCCGTTTAATCTGACCTCAACCGTTACAGCCGGTATTGTGAGCGCAAAAGGTAGGAACATCAATATTAATCAAGAACAATTTGCGATTGAATCATTTATTCAGACCGATGCAGCGGTAAATCCCGGAAACAGCGGAGGTGCATTGGTAAACAGCAGTGGTGAGCTTGTTGGGATTAACACCGCTATTGCTTCTCAAACAGGTTCGTATTCAGGTTATTCATTTGCCATTCCAGTGAATATTGCCCGCAAAGTAGTGGATGATTTAATGGAGTTTGGAGAAGTGCAACGTGCTTTTATTGGCGTGAGCATCAGAGATATAGACTCGCAATTAGCAGATGAGAAAAACATTTCAGTGCAGAAAGGTGTTTATGTTAACGGACTTACAGATGGAGGTGCAGCAGCAGAAGCAGGAATAATAGAAGGTGATATTATCACTCATATTGCAGACCATGCTTCAGACAATGTGCCGCAACTGCAGGAAATGGTAGCTCAATACCGCCCCGGAGATAAAATTCCGGTAACGGTTTTGAGAGATGGAAAAGAGAAAACGTTCAATGTCGTTCTTAGAAATAAAAATGGTGATACCGAACGGATCATAAAAGACCTGAGCCAAAACATCACTGTTCTGGGCGCAGATTTTGAGCCGGTGAGCAAGGAAGAAATGTCGAAATTGAAAATTGACAGGGGGATGAAAGTAATGGGGCTTACAGGCGGAAAACTGCGCAGTGCAGGAATAAAAGAAGGGTTTATCATCACCAAAATTGATGGCAAACCGATTAAAACAAAAGAAGATATCAGCCTGGCGCTGGAAAATAAAAAGGGAGGGGTTTTGATAGAAGGTATTTATCCTAATGGCTTTAAAACATATTATGGTTTTGGTTTGTAAATTTCTGTTTTAAAGTCGGGAAAGGCTCTGCGAAAGTGGGGCCTTTCTCATTTTTATCCTGTTTAAACATTAACCTTAATTTGGGTGTTGTATCATAAGTATATTTTTATACTTTTGTGCTCCCTAAAAAAGGATTTACAATCAGTTAACATAGTTCTTACCACAATTTAAAGCAAAGGAGATTTTTCAATGAGGCAGCTAAAGATTACCAAATCGATTACCAACCGCGAAAGCCAGTCGTTAGACAAATATTTACAGGAAATAGGACGTGAGGAACTTATCACCGCAGAAGAAGAGGTAATTTTAGCGAAGAAAATCCGTGATGGCGACCAGGCCGCTCTTGAGAAACTGACCAAAGCAAACTTACGATTTGTGGTTTCGGTTGCTAAACAATATCAGAATCAGGGATTAAGTCTTCCCGATTTGATTAACGAAGGAAATCTTGGATTGATTAAAGCAGCAACCCGCTTTGATGAAACCCGTGGTTTTAAATTTATCTCTTACGCTGTTTGGTGGATTCGTCAATCTATTTTGCAGGCATTGGCTGAGCAATCACGTATTGTTCGTTTGCCGCTGAATCAGGTTGGTTCGCTAAACAAAATCAATAAAGCATTTTCAAAATTAGAACAGGAGTTTGAGCGTGCTCCCACAGCAGAGGAGTTGGCAAAACTTCTTGAAATCCCTGAAGATAAAGTAGCTGACACAATGCGCGTTTCTGGTCGTCACGTATCCATGGATGCGCCTTTCCAAGTTGGTGAAGACAATAACCTGCTGGATGTATTGGTAAACCCTGATGCACCAAAAACCGACAGCTTTTTGATGACCGAGTCATTGCAAAAAGAAATTGAGCGTTCGCTTTCAACTTTAACGGAAAGAGAAAGTGATGTGGTTCGTTTGTTCTTCGGTATCGGAATTCCGCACGGATTGACATTGGAAGAAATCGGGGCTAAATTTGACTTAACCCGCGAGCGTGTTCGCCAGATCAAGGAGAAAGCTATCCGCAGACTGCGCCACACTTCAAGAAGCAAACACCTGAAAGCATACCTCGGCTAATCTTAAAACCGAAATGATTATAAAAGCAGGCACAGATAAAACTGATTTTGGTTTTGTCTGTGCCTTCATATTTTAATTAAAAATTTAAATAAACATGTCAACTGAAACAACTGCATCTGTAAACAGAACATCTAAAAAAGGCTACGAAGCCGAACTCAAAGAATGGATACGCTATGAGAAAGCCGCTACCGAACTGATTAAAACAGTTTGCGATTTGTGGTTAGACAAAAGCGTGGAACTGATTGTTTTCAGACGCGAGCTTTATAACAAAAGCATCAGCGAAATTCTGGACATTCATGATTATGCGAATAAAATTGTGCGCAAGCCCATTAGCATTATGGATACATTGCTAATTGCAAAAGAAATTGCAAAGCTTGACCTCTCCCCTGCCCGTATTGACTTGGGAAAACTTACCAACGAATGGATACAAGAAAAAACATCCTTTGAAAATGAAACCGCTTTTGTTACTAATAAACTAGGTAATTTCATTGGTAAAGAAAAACGTGTATTGGAGCCTAAAGATGTGGTATTGTATGGTTTCGGAAGGATTGGAAGATTAGCTGCACGTGAACTAATTACCCAGGCAGGTAAAGGAGAACAATTGCGCCTTCGCGCTATCGTTACCCGCAGCAACAGCGATGCTGATATTATTAAACGTGCTGATTTGTTAAGAACAGACTCTGTTCATGGACCTTTTCCGGGAACTATTGATGTTGACTCAGCAAATAAAGCGCTTATCATCAACGGGCATTATGTGCAGATGATTGCTGCCAATAATCCGGAGGATATTGATTATACGGCTCACGGTATTGACAATGCTTTGGTAATTGACAACACGGGTGTTTCGCGCGACCGTGATGGATTGGGCAAACATCTGAAAGCAAAAGGTGTGGCTCAGGTTTTATTGACTGCTCCGGGCAAAGGCGATATTCCAAACATTGTTCATGGGGTTAATCAGGAGAAGTTTGACATTAAGAAAGAGAACATTTTCTCTGCTGCTTCGTGCACAACCAACGCTATTGTTCCTGTTCTGAAAGTGATTGAGGACACATTGGGTATTCATCACGGACATATTGAAACCATCCACTCTTATACCAACGACCAAAACCTGTTGGACAACTATCACAAAAAATACCGCAGAGGTCGCTCTGCTGCATTGAACATGGTTATTACCGAAACCGGTGCAGGAAGCGCTATTACCAAAGTTATTCCGGGATTAAAAGGTAAGTTTACTGCAAACGCAGTGCGCGTACCAACGCCTAACGTTTCGCTGGCTATTTTAAATCTTACGGTAAACCGCGAAACCAGCAAAGAAGAAGTGAACGCTATTTTGCGTGAGGCATCACTGAATGGTGATTTGGTAGAGCAAATTCAGTATTCATATTCCAACGAGTTGGTTTCTTCTGACATTGTTGGAAATCATTGCGCTTCGGTGGTTGACAGCCCTGCAACGCTTATTTCGGACGACAAGAAAAGCACTGTTATTTATGTATGGTATGATAACGAGTATGGCTATACCCGTCAGGTTATCCGTCTTTCAAAATACCTTGCTGACGTTATTCGTTTGAGGTATTACTAAAATGAAAAGAGAAAGAAACCCCTCGCCTAAGGCGAGGGGTTTCTTTTTTATAAAGGTGTATCTTTGCCAACTATTAAATGGCAGAGCACACAGCAGTATCGGTAAACAAGGTTACAATAAGGCTTACAGACGAGCGATGGTTTCATATCTCGGAAGGACATCCTGAAATGGCAGGTTTGTTTTTTGAAATACTGGAAACAATAAGCGCTCCGGACTTTATTGCAGCAGGCAACTCAGGTGAATTTATTGCTGTTAAAGCCATAAAGAATGAAAAGAATATAGTGGCAGTGTATAAAGAAACAGATAAGAAAGACGGTTTTGTAATCACATCCTTTCTTACCAACAAAATTGCTTCAATTAAAAAACGAACAGTACTATGGGAAAAGCAGAAATAAACGAGTTTATAAAATTAGTTCCTGCCTTTATTAAGAGACCAAACATCTGGACTTCTTATGACACGGAGGCAGATGTGCTTTATATTGATTTCAAAAAACCTGCTCATGTTGACGATACCGAACTTACGGATGACGATATTATTATCCGTTATGAGGGAAACGAAGTGGTGGGTATAACTGTGATGAACGCTAAGAAAAGAAATCTGAAATAAAGCTACTGACTAATGGAACTATCACCAACACGCAAAACCGAGATTGTTTTCGGTATTCACCCGGTTATTGAAGCAATAAAATCGGGTAAAGAGATTGATAAAATTGTATTGCAGAACGGGGTTAAAAGCCCGCAAATGGCAGATCTGCATCAGTTGATTAAAACAGCCAATATTCCTTTTCAATACGTTCCGCTGGAGCGCATTAACCGCATTACGTTTAAGAACCATCAGGGGGTAGTGGCTATTATGTCGCCTGTGGTTTACCATAAACTGGAGAACATTTTGCCCGAAATTTTTGAGCGTGGCGAAACGCCTCTTCTTGTTATTCTTGACGGCATAACCGATGTGGGAAACATGGGTGCTATTGTGCGTACAGCCGAATGTGCAGGCGTTCACGCCATTATTATTCCCGACAAAGGCTCGGCACAAATTAATTCACATTCTATTAAATCATCGGCAGGGGCTATGTTTAAAATACCCATTTGCCGTGCTTCGTCACTAAAAGAGGTGGTGCAACTGCTGCGCAACAGCGGCCTGCAAGTAGTAGCCTGTACCGAAAAAACCAAAGACGCTTATACTACGGTTGATTATACCGTGCCCACCGCTTTTGTAATGGGCTCCGAAGAAACAGGTATCTCCAACGATATCCTGCGTAATGCCGATAAGCTGGTGGCTATTCCGCTGGCAGGCGAAATATCATCACTTAATGTATCGGTTTCGGCCGGGGTGGTATTGTATGAGGCGGTGAGGCAGCGGGGGAAGGGATAATTACCCAAGAAATACCTTTTTAAAACAAAAAAATCGTTTCTGCTCACCTTGGCGTGTCTGGAAATAAGGAAACACGTGTCCTGACTCCAAAAACTTCGACAAGTTGAATTGAAACACTCGTTTCAATTCAAAGCCGTGCGTCAGGGTGGATAAAAACGCGTGTTCTTATTCGCCTAAAAGCATGGCTACCTATAGGATCAGCCTGTCCGGATAGGAAACCCCATGCCAGGCTGAGGCAAAACAATTGTTTCATTTCAAAGCCACGCACCAAGGTGAGGCGAAACACATGTTTCCGTTCACATCTTCAGCAACTTGGATATTAAAACGGCCTTTGAGAAATCAGAATACAACACAACTACATAAAAATCAGCAAGTAACACATAAAAAGAGAAGCCCCTCGCCTAAGGCGAGGGGCTTCTCTTTTTTAAATCAGCTAATCGCTCCCCTACTCCATCTCCGAAATCTTCAGCGTAACACTTCTTTCGTTGCTAAGCAAACGCACCATATAAACACCGGCACTCATGCCGCTTGCCTTAGCACTGAAGTTGAGCTCATGGCTGCCTACACTTTCAACGCCATTTACCAACGTTGCTACTCTTTCGCCCACAATATTAAATACCTCTAATACAACAGGACTTTTACCGTCCGCGAAATAAGCAATGGTAGTTGCATTGCGGTAAGGATTAGGATAAGCCGCCAGTAAACTGGTACGCTGCTCATACGCATCGATGCCGGTGGTAAAGATGTTTACATCATACGTAACGCTGTCCACATCACCGCTGCAATGGTTGGTAACATAAAGGGTAACATCATAATTGCCATCCACAGGGTAAACATGCGTTGGGTTTTGTGCAGATGAAGTAGTTCCGTCACCAAAATCCCAGTTGAAAATACCGTTTACATCGGGCGTGTTAAAAAAGTGAACCGTAGTACCGCTCACCGAATACGAGAACTGCGCCACAGGAGGCGTTGGCTCTGTTTGTTGGGTAAGCGTAATAGGAGCAACAACGGTGTTGTTGTTTTCATTGGTTTCTAAAAAATTGTTGTTGGGGTCGGTAGTGGAAACCACATAATAATCACCGTTGCAGATGTCTACTGGAAACTGAATGTCCATACCTTCCAGTCCCTGACTGTAAATATCAAGGTTGCCGGTATAAATACCCTGATCCTGACCGCAACCGCTCACAACACCAAAAGGTGCATTTGGAATTTCAGCCATGGTAAGCGTATCACCATTTTCCTGATCAATACACCAACCGTAATTGTTGCTGCAATCACCCAGATTAATCAGGCAGAAACTCACTTTTTGTCCTTCCGCAATCATATCCCAGTTCAGCGGATTAGGGTCGCCATTATCTCTGCGCACCGAAAACTGCGCCCAGTCATCCACATGCACGTGACCATGCGAAGGGTGATACGTCATCGTTCCGGCAGAGCGCGTATAAGAGCTCATTGTATTTCCTTCTCTGCGGTAAATAGTTTGATGAATACGTTGTTTAGGATAACTTAAATCAGGACACTGTGTAGTTGAGCACGGAACAGGTTGTGTTCCGCAAAAGCAAGAATCAACACCGTGAATTTCCATTGGCCCCCAGCCGATATTAGGAGTTGCATTACTCAAACGCATGTAGCCAACATACTCTGTATGCTCTGCTTCAATAATTGCGGCACTTGCTGTCATATCGGGAATAAGGTCGCAGGTATCACTGCCATCAGGACAAAGGCAGTTACCTGCATTTGCCAATCCGCACGGACCCGGAGGCGGCAGTGGATCAGCAGGAGGGTTAGCCCCGAAGGTAATGCTGAAACTGTTTACAGTTCCCACATCGGCCCCAGCCAAATCCTGAACACACAACTGCCATGTTCCGTTAGGGTTCATACCTATATTATAAGCATTAAGACTTTGGTCAGGAATAAAGGTACCGGTAAAAGGGGCAAAGCCATTAGCAACATAACCATCTTCAGCATCTTCTCTAAAACAGGTAGCAGTAAAATTATCTCCATCACCACCGCGTGTATTGGAAAGAATAGCTTCAAAACCAAGTGGTGAGCGTAGAGTTATGCGCAAGTCACCATCCCATGTATGAGTAATATCAATACAGGCAGTAGTAACTCCCCATGAAGCATTAGCAACAGTAGGCAAACCCGAAACAGTTAAATCAAAACAAACTTCGGCAGCAGGAGCATCAGGAATAGCGCCACCTGTATTATTTGTAAACGTTTGTGCCATTGCATTAGCAACAAACAAAATAGATGCGAGGGTAAATAGTTTTTTCATTAATTGTATTAAAGATTAGTAATCCGTTAAGTTTTTAACAGCGTGAATTTAGCAAGTATTTATTAAGCTATTGCCTGTATGGGCAAAATATATTTACATTTATGGAAATTTTTCAGCAACACTAAAGCAACAGGTATAACATCAAACATCAACAATCATGATAAAAAATTTACTCCTTATCAGTTCACTGTTTCTTGTTCAAACATTCAGTGCTATAGCTCAGGAAGCCGAAACCAAGGCAACTCCGCAGGCTAAACTAAATCCTGAGAAGAAAGACGCATCACACAAACCCAAAATAGCTTTGGGTGCAGGCGTTTTCACCTACTTTGGTGAAGTGCGCGACAATAGTTTTTCGCATCTCTTTACCAGCAGCATGGGCTACGAACTCACTGTTTCACGCAACATATCCAACTCTTTCGGTGTTGATTTGAGAGTTATCTACGGTAATCTGAGTGTTAACGAACGCGGTGCAGGCAACAACTTCAATTTTAAATCAGAAGTATGGAACGGAAGTGCCAACCTTGTTTACAACTTCTCGGGTCTATACAAAAAACAACGCGTTATCCAACCCTTTATTTCTGCGGGAATAGCATACCTCAGCTTTAGTTCAAAAACAGATTTAATCAGTGCAACCGGAATACAATATCACTACTGGAATGATGGGACCATCCGCGACCTTGACCAAAGCGATGTAAATGCTGAGAACGCTGTTAAACTCCAACGCGACTACGAATACGAAACCGATTTACGCGAACAAAACCTGGATGGGTTAGGCAAATACAAACAGTTTGCCATCAGTGTTCCCTTGGGTGCAGGCTTTAATATTAAGGTGAGCGACCGTTTTGGCATGAAACTTTCAACAACCTACTTCCTCAACTTCACCGATTTGATTGATAATATTTCAGATGCCGGTGAAGGTGCACGCAAAGGCAACTCGGCAAACGATAATTTTATGTTCACCAGCATTGGGTTCAGCTATGCATTGTGGAGCGAAGAACCTTTTTCTTCAAAAAGTCACAAAAGTAAAGACGTTGAAAAATATAAACTACCCAAAGGTTATTACAACGATGCTGACTTAGGTGATGTGAGTGAACTTGACAAAATAGCACCTGCAACACCTGCAAAATCTAATTACGTTCAACCTACTGACGAAGAGTTTGAATCCATGAAAGCTTACAACCGCAAAAACGTGAACAACGCTGTTATGCAGGCAGAGGGAAGCTCAGGTGAAAAGGGCGGCAACTTCACCGTACAGGTTGGTGCATACGGAAGGAATGTTCCTCAGGAAATTCAGAAAAAAATAGACGGAATTGAGGGAGTGGTGCAAACAAAGGTAAATGACTCCATTACAATTTTCACTATTGGTTCTTACGAGAAATTTGAAGACGCAGAAAAAATACAGAACCAGTTAATTCATGATGGGCTGAACGATGCATTCGGACTGAAAGAAAACAAGGTAAAAGAAGTAACAGCCAAATTAGACAAACTGATAAAATCAAATCCCCAGCTAAAAGAACTATATAAGAACACAATAGGAGCAGACGTACTTACCTTTAAAGTACAAACAGAAGAATACCGTGGCGAGTTTGATGTTGCAAAATTTGCAGATGTTATTTCTACTTACGGAATGCAAATGCAGACTACAACAGGGGGCTTAAAGATTTACACCTTCGGCTCGTTTGACAATTACAACGATGCTCAGAAACTGCAAAGTGAATTAACAAAGCGTGGCATAACTAAACTTAAAGTAAAATCATACCTGAACGAGAAACCAATTTCAGTGGAAGATGCACTTGAGTTTTTCGAAAAAGAATAACAGATTTTTTTGACATTAATAATGCGTTAATATTTTTTATAGGTTTGTAAAAAATCATTCGAACATGAAACACATTTTACTTTTTGTAATTATTTCGGCAGCAATTGTAGTTAATTCGGGTTGCGCTTCAAAGTTGATGTCGTTTGAAAAGCGCAGATACAACAAAGGCTACCATGTTGATTTTGCTGAGAAGAAAGACAAAAAAGGAAACACTATTGTTACTGAAAAATTCGCAACTATTGCTACACAAAAAACAACTAAATTAATTTCGGCAAGCAACGAAAACACATACAGTCCGTTACCTGAATTAACTACCAGTTCAAAGTTTATTGAAGAGGAACCAGTAGTTGCTTCAGTTGAAAAACCAAAAAAAGAGAGAAACAAATTTTTCCAAAACCCAATACTTAAACATTTTACAGGTTCAAAATTTAAAGCCACAGCAAAGCACAGTTTAGATAAATTAGTGATTAAGAAAAACACAGCCGGCACCAATCAAACCATGCAGTTTAACTTCTTCAAATTTCTGGGAGCAGTGATTGGCGGAGGATGTCTGCTTGCACTAGCCGTGATGCTATTTTCAAACTGGGCTTCCGTTACATTACTCATTACCTTTGTAAGCGGATGCATACTTGGATTGATTTTACTGATTGTTGGGGCAAACACCTAAAACCTGAAAATATTTTCAATCATAAAAAAGTCCCGAATTATTCGGGACTTTTTATTTACAATATCCGAATATCTTTGTCACCCATTCAATAATTTCTTATCAAATGAAATCTATAAAACTTTTTACTGCCTGCTTACTGCTGTTTGCTATCTTCTCTTGCTCCAATAATCAGAAACCTGCTGAAGAAGCGGCAGCACCAGGCCCAAATGCAGAACGCTTGAAGATTTATGCTCCGGTAAAACTTACATCCGATCTCAGTCATTTGAGCGTTAACGAAAAGAAAATGATTGTCCTTTTTATTGAAGCAGCTAAAGAGATGAATGAAGTTTTCAAAAAACAGGCGTATGGCAATTTAGATTCATTGCTTGCAACCATTACCGATTCAGCAACACGCGAATTGGTAAAAATAAATTACGGACCTTGGGACAGACTAAATGGAGACAGCTCATTTGTTGCAGGCATTGGGGCAAAACCCGATGGTGCAAATTTTTATCCTGCCAACATGACAAAAGAAGAATTTGAAGCCTTTAAGTCTGATGATAAAAAGAGTCTTTACACCGTTTTGCGCAGAAACGAAAAAGGAGAGTTGATTACAGTTCCTTATCATGTGGCTTATAAGGAGCATGTTGAGAAAGCTGCTTCACTAATAAAACAATCAGCAGAACTTGCAGAAGATGCCGGGCTAAAAAAATATTTAACTCTGCGTGCCGAAGCATTACTTACTGATGATTACGCTGCCAGCGATTACGCCTGGCTTGACATGAAGTCAAACGGAATTGATATTGTTATTGGTCCGATTGAAAGTTATGAGGATAAAATCTATGGTTACAAAGCCTCAAACGAAGCGTATGTTTTTATCAAAGACAAAGAGTGGAGTAAAAAACTAGAGCGTTATGTTTCCTTTCTTCCTGAGTTGCAGACTTCACTTCCTGTGGATGCAAAATACAAGAAAGAAAGTCCGGGCACAGATTCAGAACTGAATGCTTACGATGTAGTGTACTATGCAGGGGATTGCAATGCAGGCAGCAAAACCATTGCAGTTAATCTTCCAAATGATGAGGAAATACAAGTAAAGAAAGGAACAAGACGTTCTCAACTAAAAAATGCCATGCGCGCCAAGTTTGATAAAATTCTTGTGCCAATTGCAAATACATTGATTGCCAAAGACCAGCGCAAACACATTACGTTTGATGCGTTCTTTGGAAACACCATGTTCCATGAAGTGGCGCACGGATTGGGAATTAAACAAACCATTAACGGAAAAGGCACAGTACGTGAAGCCTTGAAAGACAAATTCTCAGCACTTGAAGAAGGCAAAGCTGATATTCTTGGGCTTTACATGGAAACCAAACTGTATGAGAAAGGTGAGATAAAGGAAGGTGAAGTAATGGATACCTACGTAACTTTTCTTGCGGGTATTTTTCGTTCGGTACGATTTGGAGCAAGCAGCTCACATGGCAAAGCAAACATGTTACGCTTTAATTATTTTGCAGAAAAAGGAGCTTTTACGCGAGATGAAACCACTGGAACTTATCGAGTTGATTTTGAAAAAATGAAAGAAGCCATGAACTCGCTTTCTACACTCATCATCACATTGCAAGGCAATGGTGATTATGATGGCGTTACAAAACTTATGGAGGAAAAAGGAAGCATTGGTCCTGACCTGCAAAAGGAATTAGATAAACTTTCAGGTCTTGGAATTCCGGTTGATATTGTTTTTGAACAAGGAACAGAAGAGCTGGGACTTTAACACCTACAGCTTGACAAATTTTATCAATTCGCCCTTATCTGTTTTGATAAAATATACACCTGAATTCAATTCAGATATGTTAAAGAATATAACATTATCTGAAGAAGAAATCAATTGCCCCAATGCATCGTAAATTAATACAGATACTACTTTATTGAAGAATATTTTCTCAGTATTTTTTGCAGGGTTGGGATAAACCGCAAATTCCGGTGAATACTGAACATCAATTCCTACCGTTTGGTTATTTGAAAATCCGGGAGTTGTATAACTGAAATCAACCCAGGTTTCGTCTCCATCTGTTTGTCTTCCCCATGAGTGATCGGTAGTTAATTGTGGTCCGTAAATTACTGAATCAACTACGGTCTCGCCATCAGGTAAAATAAGGGCAAGCTCCTCCCCTGCCGAATTCAGTTTGAAGTTACCGTGCAAAACACCTTGTGGATTTTGTTCGTCTGCCCATATCATTAAAAATCCGTTGGCAGGAATAATAGTTCTGCTGTTTCCGCTTGCAAACCTGTATTTGGTTTTATTATTTAAGGAATCGGTTACATAATATCCATCTAAATCTACCGCAAAATTATTAGGGTTGTATATTTCAAACCAGTCATCATATTCATTGTATTCATCAGCTACATTATTTGTGTTGGAAGCTGACAGTTCATTAATATACAGATGATGAAAAGGAATAAAATTGGGGTTAACTTCAAAAACAGCTGTAAATGAAGTGTCGGTATTTACAACAACAACAGTATCAGGATTTGTAATACTTGTATTAAGCCAGTTTACAAAACGGTATCCCGGTCTAGCCATTGCCTTAATCGGAATTTCAATAGTTGTAAAATATTTTCCTGTCCATGGGTAAGCGGCACCAGATATTCCAACAGTGTTTTCATCAATAATTAAAGTGCTTAATTTCACTCTGCCGGCTGCAGTATCAGAAACGTTAACAGTAACATTAACAGTATCTGGTAGTGAAAAATAAGACATATAATGCTGACGTATTCTTGAAGGTCTTCTACTTATAAACGTTTGAAGTCCGCTATTTATAGAATTCCATTTGGCCAGCGATGGAAGCTCCAAAGCTCTGTTTGCAAGATTTGTAGAAACAGATGGATACTTCCAGCGGTTAACGTGTTCCATCATTTCAGGAGTAATTTCATTGTTTGTACTGGCAGCAATTCCTGAAACTCGTGATGGTAGAAACTCAGTATTAAGTAGGTCTGCGCATCGGTTTATAAATAAATTATTGAATTTATTACTCACCAAAAGTGAACGAAGAAGAAGTGTATAATTCCCGGTAGAAGGAGATACTGCTTTAGATAATGAATTATAGGTATGATAAATTCCATTACAATCACCACCAAAGCCTGCATCAAGGTCATACATCATCCAGCGCCACCGGCCATCAAGGTTTACACCTGCATTAGGACTATATGAAGGTATACGCTTTCGCCAGAATTTTATATTGTTATGAGGCCAATCACCATTACCCAAGTATATTTCCGATGTCTGATAATCCACAAAATTTTCAATATCCATCTGGGTGTTGATGTAATTGTAATTATTTGTATCAGTCATATCATTATTAACTGCAAAATTCCGCATGCTTAAATAATGCTGGTTATCACTAGGCAAACCATCATCAACTATAGCGTCATAAACAAGTACCGCCACATCTGCATCGCTGACATTGTACTTATTTTCGAGATAATGTTCATCAAAAATGTCTTTGATGCTTTGTATTCCCCAATATTCGCCATTTATAAAAACGATAACATGACGTGTATACTGAACTTCAAAATTCATATTCTTCACAATTTGACCTGCAAGGTCATCTCTTGGATAGCAGTCTGGTCTATGCCCTCCATTGCGCAATAAAAAACTCTTGAATTCATTGGTGTTCTTATCAGTAAACAATGAGTAATCAAATGAATTAGAACCATAGGATGACCGCGCAACAACTTTAAATGATTTTTGCGGGGCAATCTTCCCGCCACCTCCATGATTAATAATTCCGCAATTTTGTGAAAAACCAAGCGTACCATCAGATTCGAAGAACTCTATGTGAACTTCCCTTTCCGCATCTGGCATGTTATAATTTCCACCTTCAATTGTGTCATTACCGTAAACATAAATACCTGTTTCATTTGAAAACAGGTTCACACTATCGGTAGTTAAAGAAATAACAGGAAGAGAGAACCTGCTGCTCATTAACGGATCAATAAAATAAGTGGCAACAGTTGTAGGGCTTGAAAGATTATTATTTCCAAATGCCTTGGCTTTTAATACCGTTGATTTATATGTCTCTGTATAAGGTGGCAACCACCCACGGGTCTTTGCTTTTATTGAATCATATAAGTTGATTGGGTAATTAAAACCCGGATTAGTTGGAATTGTAGAATAATTATCTAATTCCCCTATTCTGCTTTTAATTAAAATTGAATCTATATAGAGTTGAGAGGATTCTGTAGGCTCATCACCGTTAAGAGTATAACGGATAGCAACATTATCATCCGAAGAAATTATTGTAACATAAATTGAATCAGCATAAAATCCTGCAGGTAATGAAAGTTGCAAAGCATTTAATTGCTGAGCATTAGCAAAAGCAGAGATGAATACAAAAAATAACGAAAAAATCCTAAATAACATTCGCGTATAAAGACAACAATACGAATGAAGAAACTTTTGGTTCTATAATTTTAAAGATTTAGCCTGCCTCGAAGACTTTTCAGGGTTCCAGCTATCTTCATAAGATCTTCTGAAGATTAATTCCTGAAGGTAAGCATAGGTTCTTACCAAACGCAAATAATATCCGAAATACAGTGCCATCAGTGGCATGTAGAGCATAAAATATTCAGCTTTTACATTTTTGCGTTCGCGGAACAATGAAAATACTATGAACTTAAAATAGTTATTAATGGTGTAAAGAATAAAATTCATAGGAATGATAAAAACCAAACGCGAAGTATAGTTCAGAACCATGTCAATTAAGTAGAAATACCATTTAAAGTTAAGCACTAAACTGTAGGTGATATTTTCAACAAAAGATACAAAATTGGATATACGGAATGATTCATTTGGATAGAATACATCACGGTGTTTCCTTACACGAAAACGGATCAGTGATTTATCCCAACGCAATCTTTGTTTGGTCAGTGCTTTAAATGTTACCGGAACATTGGTTTGACAAATAGCAGTTGGTTCAAAATGGATTTCATAACCCATTTTACGGACTTTAACAGTAATATCTCCGTCAAGCCCCGGACCTATATCCCACCCTCCTACACTGTCAAGGGCGTCTTTTTTAAATGCACCAAATGCACCTGAAATAATCCTGTAAATACCTAACTGACTTTGAGAAATCCTTCCGATGGAAATAGTATCAGTATATTCAATTGCCTGAAGTGATGCGCATAAACTTTCTCTGTAATTACGAACCTGAACATCGCCACCAACAGCTCCTAATTTTTCATTGTAATAAAAAGGCACAATAATATTTTCTACTGCATCCCTATCGTAGGAGCAATCGGCATCCATATGGATGATATATTTTCCTGAAGAGTAACGTAATCCAAGATTTGCTGCAGAAGCTTTTCCTCCACGCACATCATTACTAAGAAAAATATCAATAAGCCCGTTCTTTTTTAAGCTATTGCAAATAGATTTGGTCTCGTCATCAGAGCCATCGTCAATAACAATAAGTTCAAAGTTTTGATACGTTTGCTCTTTAAGAGAGTTTGCCAGTTTAAAAATATGCTTCCCCTCATTTTTTCCGGGAACAATAATGGAAATAAGAGGCTTTTCTGCCCAAAAAAGATTGCGACCTTCTTTAACTCTCTTCTTGCGGAATACGGCAGTTATTTTCCACAATAAAACCGTTGTAAAATCGACAAGGAAAAAGCGAACAAATTCAAAAAAGAAAAAAAACCAAAATACCCGTACTAATTTTGACGGACTTACAGATGAAATATAATTAAAGAATTCATCCAAATACTCCATTATGCAAAGAAGTCTTTCGAAAGCTCCTGTAACTGAACCTCTGCCTTTTTATTTGCATCAAGCATTTTTACTTTATATAGCAGATTGACTTTAAAGCTGTTAAAATTTTTCTTAATCAGATTTTCGGTAAGAGCAGTCAAATTCATCAACTTCTGCTCAGCATTTTCTGAAGTTGTATTGGTAAGCATCAGATAAAGGGTAGACGAACTTTCAAATGCGATTACATCGGAAGATTTTATATTTTCTCTTACCACAGCTACTAACTCTTCCAGCAGTTTGCGTTCACCTTTTTTGCCAATCTTATTATACAATTCAAAAATGTTTTCGAGGTGCACCAAAGCTATTGATGTTTTTTGCGCAGGAGACTCTTTTACTTTTTCCAATTCATAATGCAGCATAATTCTCAATGTCTGCATATTGATTGTACCAAAAATATCATCTACCTCCAGACTTGAGGAAAGGAAACCGCTGGTTGCAGCAGAACGTCCTTTTCTGGTCAGTTTGTAAATGTTTACAGTTTTGGGAACTAAGTATTTTACATCAATATCGTCTTCGCAGGAAAGGCATTTAGATTTGATAAAAGCATCCTGATAATTCTGGTCGCAGTTGTTGCAATGGTGAATTACTGAAGGTTTATCGTAGTCAATACCTATATGGCGAAGTGTTTTATTACACTTAGGGCAGTTGAGTGAACTATCAATATTGTTTTGAAAATCAGAGATTGGTCCGATATACGCACAAGGAAAGTGGTGAACCAAATCTTCGGATTTTGAATTGGCTGAATTACAATGCGGACAAACTTCGCGATAGCTTAAAGCACCGCTGTTACAATTATTGCACAGGTAAACGCGCTCATAAAAATCAGGCCAGATAAGACCTTCGCGATCGGCCCATTCCAGAATTTCAAGTACCTGCGGCTCTTCAGTATTTGTAAAATTAATTGATAATTCAGGATAGGTGTAACCGATACTTGAATTAAGGTCAACAATAGGCTTCAGGGTACGAATATCACGTGTGTACATGTAATTCAAAACCTTTTTCACCGTCTGCCCTTCAAAAGAAGGAATAAGTTGATTATCGAGTTGTGTGGTTTTTAAGAAAATGCGTTTTGCTACTTCTGACATAGAAACCACCTGATCATAAGAAGTCATTAACCCATCGTGCATGTTATTCAATAACGGATCTTTGGTTTCTTTGAAATTAAGCAAAAATACAGGCTTGAGATAAAACTCAGGATTGTAGTGTGAGCGAATTTTCTTCAACACAATACGTGCATACTCCGGATCAGAAGCGTCCAGAATAAGAGCATCGTAACCCATGGTGTGGTCAATATTCAGGATGCTGTTGGTAGTGTCTATTACGTAAAAGACAAGATTGTTGTAATTGATTTTATGGTCAACTACTTTTATGTTTTCGGTTGATGTATTCATTGCCATTTCCTTTTTCAGTATTTATATTTTGTAATGGTAACGCTCATTTTATAAAAGCCTCTCCAAAGCGCATAATCGTCTG
>CANKAM010000022.1 GCA_947479755.1 Bacteroidota bacterium
CATTTTGATTGCTCAAAAACAAAACTTACTCCGGTAACACTTTAAATGAAAAGGTTTGCGCTGTTTGTTTTTGCGTTAGCGTCTTTCTCTCTTGCCAATGCACAGAGCATCGACCCGAGCAAAATTGAAATCGTTCGCGACACCTTTGGAGTTCCGCATATTTTTGCAAAAACAGATGCCGAGGTTGCTTATGGTTTAGCTTGGGCAACATTAGAAGATGATACAGCAAACGCTCAATTTCTCTTGCTTGCTGCCAAATCACAATTGGCAAGACATCTGGGTATTGAAGGCGCAAAAATAGATTACGCTGCTCAATTGATGGGTGTGATGGATTTTGTGGAAGAGCACTATGAAAAAGATGTTCCCGAAGATTATAAACGCGTGCTGGAAGGTTATTGCGCAGGTGCAAATGCATACGCGAAAGCACATCCAAAAGAGTTGTATGTAAAAGAGAAATTTTTTCGTGTTCGTCCTCAGGAAGCACTTGCAGGTTATATGCTTGGTCTGGCATTGATGGGCGGAGTGGACGGAACAATCAATGACATTCTTAATGGAAATATTCTTTCTCGAATTCCTGAAAATTTTGATGAAGGAGTAGGTTCAAATGCTATTGCATTCAGCCCTAAGATGACAACCGATGGCAACACGTATCTGGATATTAATTCACATCAGCCACTCGAAGGTTTGCTCTCATGGTACGAGGCACATGTATGCAGTGAAGAAGGCTGGAATATTACGGGTTCGCTTTTTCATGGAGGCATTTCTATTTTTCATGGCACAAATGAAAACTTAGGTTGGGCACATACTACCGGTCATGTTGACGGTCTTGATGTTTACAAACTAACAATGCACCCTCGTAAAAAGAATTTTTACAAATTTGATGGAAAGTGGATGAAGCTGGAAACCAAACGCGCCAAGCTTCGCGTTAAAATTGGCAAGAAAGAAAAGAAGGGTTTTATTCTTGCTATTGGAAAAAAATATTGGAAAAGTATTTATGGCCCAACCCTGAAAACCAAGCACGGAACATTTGCTTTCCGCATGCCGGCCTTGCTTACACTAAAAGCTGGTGAGCAATGGTACCGCATGAACAAGGCAAAAAATTACAATGAGTTTATGAGTGCTTTGAAAATTCAGGGCATCGCACATCAGAATGTAACCTATGCCGACAAAGAAAATAACATCATGTTAATTGCTAATGGGTTATTTCCTGTCCGCAATTTAAATTACAACTGGAACATGGTGGTGCCGGGCGATACATCGGCTACTCTCTGGAATTCATATTATCCGGTTGAAGGTCTCGCTAGTTTTATAAATCCAGATTGCGGGTTTGTGTTTAACGTAAACAATTCTGCATTTGACGGAACCGGTGTAGATTGTAATCTGGATGGCACATGTTACAGTCCTACCATGGGTTATCAGCCCGAAGTAAATAATCGTAGCCTGCGCTTTTATGAACTGATGGAACAATATAAAAGTGTAAACTACGAAGATTTTAAACGAATAAAATTTGACCACACCTATCCGCAAAAACTAAAATTTCTCCGTGATTTTCCGTTGGATGAATTTATGAATCTGGATGAAGAAAAATTCCCTGACATAGTCGATGCAATCAAAAAAATAAAAGCATTCGACCGCAGTGCCGACAGCCTGGATATGAATTTTTCAATTGTTTTGCTTTCGATGTGGAAGCTTTATGAAAATAGTGGAGGCAAAGAAGACAGCTTACGTAAAAGCAAAGAATACAGAATTGAAATGGCTGTGAAAAGTATTCGCGAAGGGAAGGAGCATTTGGTAAAAAATTTCGGCAGCATTGATATTCCACTTTCAAAAGTTCAGGTGCTGGAGCGTGGCGGAAAAGCATTAGCCATTAATGGTTGTCCTGATTGCATTCGCGCTGCATATTCAAGCCCTATGGCTGACGGCCGCATGCGTCTTTGGATTGGCGATAGTTTTGTACAACTGGTAAAATTTACCAAAGCAGGACCTGAAATAGAGAGCATCCATTCTTACGGTGCATCAAGCCGCCCGTATAGCAAACACTACAACGACCAGATGGAATTGTTTGTGGCGCAAAAGCTAAAAAAACGTTCGCTCAACAAAGAGGATGTTTACAAAAGCGCTGAGCGGATTTATCATCCCCAATAGTTTTTTTATTCCGGTAATGAAACATCACGCGATTCAAAAATCGACTTTTAAATACCTGATCGACTTATCTGCAAAGAATAACAGGGATTGGTTTAATGCAAATAAAGAAAAGTATCTGGAAGCACATCAGAACATGATTTCTTTTGTTGATGATTTAATTTTTGAGATGAATAAGCACGATGTGTTGGAAAACGATTCGGGAAAGAAAAGTTTATATCGTATTTATAATGATGTACGCTTCAGCAAAAATAAAGCACCTTATAATCCGCGTTTTGCTTTTGGTTTTCAGAGGGCAAGTAAACTACGCAGAGGAGGTTATTACTGCAATATCAAACCGGGCAATAGTTTTCTTGCATGTGGTTTTTTTTCACCAAACCCTGCAGACCTTAAAAGAATTCGTGAAGATATAGCAGTCAATTACCATGACTGGCACAAAATATTAAAGCTGAAGAGCATCAAAGAAAATTTAGGAACATTAACAGGTGACACCGTTGCAACTGCGCCACGCGGTTTTCAAACAGATCATCCTGCAATTGAGTTATTGCGCCACAAACAATTTATTTTCCGTCATCAATTCACTGATAAGGAAGTGTTGTCGGATAATTTTGTTGCAGAGGTAAACCGCATTTTCAAATCCGTAAGACCTTACTTTGATTATATGAGCGAGGTGTTAACTACTAATGCTAACGGTGAGTCGATAGTGTGATTCGTCAGAAGACTAAAGAAAAAGTTTTAAGCCTGTAGATTTATTTCCCTTCTTCTTTCTTTTTCATGGGCCCCCGCTTATAAATAATGAGCCCCTGCAAAAAATTGCGCAACAGTTGGTCTCCGCAGGCAACATAATTAGGATGGTCGTCTTTGCGAAACAGCGCACTCAACTCGCTTTTTGAAACGGTAAAATCTGCAAGCTTTAAGATATGAATAATATCATCGTCCTTTAGTTCAAGGGCTATGCGCAGTTTTTTAAGTATGTCGTTGTTGGTTAGCATGGATGTTTATTTTCCTGAAAACTCTTTCTTGATTCGCTTCATGTAGTTAGATGCGTAAACAAAATCATTTATTTCCTGATTATCGGTGCGCAGTATTTCTTCGTTGCTGCCTTCCCACCATTTTTCGCCTTTGTAAATAAAAATAATGTTATCGCCAATTTCCATTACCGAGTTCATGTCGTGCGTAATTACAATAGTAGTGATGTTAAACTCTTCGGTAATTTCTTTAATAAGGTTATCAATTACTATGGACGTTTTCGGGTCAAGACCCGAGTTAGGCTCATCGCAGAAAAGATACTTAGGGTTCATGGCAATGGCGCGTGCAATGGCCACACGCTTTTTCATTCCACCGCTTATTTCAGAAGGGTAAAGTTTGTTCGAATTAACAAGGTTCACCCGTGTAAGGCAAAAGTTAACACGCTCCAGTTGTTCTTCCACACTCATGGTAGAAAATATACTGAGCGGAAACATCACGTTCTGCTCAACTGTAAGCGAATCAAACAATGCGCCTCCCTGAAAAAGCATTCCTAGTTCCTGACGTATTTCTTTCTTTTCTTTAAAATCCATGGAAAGAAAATCGCGTCCGTCAAATTCTACTGTGCCTTCATCAACTGGCATAAGACCTACCATGCATTTGGTCAAAACAGTTTTACCGCTGCCGCTTTGTCCTATAATAAGGTTAGCTTTTCCTGGATAAAATTTTGCCGAAATGTTTTTCAGCACATGATTATCATCAAAGGTTTTAGAAATGTTTTTTATTTCTATCATACCAGTAAAAGCTGAGTAAGAATAAAATTAGTAAGCAGCACCAGCACAATGCTCCACACCACCGCACGGGTGCTCGAGATACCTACTTCCAGCGCACCGCCTTCAGTAAAATATCCCTGATAAGACGATACCGATGAAATAACAAAAGCAAACACCACTGTTTTTTCCAGTGCGTATTGCACATAGTAAGGCGTAAAGGCAAATTGAATTCCGTAAACATATTCGTAGCTCGTTACTACACCTGCCAGTATACCAAATAACCATCCGCCAAAAATGCTCAGAAACATACTCATCAGAATAATAAACGGGTTAATGATAACCGAGGCAACAATTTTAGGAAGTATAAGATGGGTTGCGGGGTTTACACCCATTATTTCAAGCGCATCAATCTGGTCGGTTACCTTCATGGTTCCTATTTCAGAGGCAATGTTAGAGCCTACTTTACCCGCCAGTATAATGCTGATAATGGTAGGTGCCAGTTCCAGTATAGTGGTATCGCGTGTAGCCAAACCTACCGCATATAGGGGTATCCAGGGGCTGGTAAAACTGTAGGCGCTTTGTATAGTAATTACCGCACCCATAAAAATAGAAACTAGCGCAACAATACCCACACTTCCCCAGCCAAGGTTATCCAATTCTTCAAACAAGCGTTTGCGGAAAATGCTCCACTTTTCGGGTACGCTGAAGGCTTGCTTCATCAGCATAAAGTAGCGCCCGGTGTGGAAAAGAAGTTTCAGCATAATTGAGGGGTGCTAAAATAGGAATTTAATTCAGGCAATATAAACACCGCTTTTCCTCAAATAAATCTAAAAGAAAACACATGTTTTACAAAATCATTTTGAAGATTGACTCCCTTTAATACCTTTACCCCCCGTTTTCATTTACCTTGAAAACAAGCCTTTTAGAAACATAATAATAAGATAATGTTCAAACGTATTTTTCTTTTAATGATTATCGGTTACTGCTCACTGATTACCGGTTTCGCCCAAACCACCTTCCGCCTCAGCTACGATGTAGCCAATTTCGATCTTGCTGCAGGTATGGTTCAAAGCCCTGCGGGCGATTACCTTATTGCCGGAACCAATGCCACCTTCATTCCTCTTTACGGAAACGTTATTAAAATCGATGCCAACGCCAATTTTCAGTGGGCCAAATCATTTACAGGCGGTGTAGCCACCGATTTCTCCGATATTAAAAACGTAAGCTCAGGAGGTTTTATCATCAGCGGCTCGTCCTCTTCGGGCGGGGCAATTTTGATTAAAATTGACAACAACGGAAACATCGTTTGGGCAAACCGTTATCAATGCCCCGATATTCCAAGTGGCAATAACTCCGATGAATCAGCCTATGCCGTTACCGAAACCTCTGACGGTGGTTTCCTCGTTGGCGGAAGTGTTAGTTATTTCTGGGATGGTGTTAGCGGCACTACCGTTGATACCTCCAGCGCTTTCGGTTTCAAGGTAGATGCCAGCGGTAACCTCCAGTGGAGCCGTGTTTGGGTAATACCAACTGCAAACCCTGACGAGCATTTTATCAACGATGTGGTTGAATCTGCAGACGGTTACTATTTTGTTGGCGAATCATCCGAAGGAAGCGGAACAGCCAGCGATGGTGACTATCCCCGCAACGCCCTTATGATTAAAACCACAACTTCAGGTGCCCTCACCTACATCAGACGATGGGGCGCAGGTAACACCAATTCCGAAGGTATCAATTCAGCCATTAAACTCACAGGCGGAGCCAATGCTGGTAAAATACTCATGGGGGGCTACGATGGTTCCAATGCATTCCTCATCACCGAAAGCGGTGTGGGTTCAACTCCAACCATGGGCGCATTCAACCGCAGAATAAATGCAGGCTTCCTCAGTACATTTGTCATTCAGGACATCATGGAAAACTCTGACGGTAACTTCTCCGCCATTGGAATGAATGTCCAACTCGCAACGTTCTACAGTGCCATCCTCAAAATTAACAGTGGCTCCGGAGCATTAATGTTTGGAAGAGGTTTCGCACCCATAGGTCCCCTTGCATCCATTCTTCCTGAAGGCGGTCTTGCCAATGATGGTGGCTATATAATGGCCATGACCGATCAGCAGGTAGGTGGTTTTAACTACAACATCATCAAAACCGATAACCAGGGCAACATGGCCACCGGCTCTACCGGCTCATCCTGCGGAGTAAACTCGCTTAGCCCCGGAACACAGGCTTACAGCGTTACACTTTCTACACCAACCAATTCTATTTATACCACAGCATCTGCCTCATCCTTCACTCCGGTGATTACAACGCTTAACCCAACCCCGATTATGGATTGCAGTAACATACCTTGTACTGCACCACCCAACCCAACATCAACTTCGTCCACTACCATTTGTCAGGGACAAAGTGCTACAATTAATGCCAGCGGAAGCGGCTCGGTTACCTATAACGTTTGGACTGCTGCAACAGGCGGAACCAACCTGGGCTCAACACCACTTTCGGTTACTCCTTCTTCCACCACTCCGTATTATATAGAAGCTGTTAACGAAGCCACCAGTTGCTCCAGCACATCGCGCACGCTGGTTACCATAACAGTAATACCAACTCAAAACCCCGCATGGACCTCACCCGGCTCAGTTTGTCAGGCCGGAAGCGCCATTAATTTAAGCACCACCGTTACAGGAACCTCAGGCGGCACTTTTTCGGGAACGGGTGTAAGCGGCAATACCTTCACGCCTTCAACAGCAGGAGCAGGAACATTTACAATTACTTATTCTGTTGGCGCATCACCTTGCACAGCAACCGAGCAACATACCATCACAGTGGAGCCAACCGTTACCGCAACATGGAATGCACCAACCACAGCTTGCCAATCAGCAGGAAGTGTTAATCTTTCTACCCTCATTACGGGAACAACAGGCGGAACATTCTCAGGTACCGGTGTTACAGCCAACACATTTGACCCGGTTGCTGCAGGAGTTGGAACACACAGCATTACTTATACTATCGGCAACTCACCTTGTCAGGCTACCTCTACCCAAAGCATTACCGTTCTTACTGACGTTGACCCTGCATGGAACTCACCGGGCGCCATTTGCGAATCCTCAGGTACTATTAACCTCAATACATTAATTACAGGCACCACAGGCGGAACATGGAGCGGATCTGGCGTTACAGGAAACACATTTAACCCGGTGGGTTTATCGGGAACAAATGCAGTTACCTACACCGTTGGCTCTTCGCCTTGTGCTGAAGTATTAACACAGAATATCTCGGTTACCACTGCAGTTTCGGCTGCATGGACCACCCCCGGAACTATCTGCGAAGCCGCTGGAAACGTAAATCTTTCAGCCCTTGTAACCGGAACTCCCGGAGGTACATGGAGCGGAACTGGTGTCAGCGGTTCTTCTTTCAACCCAACCGGCTTAAGCGGACCAATTGTTATTACCTATAGCGTGGGCGTTACCCCTTGCAGCGATATTCAAACCTTTAACATTACTGTTACTCCTGATGTAAACCCTGCATGGTCTTCACCCGGAGCAGTTTGCGAATCAGCGGGAACTATTAACCTCACAACATTGCTTACAGGCACCAGCGGAGGTACATGGAGCGGAACAGGTGTTACCGGAAACATTTTTAACCCTTCAGGATTATCAGGAAACATCTCTGTTACCTACACTGTTGGCACTTCACCTTGCGTTGAAACCTCAACTCAAACCATTGCAGTAACCTCAACAGTCTCAGCTGAGTGGACAACACCGGGAACTATTTGCGAAGCAGCAGGAAACATCAACCTTAATCCTTTAGTAACCGGCAATCCGGGCGGTATCTGGAGCGGAACAGGTGTTACCGGCACAACCTTTAATCCTACAGGCTTAACGGGTCCCGTGACATTGACCTACAGCGTAGGTGTTACACCTTGCACCGATACAAAAACCTATAACATTACCGTTGTAGCAAACGTTGATCCGGCTTGGGATGCTCCAGCCAACATTTGTGAGGTTCAGGGCGTAACAGACCTGACTACTTTATTAACCGGAACAACAGGCGGAACATGGAGCGGAACCGGAGTTACAGGAAACAACTTTGCCCCCACCGGCTTAACCGGACAATCGGTTTCTATTACCTATACTGTTGGAACTGCACCTTGCGTGGAGACACAAGCGCACACCATTTCCATCACCAACGTTTCGGCAGCATGGACAGCACCGGATTCTATCTGCCAGAGCGATGGAACACTTTCATTAAATGCTCTTGTTACCGGAACTGTGGGTGGAAACTGGAGCGGAACCGGTGTTTTTGGCAATAGCTTTGACCCTGCTTTCTTGTCGGGATTAGTTTCGGTTACCTACACCGTTGGTACTGCCCCTTGCATTGACTCTCTTACATTGCAAATTGCCGTAAAAGCTTCACCTGACGACCCAACGGTTACAGCTACCAAAGAAGAAATATGCTTTGGTGAAGAAACTACCATCAATGCTTCAGGCGCAGGTGCGGTTGGATACAATGTTTACTCGGCTGCTACGGGCGGAAACCTGTTGGGCACAACTCCTTTAACCGTTTCGCCTACACAAACCACCACGTATTATGTAGAATCAGAAAGCGTAAGCGGTTGTATTAACCTGGGCGGCAGAGAAGCAATTGTTGTTACCGTTCATGATTTACCAAATGCCAGCGCAGGTGCCGATCAAACCATTTGCAGCGGTTCTTCTGCAGAACTTACTGCCTCTGGTGGCGTTCTTTATAACTGGAGCACAGGCGCAAGCACCGACAACATCAACGTTACTCCGCAAAACGGCACATGGTATAGTGTTACCGTTACTGATAACAACGGTTGTGTAAAAGCCGACAGCGCTTTTGTTGATGTTTTCTTCCCGACAGCAATTATTGCAGTTAACGACAGCGCAACGGGAGAGAACGAAACGGCCATTTCAATTGATGTTGCGGATAATGATAGCCAGACTGGCGGTGTTGTTCACGTTATTACCCAGCCCGCACACGGTACTGCCGAGGCAGGTTCTGATAATCTGGTTACCTATACCCCCGATGGCACTTACGATGGTCTTGACTCTATTCAATACGCCATTTGCGACTCCTTCTGCGGTGATTTCTGCGATACCGCCTGGGTGTATATTGATGTATTAACCTTCTTCATCCCTTCAGGTATTTCGCCTAACGGTGATGGCGTTAACGATGAGTTTGAAATTGTTGGATTATTCAAATTCCCTGTGCATCACCTGCAGATTTTCAATCGCTGGGGCGATATGATTTACGATGCCGAGCCTTACAATAACGATTGGCACGGACAAACCAACAAAGGAATGGTATTGGGTGGTGATGCAGTGGTAGAAGGCACTTATTTCTACATTTTTTACCCTAACGCACCAGAATACGAAATCAAGAAAGGAACTATTGAATTAAGGAAACAATAAATTCTTTTTGCCACAGAGATAAACAGACACACTGAATATTATAAAAGTACAATGAAACAGATTTATAAACTTATTTTTCCGCTTGCATTGCTGCTAATGCTTCGCACAGGTGCATCAGCTCAAAACCAGCTTCACCTCTCGCAATACATGCTGTATCAGCCGATGCTGAACCCGGCCTCTATTGCCAGCTATAATAATTTTAACGGAGCCTTGCTTTACCGCAAACAATGGGTTGGTTTTACAGGCGCACCCACTGTTCAGGGCCTTAGTTTTAATGCTCCGCTAAAAGGCAAGAGGCATTTTGTAGGGTTCACACTTTTTAACGACAAAATAAGCGTTAATAAACGCCTTGACTTTGTTGCTACCTACGCATATCGTCTTCCTTTGAATGATCGCAGCTCGCTTTCTTTCGGATTGAGTGCCGGAATTGGAACACTGCAAAGCAACCTCTCGGATGTTGCTCTTGTAAATCCAAATGATCCCGTTTATACAGGCAACACACAAACCTTTGTTGCTCCGCAGTTCAAGTTTGGTATCTATTATTTCACCAAAAAGTTTTATGCAGGGTTTGCTCTTCCCCGTTTGTTGGACAACAAACTTATTTACGAAGGCGATTTCAAGAACAAAAGCAATTTCAGTTTTAAAACCATGCATTATCACTTTCATGTGGGCCGCGTATTTAAGCTGAACGATAAGCTTGACCTCAATACTTCCCTGTTGCTTAAACAGGTAAGCGGGTCGCCCATGCAGTTAGACATTAATGTGCAGGCTATTTACAACAACCTGATTGGATTGGGTGTAAGTTACCGCACCGCACAGATTATGGTGGCAATGTTAAACGTACGTATTACTAAGCACTTTAAACTGGCCTATGCTTATGATATTGATATGAGCCCGTTGAAAAATGTTTCTTCAAACAGCCACGAGATTATGCTCATTTTCCACCTGTTCCAGGAAAAAGCACCTGTTAAAATTGATGCACCGAGATTCTAAAAAAGATGAAATATATACTACTGTCATTTGCATTTTCAATCATTGCGTTTAACACATTCGCAATGCCCGACAACCTTGCCCTTGCTGATCAGAATTTTAGCACAGGACACTATAAAGAAGCCCTTGTTCTTTACGGAACGGTTGCAGACCAAAGTCTTCCGGTTTTGGAAAAAACAGCTTTGTGCTACTATTTCATCAACGATTATTCAAATGCCGAAAAAGCCTTCGCCAAAATCATAGACCAAAAGGTAGATGTTGAAACGGTGCGCTACTATGCCGAAGTATTACTGAACAATAAAAAGTACAAAGAAGCTGCCGCTATGTTTAAAAAGTATAAAGATGCTGGCGGAAAAACAGACATCATCAATCGCGAGAAAATTTCTACATGGGCACCCGAAAATTCTTTAGAACGCCCCGAGTATGGTGCGCAGGCTCTGAATATTGAAACCGGAGGCCGCAGCCTTGGTTTAACACTTTACAAAGATGGTATCATCTTCGCCACGCCACAGGAACTAAATGTGAATGACCACACCGTGTTTTATGATTTGGCATATGCAGCAAAAAAAGACAGTGTAAATTTTGATGCCCCTCAGGTGCTTACCGAAAAAGACCTGAACAGTTTGTTCTACGAAGGCAGTCCGTCTGTAGGTGGTGAGTGGATGTACTTCACAAAAAATGCATCGGAAAAGGAAGAAGTAAACATCAAACGCAAAACCCAGAATAAAATAAGCAAAGAAGGCGTGAACGTGTTACAGATTTTTGTGGCACAAAATGTAAACGGAGTATGGAGTAACATAAAACCTTTACCCGTAAACAGCATTGAGTATAGTTGCACGCACCCCAGCATTTCTTCAGATGGCAAAACACTGTATTTTGTGAGCAACATGCCCGGAGGCTTTGGCGGCTACGATATTTACAAAATGGAACGCAACAATGTAGTGGTGGGCGGCTTCGGAAAACCAGAGAACATGGGCAAAAACATCAACTCAACGGGCAACGAAATGTTCCCGCACGAAAATAAGGGAACACTTTACTTCGCATCCAATGGTTTCACCGGCTTTGGCGGATATGATATTTACTCAACAGACCTTACCGGCAAACTACCCGGAATGGTAAACATGGGCATAGGCATGAACTCAAGCAAAGATGATTTTGCTGCCGTATTTAATGCTGATGGCGAAACCGGTTACCTCTCCTCCAATAGAGACGATGAGCATGGATACGACAAAATCTATTCGTTCAAAAAGATTTGGTATCCCTTTACTGTAAATGCAACGGTAAAAGACAAAGTAAGTTTGAAAGCCATACCAAATGCAGCAGTTCACAGCGTAGCATCAAACGGAAAAGAAATAAAAACAACCACTGATGCAAAAGGAAATCTGACACTTGAGTTTTATCCTAACCTGAGTTACAGCATTACCTTCTCAAAAGAAGGCTATGTCTCCAAAACTGTTGAAATACCTGCCTTCACCGACCCGAAAGATATTCTTGCCCTGCTTGAAATCAGTCTGGAAGTGGAAGCCAAAAAAGATGTGGTTATGAATTTGGATAACATCTATTTCGCATTTGGTAAAGCCGAGCCGCTGCCTGAGAGCCTTCCTATTCTCGACCGCCTTACCGAGTTTATGAATGACCATCCTGAGATTAAAATTGAGCTCAGCGCTCATACTGATTGTCGCGGAAGTGATGCTGCGAACAATGACCTGAGCGGAAGGCGCGCACAAGCATGTTATGATTATTTAGTTACTAAGAAAGTTGATCCTAAACGCATGGTTCCCAAAGGCTATGGCGAAAGCAAATTGCTTAATCAATGCAAAGACGGAGTAGAGTGCAGCGAAGATTTGCATCAGAAGAACCGTAGAGTGGAAATAAAGATTTTGTAGTTTTACAAAATGGCGCACACAGAAATCCTAAAAACTTATAAAATCTTCATCGGTGGTCAGTTCCCCCGCACCGAAAGTGGAAGATATTACCAACCTGCAAAATTGAAGGCAAACATTTGCCTGTCATCAAAAAAAGATTTCCGTAATGCAGAGGTAGCTGCACGCAATGCCTTTGGCGGCTGGAGCGGCAAGTCAGCGTTCAACCGTTCGCAAATACTCTACCGCATTGCCGAAATGCTTGAAGGTAGAAAAGCACAGTTTGTTGATGAGCTAATTCAGCAAGGCAGCACAAAAAAGCAGGCGGATCAGGAAGTAGTGTTGTCCATTGACCGTTTGGTTTATTATGCAGGTTGGTGTGATAAATACATGCAGATATTTTCTTCTGTAAATGCGGTTGCATCATCACATTTTAATTTTTCTGTACCGGAAGCAACGGGTGTTGTGTCGGTTATTGCACCTGAAGAAACATCACTACTCGGATTAGTGTCTGTAATTGCTCCAATTATAGCAGGCGGCAATACCTGCGTGGTTCTTGCCTCCGAAACAAAACCATTGTGTGCGGTTACCTTCGCAGAGGTCATCAATACCTCCGATGTTCCGGGCGGTGTAGTTAATATCCTGACAGGAAATACGAAAGAATTGCTGCAACATTTTTCATCACACATGGATGTAAATGCAATCATCTACTGCCGTAACAATAAAGAAGAAATAAAACTGCTGAGCGAAAATGCTTCATTGAATGTAAAGCGTGTTTTTATCTACAACAAAGACTGGAGCAAGTCAGAGAACGAAAATCCGTATCTGATTTTAGACACTCAGGAAATAAAAACTACCTGGCACCCGATTGAAAACATCGGCAGCGCAAAGACGGGGTATTAGTATTGCGAAATGCGAATTTTAAATTGCGGATTATTGGTAATTCGCAATTTAAAATCCGAAATACGCAATGTTTAAAACGTGTAATAAGGCGAAATCAACAGGTAAACAATAACTCCTGTTGTAGTAACGTACAGCCAGATAGGATAACTAAAACGAGTTAGTTTACGATGCTTTTGAATATAGGCTTGCCCGTCCGCTTCCTGACTTCTTAAGCCATAATAAAATGATAGCAACACCATTGGCAATACCAAAGCAGCCAGCATAATGTGTGTGATAAGAATAGTTAAATAAACGGTGCGCAAAGGTGCGTCAGCAGGGTAGGTTGTTTCCTTTGCCATCCAATGATAGGTAATGTATGACAACAAGAAAATCGCAGACAATAAAAAAGTAAGAATATTTATCTTTTTATGCAGCGCAATATTCCCTTGCCTGATAAAATAAAGCGACAGCAACAGTAAAATAGTGCAGGTGCCGTTTATAAACGCATTCAAAGTTGTCAGCTTGTAAACAAATGCCGGAATAACTTCGGGAACGGGAAGTATTTTACGGTTGAGAATTATCACAGCAGCAAAGACTACTATTGATACGATCATTACCAATCTGAAAACAAATTTATCACTCATTGTTCTTTGTAATTTTTGGAGTAGCGTTGTTGTTCTTTTTCAGTTGTAGATTGTACTCGGCAATCAGTATCTTGATATCGTCTATCAGCTTGCGCATATCTGCTTCGCTGGTGCCGTCATACACTGCTTTAACGTTTCCGTCATCTTCTTTGCGACAGCGCACTTTCCCTTCTTTATCTACCAGAATAAAAAATTCGGAATGCAAAAATCCGCCCGGAGCTAAACTGTCAGGCATAACATTGGCAAAATAGGATTCTGCTATTTTGTAAATAGAGTCTTTTGTTCCTGTTACAAAATTCCAGTTGCGGGTGTCAGCAACTTTATCGCGTGCATATCTGCGCAGGGTTTCAACGGTGTCACGCTCAGGATTTACAGTATGCGAGAGCAGATAAAAATCTTTGTTATCCTTAAACTCCTTTTGCAACCGCAGCATATTTCCGGTCATTATTTTACAAATACCCGGGCAGGTAGTGAAGAAAAAATCAGCTACATAAATTTTGCCGTTGTAATCTGCATTGGTAATTGTTTTGCCGTCCTGATTAGTGAAACTGAAGGGAGGAATTTTTGCAGTGTCACCGCTTTCTGTAACCAGATAAGGAAGGTTTACAAAATTATGTTTGCCTGTGGTAAGCAGCAGGTATAAAATAGTTGGCAGCAGAAGCAACGAAAAGAGAACGAGTGCTTTTTTTAGTTTTCGGTTCATAGATTATTCTTTACGCAACAAAGCCGCCTTTATACAGGGCGGCTTTGTTACACTTACGTTAGTAATTAGTGATGCGCACTGCCACCACCAACAATAGATTTAAAGGCTTCAACAACGGGATCCCATGCTCTGTGTTCACCTGCATAAACTGCTTCGGTGAGGCAGATAAAAAGAAGATAACCAATCAAAACTATGTAAGTGGCAAGAACAATCCAACGCAGATTTTTACGCTCATCACCAAGGTGCATAAACACCAAAACAATGTAAGCAGCTTTAACTAAGGTTAACAGAATGAATAGATATTTAAGCGTTTCCTGCATGCTTTCAACACGCGAGAACTTCATTCCCATTCCCACTTCAAAAATGGTAATGGCAGAAAGAATTCCCAATACCTGGTAAATTTTCTTTCTTACTTTTTTTCCTTCCTCCTCTCCGTGGTGCGTGTCTAAGGAGTATTCGTAAATGTCGTCTCTTTCCATGTTTTAAGATTTGAGATGTTAGATATAAGATTTGAGAATTTAGAGCAGATAGAAGAAGGTGAATACAAACACCCATACCAAATCCACAAAGTGCCAGTATAGTCCTGTTTTTTCAACCATTTCGTAGTGTCCGCGCTTGTGGTATGTGCCGTTAATTACACCAATAAAGATGATGATGTTGATGCATACACCGCTGAATACGTGAAAACCGTGGAAGCCTGTGATGAAGAAAAAGAAATCAGCAAACAAAGGATGGCCGTATTCATTTACTCTGAGGTTGGCTCCGTGAAAAACTTCTTTTACCCAAACTCCGTCTTTAATGAACTCACGAACTGCACCATGCTCTGTTCCGTGAATGAAGTGATACCACTCCCAAGCCTGTGAACCAACGAAAATGGCACCACCGATAATGGTAAAAAACATCCATATAATCACTCCTTTTTTATCCATGCGGTGACCAGCCTCAACGGCTAACACCATTGTAACCGAACTGGCGATAAGGATAAACGTCATGAAGGCTACATAGGCCAACTCAATATGTCCGTTGTAAAATGGGAAGTGAGTAAAAACATCACCGGCAACAGGCCAAACATCATGATATTTATGACGCATGAAACCATAAGCGGTCAGCAATCCTGAAAATGTGAATGCATCCGACATCAGGAAAAACCACATCATCATTTTTCCGTAGCTGATGCCGAAAGGAGAGGTTCCACCTCCCCATATGGTTTTTACATCTGTTGGTTGAGTTGAAGCGTGAGCAGACATATTATTATTTAGGGTTTGAATTTTTTAAAAACGGTGCAAGTTTAACGAATAAATATATTTCAGCGAATAAAAAGTAGAAAAAAGAATAAATAGACCCATAAGCCGTCCAGAAAATGCCAGTAAATGCTTGCAACCTCCATTCCCACAGGGTTTTCGGATGAATATTTATTGCTGTAAGCATTGAATAAAACCACCAGTAAAACAATAATCCCAACAAACACGTGAACAAAATGCAGTGCAGTCAATACATAAAGGTATCCGCTTGCAGTATTGAATTTGTGATTGATCTTTTCGTTCAGGGGCTCGGCAAGTGATTTGTCGCTTGCGGCATAAAAGTTTCCATCAATAAAATTTAGTTGTGCTCCCTGGTTCATAATCACATAATCTTTACCGTATTCGCCTCTCAGGTCAGATATTTTTCCCACGAAAAAATTTCCCTGATAAATTAACTGACTCCACGCTTTGCATTGCATGCCCATAAATAGAATACCTAACCCAAGTGTGAGTCCTATGAAATACTTTATTTTGTTTGTTTCGTTTTTGCGAACAGCGCGCATGGCAAGAAACATAGTAACGCTGCTGGCAAGAATAACTGCTGTACTAATCCAAAATCCGTAAGGCAAATCAAACTTTACCCAGTAATTATCAGCTTGCAAAACAACGTAGCCGCTGGTAAGACCGGAAAACATCATTACAATGCTCACTACGCCCAACCACATCATTATTCTTTTTGAGCGGGCTGCTCTTTCTTTTTCTTCTGTTAGTTGTATATCCATTTTATAATTTATCAATCAGCATAGCCACCTGCACCACGGGCAAATAAATAAACGAAGCAAACATCAGTCGGCTTGCATCTGGTAGTGAAAGCGTTTTAAAAAGTTTAATAGCCAGAACTAAAAATCCTATTCCGGCAATAAGAATTACTCCTCCTGAAATATAACCCGAAAGTCCGAAAAACAAAGGAAGGAGACTTGCCGGAATCATCATCAGTGTATAAACCAAAATAAGGTATGCGCTGCTTTTATCGCGGTTGCCCGAAGGCAGCATTTTAAATCCTGCCAGCTTGTAATCATCATCTAATTTCCAGGCAATAGCCCAGAAATGCGGAAACTGCCACATAAACTGAACGGCAAATAAAATCCATGCTTCCAGGTCAAGAGCACCTGTAAAAGCAATGTAGCCAAGCATTGGTGGAATGGCACCCGGAAACGCTCCTATGAAAACTGCAAAAGGAGTTTCTTTTTTTAACGGGGTGTAAACGGCAGTATAAAGAAACAATGCAATTGCTCCGAGCAAAGCACTCAGAGGATTAATAAGGTAAAGCAAAATAACTCCTAGTAAACCCATAACCGAAGCCACAATCACTGCTTCCTGAAGGCTCATGCGGTTTTGCGGAAGCGGACGGTTTTGGGTGCGTTTCATCAACGCATCGGGCTTGCGCTCTATAATTTGATTAAATCCGTTGGAAGAGCCTGTGACAAAAAAACCGCCTACAAGCAATAGAATTAAATCTTTCCAGTTGGTGTTGTCAGCAGCCATCAGATAGCCGCACAGCGCAGAAAATACCACCAACGATGCAAGGCGTAGTTTGCTGAAGGAAGCGTAATCTTTTATTTTGGCAGAGAACAAGGATGGATTTTTGAGCGCGCAATTTTACAGATTAATTGCGGGGTGTGCAAGGAAGAAATATTTATTCCAGCACCATCAGAAAATCAATCTGCTTTCTGTCCAGATCCACGCGTTTTACTTTCACGCGAACTTTATCTCCCAATTGGTATTTCACACCGCTCAGGTTCCCGGTGATGCAGAAATTATCTTCGTCAAAAACGTAGAAGTCATCATCAATATCGCGCAGGCGAACCATGCCTTCGCATTTGTTTTCTGCCAGCTCAACATACAAGCCCCACTCGGTCACACCCGAAATAATTCCGTCAAATTTTTGTCCGGTTTTATCCATCATGAATTGCACCTGTTTGTATTTTACGGATGCCCGCTCAGCTTCTGCAGCGCGCTTTTCCATAGCAGATGAATGCTCGCATTGTTCTTCATACTCCTCTTCGTTCACCGAAAATCCGCCATCCAAATAATGTTGCAATAATCGATGCACCATCACATCAGGATAACGTCTGATGGGTGAAGTAAAGTGTGTGTAAAAATCAAAGGCCAAACCGTAGTGCCCGATGTTTTCGGTGGTGTAAATCGCTTTTGCCATTGTGCGGATAGCCAACTGCTCAATCACATTCTGCTCGCCTTTTCCGTGAATATCTTTCATCAGTTTGTTCATGGAGAAAGCGGTCTCTTTCCCCGAAGATGTTTTCATAGAATAACCGAACTTGCCGATGAACCCAACAAACTGTTGCAGTTTTTCCTGCGAAGGATTATCGTGAATACGATAAACAAACGTGCGCTCTTTATGTCCTTTTTCTGTTTTGCCGATGAACTCAGCAACCTTGCGGTTGGCAAGCAACATAAAGTCCTCAATCAGTTTATTGGAGTCTTTCATCTCCTTTACATACACTCCGGTTGGATTTCCTTTCTCATCCAATATAAATTTCACTTCCGCTTTTTCAAAAGCAATTGAACCTTGTTTGAAACGCTCTGCGCGTAGTTTTTTAGCAAGGCGGTCTAATAAATTTATCTCGTCAGAAAAATCTCCTTTGCCTGTTTCAATCACTTGCTGCGCTTCTTCGTAGCTAAATCTTCTGTCAGAATTAATGATCGTGCGTCCGAACCATTGGTTCAAAACTTTAGCATCCTCATTCATTTCAAACACAGCAGAGAATGTAAGTTTATCTTCTTTCGGACGAAGCGAACAAACCATGTTGCTCAGTTTTTCGGGAAGCATGGGAATAACGCGGTCAACAAGGTAAACCGAGGTGGCACGTTTAATTGCTTCATCATCCAATGCAGTTCCGGGTTTCACGTAATGGCTCACATCTGCAATGTGAACGCCTATCTCGTAATTCCCGTTCTCGAGTTTGCGCAACGAAAGCGCATCGTCAAAATCTTTTGCATCAACGGGGTCAATAGTAAAAGTAGTTATAGCACGGAAGTCGCGCCTTTGGCTGATTTCATTTTGACTGATGGTATCTGAAATTCTTTCTGCATCTGCTTCCACATTTTTTGGAAACGAAAGCGGGAAATCATACTCCGCCAAAATCGCGTTCATCTCTGTATCGTTGTTGCCGGGCATTCCCAACACATCGGTAATCTCACCAAACGGGTTAGTTGCTCCTGCAGGCCAGTCGGTAATTTTTGCGATTGCTTTTTCTCCGTCTCTTGCTCCATTCAATGCGGTCAACGGAATGTACAAGTCAACCGGCATCTTAGGATTATCAGGCAACAGGAATGCAAACTTTGCAGAGATTTTTACTGTTCCCACAAAGTTTGATTTAGCACGTGCTGTGATTTCAACAATCTCTCCGCGTAAGCGTTCACCTTTCTTTACGGCATGAACATATACCTTCACAGTATCGCCATGCAGCGCAGTTTTCAGGTGTTTTGGAGCGATGTAAATATCTTTATCCGTGTCAGGTGAAATCACATATCCCGCACCCGTAGAGGTCATATCCACTTTTCCGGTAAAATAAGACGAAGCTGCTTTCAGTCTGAACTTGCCGCGGTCAATTTCTTTTACTGTTCCGTTCAGTTTCATCTGGTTCAGCGTGTGCGCAATTTTGCTGCGGCCCGGACCATCGTTTATATCTAATGATTTAGCAATCTGTTTATAGTTTAATGCCCGTGAAGAAGACTTGCTTAATGCTTCTAATATGGCTTTTGCGAATGAACTGTCGTCCACTGCTTTGTTTGGTTTATTGTTTTTTGACATTGAATATTTTTTTGCGCTAATGCGCTTTTTATAATTGTAAATTGAATTTGATTAAGGGCGAAATTGATTTAATAAGCCCTGACATTTTTGCCTTCAATAAAATTTATGAAAGCTTTGTTTACCACACGATTTCCTCCGGGCGTAGGATAATCACCCGAAAAATACCAATCTCCTGTGTGGCCTGGAATTGCACTGTGAAGGTTCTCCAGCGACTGGAAAATAACTTCAACTTTTGCATTAGTTCCGGGAGGTGTAATGAGCTGAGCAATTTTATCGGAAATCTGTTCCACTGTGAATTGGCGATACAATTCTTTCACGCAATTGATATTCGATTCTTTCGGAAGTTCCATCTGCGCCTTTGCTTTTTCATACACTTCATCAATCAGGTTCTCTTTGAAGTTTTCTTTCAGCAACGCAATCATTGCGCGGAACGCAACAAAGTCGCCTAGTTTAGCCATGTCAATTCCGTAGCAATCAGGATAACGGATTTGAGGTGCAGAAGAAACAACCACAATCTTTTTCGGTTGCAATCGGTCTAACATTCTGATAATACTTTGTCGCAACGTTGTTCCGCGAACAATCGAATCATCAATCACTACCAGATTATCAATTCCTGCACGGATAGTTCCGTAAGTGATGTCGTAAACGTGAGCAACCAATTCATCGCGCGCAGAATCTTCAGTAATAAAGGTGCGGAGCTTTGCATCTTTCAGCGCAATCTTTTCTACGCGCGGTCTGCGAGAAATAATGTCTTCTAATTTTTCAGCATCAATGTTGCTGCCCATCTCTTTTATCTTCTTCACTTTCACTTGCGTGAGATACGCTTCAATGCCTTTTACCATTCCGTAAAAAGCGGTTTCGGCTGTGTTAGGGATAAATGAAAATACAGTGTTCTTCGTATCGTATTCAATGCTTTCTAAAACACGTTCGCAGATATTTCTGCCCAACTGTTTACGCTCTTTATAAATCTCCGAATCGCTTCCGCGACTAAAGTAAATGCGTTCAAAAGAACAGGATTTACGCTCTTCCGGTTCACGAATCATGTATTCGCCAATCTTTCCGCTCTTGCGGATAATCAGTGCATGTCCGGGAGTAATTTCTTTAATTGCTTCAAACGGAATATTGAAACCCGTTTGCATAGCCGGGCGTTCAGATGTTACCACCGCAATTTCATCATCGTGATAATAATAAGCCGGGCGAATTCCGTTCGGATCGCGCAAAACAAACGCATCACCATGTCCTATTAATCCTGCCATTACATAACCGCCATCCCAACGTTTTGCCGATTCGGTAAGGATGCCTTGCAGGTCAAGATTTTCTCCAATGTTTTCAGAGATTTCCTGATTAGTAAATCCTTTTCCTTTGAATTTGCGGAACTGATTTTCATTTTCTTCGTCAAGAAAATGCCCGATTTTTTCCATCACCGTAACGGTGTCGGTCATTTCTTTCGGATGCTGACCTAAATCAACCAATTGCTGAAAAAGTTCATCTACATTAGTGAGGTTAAAATTTCCTGCAACAACCAAATTACGAGTCATCCAATTATTCTGACGCAAAAAAGGATGACAACTTTCAATGCTGTTTCCTCCGTAAGTGCCGTAGCGCAGGTGACCAAGAAATACTTCGGCAACAACAGGAATATTCTTTTTCAACCACGCAACATCATTCATTTTCTCAGGGTTGCTCAGTTGCGCTTCCTCCAGGCGTTTATTTATTTGCGAAAAAACATCTTTAATAGGTTGTGCATCATTTGATCGGTAGCGCGCAATGTAGCGGCTTCCCGGCTCAACATCTAATTTAATGGTGGCAACACCCGCGCCATCTTGTCCGCGGTTGTGTTGTTTTTCCATCAATAAATACAGTTTGTTAAGCCCGTAAAAGGCAGTGCCGTATTTTTCGCGGTAAAATTCTAGTGGCTTGAGCAGCCTGATGAGTGCAATTCCGCACTCGTGTTTTATTGAGTCGCTCATTAAGAGGTCGCAAAGATAGAACTTTTAAAGCTTACCTTATCAGAACAATTTTCTTTACTCCTAAAATTTCGTCATCGGATCGTAATCTTAACAAGTAATTGCCGGAAGGTAATTCTGTTGTTTCGATTGTAACCTGAAGTTTTTTAGTTATCGGAAATTGTTGTGCAAAAACTTTTTGTCCTTTTATGGTGAATACCTCAACAACTACTGGCCGGCTTTTGTTTTCAGCTAATTCAGCACTAACTGTTATTTGCGTTGATGCAGGTTGCGGATAAACCGAGAAATCAACTAAAGGGAAAAATTCATTGATTGACTCTGTTATTGAAGTGTCTGTTACAATATAAAGGTCAGATGCTTCGCAGCCGTCTTCAGAAACCATTACAGCTACATATCCTAAACTCGTATCGGGAGTAAAGCTGATTTCTTCATCAGTACCGGTAAACTGACAAGGTACGCTGCACCACTGTAAAACAGCGTTGCCACTATCGCCTGAAACGGAAGAAATAAGCGTAGCGGGAACAAGTGCCTGGTCGGTCCAGACATGCAAGGTGTCGCCTTCAATATCAACGTTTAATGGGCAGCAGAATGAACGCCCCATTAATACAGCATGTGCGCGTAAAGCAATTCTGTGAACCACACTTTTAATGTATTCAATACCCATTGTATCTGAAGGATGGTTTTGCCCTGCCATAGTATATAAATAGCTGCAAACGCCTTTTGTAGTTGCCATTGAATCCACCACAAAACTTCCCTGTAGGTCAAAAAAGCCGAATGAAATTCCTCCGAAGCCTCCATATTTATAAGGCACAATTGCATCGGCATCACCATGAGCAGAAATTACCGGAATATCACCGGCTTCAATCCAGCCGGCATCAATAAGCGCGCCCGCTACATTAATTACTGCTACACCGGTCCAGCTATAGTTCGGATAAAATCCGCTACTGCTGTAAAAACCACCTAAATCATCCAATGCGCTTATGTCACCCATCTGTGCCATTTCAGATTCTTTATCGCAATACTGGGTCATTAAAGCAGTGATTGCACCGGCAGATGCCCCACCGATAAAAATTTTAGTTGTATCAATATTGTAGTTGTTTCCAAGCTCAGAATAATCTGCTTTTAGGTGTTGGATACAGCCGCGCATATCCTGCATGGGACGGAAGAAAATACGCATGTGTTGCAAAGCAAGAATTTCACCATAGTCAATACCTGTGCGGTAATCGGGTGAAACACATACATATCCTGCTTTTGCAAACTGTTTGCATACTTCCACTACATACCAGTCTTCACGACTTCCCTGCACAAAGCCACCGCCAAAAGCAAAAAGTAAAACTGGTCTTGCAGAAAGCGTATCGCCATAAGGTTGGTAAATATCCATGTAAAGCTGCATCGTATCGCCATCAATGGTTACAGATTTACCGAAATGAACGGTTTCAACTGTTACAGAATCAAAAACGGGGGAGATGTAGCGGCAATCCGCACAATTTTGTGCTTTTAAAGTTAGAAAGTTAGAAAGCGAGAAGGTTAGAATGAGGAGTAAATATTTTTTCATGTCTATGTATTTTGGTTCAAATGTAGTAGCTAAATTATAAAAACCAAAAAGTATGTAAACAAATAGAAAACAAGCGGTTTAGGCTTCAAATCAGGGTAATCATAAAATTATCAACACTTTCTTGTTGAAATTTGAAAATTAGTTTTACATTTGCAGCCCCTTTTTAGGGGAGTATTGAAAAATTAACAGCTAAAACATTAATAAACAGTGGATTCAGTAAGTTTCAAAACCGTTTCAGCCAATAAGGCTACGGCAACCAAAAATTGGGTTTTGGTAAATGCCGAAGGACAAACGCTCGGACGTTTGGCATCTCAACTTGCCATTCTTATTCGCGGAAAACATAAAACCAATTTCACTCCTCACATGGATTGTGGTGATAACGTTGTTGTTATCAACGCAGAAAAAGTTGTGTTGAGCGGAGCAAAATTGGACGATAAAGAATACGTGCGTCACACAGGTTATCCGGGTGGACAACGTTTCACAACACCACGTGAATTGTTTGCGAAAAATCCTTCGGAAGTAATTACCAAAGCGGTTTATGGTATGTTGCCTAAAAACAAATTGGGTCGTGCCATCAACAAAAACCTTCACGTTTTTGCTGGAAGCGAACACAATCACCAAGCACAACAACCTAAAGAAATCAACATTAATACTATAAGATAAGTATGGAAGTCATCAACGCTCTCGGAAGAAGAAAAACGGCTGTTGCCCGTGTTTACCTGAAAAAAGGAAAAGGAAACATTGTGGTAAACGATAAAGATTACAAACTTTATTTTCCTATTACAACTTTGCAAACTTCGGTTACAAAACCGTTGGCACTTACCAACTCAGCAACTGACTTTGATGTAACAGTTACTGTTGAAGGTGGCGGAATTACAGGGCAGGCAGAAGCTATCAGTCTTGGAATTGCACGTGCACTGGTTGAATACAATGCCGAAAATAAACCAACTTTACGCGCTGCAGGTCTTATGACCCGTGACCCACGTATGGTTGAGCGTAAAAAATTCGGACAGAAGAAAGCGAGAAAACGCTTCCAGTTCAGCAAACGTTAATCAACACTATTTAATAATAATTCTAAATCAGATAAATGTCATTACCATCAACAAAAGAAATGCTGGATGCAGGTGTTCACTTCGGACACCTCAAAAGAAAATGGAATCCTGCTATGTCTCCTTACATTTTCATGGAGAAAAACGGTATCCATATTATTGACCTGAACAAAACAACTGCAAAGCTTGCTGAAGCAATAGCTGCTGTTAAGCAAATTGCAAAATCAGGCAAAAAAGTTCTGTTCGTAGCTACTAAAAAACAAGGAAAAGAAATTGTAGCCCGCGAAGCAAAAAGAGTGAACATGCCTTTTGTTACCGAGCGTTGGCCCGGTGGAATGCTGACTAATTTTGCCACTATCCGTAAATCGGTGAAGAAAATGGCAACAATTGACCGCATGACAACTGACGGAACATTTGATACCATTTCTAAAAAAGAAAAACTGCAAATCTCCCGTCAGCGCGAGAAACTGGAAAAAGATTTAGGCAGCATTGTTGACCTGAGCCGTCTTCCTGCAGCACTTTTCATCGTTGATATTTCTAAAGAACATATTGCTGTGGCAGAAGCAAAACGTTTGAACATACCAACGTTTGCTATTGTGGATACAAACTCAAACCCTAACTTGGTTGACTTTGCAATTCCTGCAAACGATGATGCTTCAAAATCAATTGAACTGATTGTTTCAACTGTTGTTAACTCAATTATTGAAGGTCTTGAAGAACGTAAAGTTTCTAAAGACAAAGATGATGAGGGCGAGGAAGGTGAAGAAGGAACAGAAACAAACAAATATGCAAAAGCTGAAGGAACAGAAGAAGGCGGAAAACCAGGACTTACTCGCAAACCGGGCAGCAGAAGACCATCTTCAGGAGGACCAGGAGCACGCAGACCGGCAGCAAAAGCATAATTAAAACAGGAATTAGGAGTTAGGGGTTAGCCAAGTAGCAATCCCTAAGTCAGTAAAAAGCAAATAATAAAATGTCAACAATAGCACCAATATCAGCAGCAGATGTGAACAAGCTTCGTCAGATGACAGGAGCGGGCATGATGGATTGCAAAAAAGCATTAACAGAAGCAAACGGAAATTTTGAAGAGGCGGTGGATTACCTTCGCAAAAAAGGTCAAAAAGTAGCGGCAAACCGCTCAGACCGTGATGCAAAAGAAGGTGTAGTAATAGGAAAAACAACAACTGACGGCAAGCGCGGAGTATTAGTTGTTTTGAACTGCGAAACAGATTTCGTGGCGAAAAATGATGCGTTCGTTGCTTTCACAACTTCTATTCTGGATTTAGCAATTGAAAAAAATCCGGCTACATTGGATGAATTGAAAGCGCTTGATTTAAACGGAGAAACTGTTGAGGCAAGAGTTACTGAGCAGGTTGGCAAAATCGGTGAGAAAATTGAATTGTCTGCCTACGAAAAAGTAGATGCAGAAAAGGTGGTGGTTTACAATCACCCGGGAAATAAAGTAGCTACTATTGTTGGTTTCAATAAAAGCGGAAGCGAAGCAATTGATGCAGCTGCAAAAGATGTAGCGATGCAGGTTGCTGCAATGGCTCCTGTTGCTTTGGACAAAGACGATGTGGATGCAAAAACTTTAGAGCGCGAAATTGAAATCGGAAAAGAGCAGGCACGTGCTGAAGGTAAACCTGAAGAGATGCTGGAGAAAATTGCTTTAGGTAAACTGAACAAATTCTACAAAGAAAGCACCTTGTTAAACCAGGAGTTTATTAAAGACAACAAAAAATCAATTCGCCAATACCTTGACGAAACCGAGAAAGGTTTGATAGCAACAGGCTTCAAGCGCATTTCACTGGCAAAGTGATAAAATCATAAAAACTAAAAAAGAGAGAATTTTAATTCTCTCTTTTTTTTGACCTTAAATTTCCAAAACCCAAAAAACCGAATGAAATACAAAAGAATACTTCTGAAACTAAGCGGTGAATCATTGATGGGCGACAAACAGTTTGGTATTGACAACAATCGTTTGGCTCAATATGCAACAGAGATAAAAGAGATTGCCGATAAAGGTGTTGAGATTGGAATTGTAATTGGCGGAGGAAATATTTTCAGAGGTATACAAGCAGTTGAAGGTGGGATGGATCGTGTGCAGGGTGATTTTATGGGAATGCTTGCAACAGTAATTAACAGCATGGCTTTGCAGTCTGCATTGGAGGGAAAAGGAATGCAAACGCGTTTGCTTACTGCCATAAAAATGGAAGAGATTGCAGAAACATTTATCCGCAGAAGAGCGGTGCGCCACCTTGAAAAAGGGCGTGTTGTTATTTTTGGTGCGGGAACAGGAAACCCTTACTTCACCACAGATTCAGCGGCATCATTACGCGCCATAGAAATTGAAGCGGATGTAGTTTTAAAAGGCACCCGCGTGGATGGCATCTACTCAGCCGACCCTGAAAAAGATAAATCAGCAACCAAGTTTGACACCATTTCTTTTGATGATGTATATGCAAAAGGTTTGAACGTAATGGACCTTACTGCATTCACACTTTGCAAAGAAAACGAGTTGCCTATCATTGTCTTTAACATGGACAAACCCGGAACACTTTTAAAAGTGGTGGAAGGGGAGAAGGTTGGGACGCTGGTTTCTTAATAAGAACGTTTACTTATTTACCCTCAATTTTCGTGTTTACCTGAAAAAGGGCACTTCGCACTATAGAAAGGCATATTCTTTCTTTTTAAAGGTACATTCACTCTACGATACTGTACGATTATTCTACGTATTTGTATATTTATTCTATATAAAAATAAGTCCTTTCCAAATATCTGTAACTCCTTTCCACGTAAAGGAAGCTCCTTTCCACTTATCTGTAAGTCCTTTCCACATGAAGGAAGCCAGTTTCTACATAACTGAACGCTTATTGTAGAAAATGCTGAACTTTATTACTTTTGCAGCAACAAACAGCACGTAAAACAAAAACCATTATCGGAAATGAAAAAACTTACGCCCGAAGAAAAAGCCACTTTTGTTACCCGCCCCATGCAAAAACAAGGTATAGTCCGCACCATGTTAATGAACATCAAACAGGGTGAAATAATGCTGATTGAATCACACGAATGGAAGTGGAAATCTGCAACCCCCGCCTACCTATGCCGCAGAGTGGAAGAAAAAACAAAGTGAAAATTTGTATGCGAAAAAGCATTACAACCAAAATCGGGTTGGCTTATAACGCGGGTAGAGTAGGAGTATTACGACTGTGTATCATTGAAATTGAAACCCGTATATTTGTAAAAAATTACAAAATGGAAACAGTTATAATTAACGCAGATAAAAAAGCAGACATGAGTTTATTGCTTGCTTTGGCCAAAAAAATGGGCATGAATACACGCACGCTTACCCGCGCAGAAGTTGAAGACTGGCATCTTGCCAAAAAGATTGAAGCGGGAATGAAAACAGCAGATGTAAGTCGCAAAGAAATTATGAAGGCACTTGGTAAATGAAAATTGCTTTCAAAAAATCATTTCTTAAAGATTTAAAAAAACTACGCGATAAGCAACTTAAAAACTCCATTGCCAAAGCTATTGAAGATGTTGAGGCGGCAAAGGAATTAACACAGGTGAAAAATCTGAAAAAGATGGAAGGGTATAGTTCCTTTTATCGCATTAGAATTGGTGATTACCGAATCGGATTGCAACTAATGGATAAAGAATTAATCTACTTCGTTGCCTTTGACCATCGCAAAGATATTTATACACATTTTCCATAATTCTATAATCTGAAACAGTAAATATTTCTATTCCTCTGCTGTTTCTTATAAAGATGAATTTTTCTCGACTACTCTTTCTCCTACTTCTAACTTTCAACTTCCAGCTTCTAACTTCCTACGCCCAAAAACCCCAAGGCAAGCCCCCCGCAATCGGAAAAATCTACGGTCGTATTCTTGATTCCAAAACCAAACAACCCGTTGAGTTTGCTTCGGTAACAGCAACTTCGCTGAAAAACGACAGCATTATTTCGGGTTCTTTGGTAAAACAAAACGGTGATTTTTCGTTGGAAAAACTTCCGCTCATTCCCCTGAAAATAAAAATCAGTTTCATAGGATACCTCACCCTTGAACAAACAGTTGCCCTTAACATGCAAAACATGGAAGTGGATATGGGCAACCTGAAAATGGAACAGGATTCAAAAGTGTTGAACGAGGTGGTGATAGGAGAAGAAAAAAGCACCATGACTATGAGCATAGACCGCAAGGTGTATAATGTGGACAAGGATATTTCAACCAAAGGAGGCACTGCTTCCGACATTATGAAAAACATACCCAGCGTTAGCGTTGATGCAGATGGCAATGCCACCCTGCGCAATAGCGGCACACAGGTGTATGTTGACGGAAGACCAACCACCTTAACGCTTGATCAGATACCAGCCGACCAGGTGGATAAAGTAGAGGTAATCACCAATGCATCCGTAAAATTTGATGCCTCTACCTCGGGCGGAATTTTAAATATTGTGATGAAACAAAACCGCAAACCCGGCTACAACGGAACTATTTCGGCAGGCATAGGAACCAACAGCCGCTACAATGCAACGGGCAGTATCAGCATTCGCCAAAAACCTATTAATTTTTCAGCTTCTTACAGTTTTAACTCTTCGCGTAATTATAACGAAGGCTATACCTACCGCACCAATCTTTACAATAACAGTCCTACAAGTTATTTCAATCAGGATAACGTGAATGATGAGCAAGGCGTGAACCACATGGCGCGTTTGGGGCTTGACATAACCCTCAATAACCGCAACCTGCTCACGCTTTCCGGAAATTTTTCCTACCGCCTCAATGATTCGGATGACGAACAACTCTTCACCTATGCCAATTCCGAAAACGTGATAACCGAAACCGGCAGTCGCAACAATGTACAGCTTAATAATCACTATAACTATACGGCATCGGCATTTTTCAAACACACCTTTCCTAAAAAAGGCGAGGAACTTACCATTGATGCCAGCTACAACTACTCCAACTCAGCGCGCGATTATGTGTTTACCACTAATAGCTATGATAGTCTGCAAAGCCCTGAAACCCCCGAAATACAGCGCAACGATGGAGGCTCCATTTCCAACCAATATATTTTTCAGGTGGATTATGTAAACCCGCTCACCGAAAATTCGAAACTGGAAGCAGGAATCCGCAGTTACTACAAGCCCTACACCTCCTTCAATTTCACTGAAAATTATGTGTTCCCCACCGATAGTTATGAGAAAGACACTATCCTGAGCAACGACTATTATATTGACGATTTAATCAATGCCGCCTACATCAACTACATGAGCAAAATGTGGTGGAACATCAGATATCAGGTGGGTTTCCGCTTCGAGCAATCGTATTACAAAGGCACCATAAAAGATCGCGACCTCGCGTTCTCGTATTCCTATCCTTCCTCGGCTTCTAATATTTTGAACTCTATTTTTCCGGGAATATATTTTACCAAAGAAGTTGCAAAAAATCAGGATGTGCAGTTGAACTTTTCGCGCAAATTAAATCGCCCGAATTTTTTCCAACTCAATCCTTTTATCATGGGCGCTGATAGACAAAACTACCGCATCGGAAATCCAACCCTGAAACCTGAATTCACTAACATGGGCGAACTGAATTACAATCCCTGGAACGAAGAATTTAATCTGCTCTGCTCATTTTATTTTAAGCTCACCGAAAACCCGATTACCAATGTGGCCTATCCTTCTGAAATCGATTCGCTCATTCTTGTAAACACCTTTGTAAACGGCAAAAGCAGTTTTACTTACGGCTGGGACAATTCGCTGAAACTTACGCTCATCAAGCCGCTGGACATAACCCTTGGCGGGAATATTTCTTATGTTGCGCTGAGTTCGTCAGACGGATTAACCCAAAACAGCGGCTTCAACTGGGATGCAAAGGCAAATATCTCGTATCGCCTCCCAAAGGATTTTACACTACAGGCAAACGGCAGATACGAATCACCAAAAATTATTTTGCAGGGAACCATGATACCGCAATATTCGGTTGATTTTACGGTGAGCAAAAGCATTAAGAAAAAATGGAATTTTAACTTAACGCTGAATGATGCCTTCAATACCAGACGTTGGGGTGCAAGCTACGATACACCTTATTATATACAGGAAGTTTCGCGCAGAAGAGAAACGCGCTTTTTGCGTTTCACCGTTTCCTACAACTTTGGCGAGCAGGATGCATCGCTCTTCAAAAAGAGAAATCAGAAAAGACAGGGTGATTCTATGGAGATGGATTTTTAATAGTTGCCACAACCTTCAGGTCGTGGATTTTAAAGGGAACGAAAACTATTTTAGGGCTTTAGCCCTTTTGTAAAAACAAAAAAGCCCCTTTAAGGAGCTTTTTTTGGTGGGCCCACCTGGGATCGAACCAGGCACCCACAGATTATGAGTCTGTTGCTCTAACCGAATGAGCTATGGGCCCTAAAATCCTTTCTATTAGCAGAAAGGGACGCGAAAGTATAAATTTGCACCCAATATGCAAAATATGTTTCCCCTACAAAATAATATCAAGAACATCATCTTCGACCTTGGAGGAGTGATACTAAACATTGATTATAAACTCACTGCCGGGGCATTTAAAAAATTAGGCCTCAAAGATTTTGATGAGAAATATTCGCAGGCAAAACAAAGCCGTCTTTTTGACCGGCTGGAAACAGGAACTGTTACGCCCAAACAATTCCGACAGGAATTGAAAGCCTATTTCAATCAACAGGTTTCAGATGCAGACTTAGATAATGCCTGGAACGCCATGCTACTTGATTTGCCTGTGCAGCGTATTGAGTTACTGAAACAACTCTCTACCAATTACCGCCTCTTTCTATTAAGCAATACCAATATCATCCACTATCGGGCTTACTCAGCCTATCTGAAGCAAACCTTTTGCAAAATGATTTTTGATGAAATTTTTGAAAAGCAATATTTATCTTTTGAAATTGGAATGCGCAAACCCGACCGCGAAATTTTTGAATTGGTGTTGAGTGAAAATAAGCTCATTGCTTCCGAAACCATATTTATTGACGATTCAATTCAGCACGTTGAAGGCGCGAGGGAAGCAGGAATTACAGCCTACCATTTGCAGCCCGGGGAATCAATTCTTGAACTGTTCTAGTTAAATTATCTCCTGGCAAAGCTCAGTTAAAACACCTCCCGCACTTTTTGGGTGAACAAAACAGATCAGTTTATTGTCAGCTCCTTTTTTTGGGGCTTGATTCAGCAGAACAAATCCTTGCTCTTTCAGGCGTTCCATTTCAGCATGAATGTCACTTACAGCATAAGCAAGGTGATGAATTCCTTCGCCCTTCTTTTCAATAAATTTTGCGATTGCACTTTCAGGTGAAGTGGCTTCCAATAGTTCAATTTTGGTTTCTCCAACCTTAAAAAACAGAGTAGTCACATGCTCACTTTCCACAGCCTCGCGTTTGTAAGGTGCAACGCCAAGCAAGGCAGTGTAGGTTTTTTCTGCTTCTGCTAAGTTCTTTACGGCAATACCGATGTGTTCTATTTTTTCCATTTCTGTTTAACAAAAAAGCCAATCCTTTTTTGGACTGGCTTTTTGTTTAAATTTTAGTGAGCTTATTTTTTGAACTCACCAAAGGTGTTATCAAAATTCACCTGATAGCTTCCTTTATCAAGTTTAGAAACATCAACGCTCTTTTCAATGCCTTTCTGAACAATATTGCCGTAGGCATTGAAAATCTCGTACATGGTTTTGTCAGAGAAAGAAACGCTGGTGCTTACTTTTTTACCTGCATCGTTAAAGGTCACAGGAGGCAGCGGGCTTTTATATTTTGTTTCGATTGAATAACGTGGTTTTCCGCTTGCATCCACTTGTTTCAGGCGGAATTTATTTTCGCCCGAGTGAATGGTTCCTATCTGAAATTCATATTTGTTTATATCCGGAGAACCTTTTCCCTGAACAGTTCCTACATCCACCCATTTGTTCCAACGGAATTGTTCAACAGTATAAGGTAGGCTTCCTGTTTCGTTTTTAGTATTGAAAATCAGGACACCTTCTTTACTTACTGCTAATGCATCAATATCAAATGTAGCCATTGGTTTCAGAACTTCAGCATTCAACACTTTTGGTTTGCAGTCATCTTTATATTTAATTTTCACTTCTACTTTTGAACCTAAAGCCAGTTGAAAAAACGAAAAATCAATTTCAAATGCGCTTGAGTTTATCTCGTCTGTAGTGGTTTGGTCATTAATGGTTACTTCATACACACAAAAACCGACACCAGAACTGGCAAAAGGATTTTGTACATAAATATTTTTGCCCTGGTAATTTCCTTCGAGTACAATTACTCCGGCTGAAGCGGATAATACTGAAAGAGCAAGAACGGTTAACAGAGAATAGACTTTGTTCATGGTATTAAATTGTTCTGTTTGTTTTTATGTTAAAGCAACGCAAATATACTAAAGTCCTTAAATTATTCAATAATTTCTGACAAACAACCATAAGATAACAGTTGAACGATAGAATATATTTAATCTCAGAAGCAGGTGTTTTACCTTAAATCCCTGAAAAAGTTATGAAATAGGGTGAGTTTTTTTCAGTTTTGCCCGAAACGATTGAAAATGAGTTAAAAGAGCTTTTGTAATAATTCCTCATCCACCAGATTGGGCAGGGTTACTTTCAGTCCTTTACTTCTTTTCATTTCCCGCTCAATAGCAAACATCGCTTCTTTGTTTCTTGCCCAGCTTCTGCGGGCAATTCCATTATTTACATCCCAGAATAACATGCTTTTTAAGCGCCTGCCTGCATCTTTTGAGCCATCTAAAACCAATCCAAAACCACCGTTTATCACCTCACCCCAGCCAACTCCGCCCCCGTTATGCAGTGAAATCCATGTGGCTCCCCTGAAAGCATCGCCCACAAAATTTTGCACAGCCATATCAGCCGTAAATTGCGAGCCGTCATAAATATTGGAAGTTTCCCTGAAAGGCGAATCGGTTCCTGAAACATCGTGATGGTCGCGCCCCAACACAACAGGTGCCGAAATCTTTTTTGCTTTGATTGCTTTATTAAATGCTTCAGCAATTTTTATTCGGCCCTCTGAATCAGCATAGAGTATCCGCGCCTGTGAACCAACAACCAGTTTATTTTTCTGTGCTTCTTTTATCCAATGAATGTTATCGGAAAGTTGTTGTTTGATTTCTTTCGGAGCGGTTTTGTAAATTTTTTCCAGAATAGCAGTCGCTATTTTGTCGGTTTTTTCCAGATCTTTTGGATTAGCTGAAGTGCATACCCAACGGAAAGGGCCGAAACCATAATCAAAACACATGGGACCCATAATATCCTGCACGTAGGAAGGATATTTGAACTTACCATCCAGTTTTAAAATATCAGCACCTGCACGACTTGCTTCCAGCAAAAATGCATTTCCATAATCAAAGAAATACATTCCGTTTTTCACCATTTTATTTACTGCATTTACATGACGAACCAATGATTTCTGAACTTCCTTTTTAAATTGTTCAGGATTTTCAGCCATCATTTTATTTGCTTCTTCAAACGAAAGTCCGGCAGGATAATATCCGCCCGAATAAGGGTTGTGTAATGAAGTCTGGTCAGAACCGATTTCAATTTTTATTTTCTTCTCTGCGAACTTCTCCCATAACTCAATAATGTTCCCTTTGTATGCAAGTGAAACCGATTGTTTTTTCTTTCGCGCAGTTTCAATTCGCGAAATCAGTTTGTTCAAATCATTATAAACTTCATCTACCCAACCCTGCGAGTGGCGTGTGTGAATGGCTTTAGGATTTACTTCTGCAATTACAGCAATTGCTCCTGCAATAACAGCGGCTTTGGGTTGTGCACCGCTCATTCCACCTAAACCAGAAGACACGAAAACTTTTCCGGCAAGTTCCGTTTTCCCTTTGCTGATTTTTCTACCTGCATTTAAAATTGTAATCGCTGTGCCGTGTACAATGCCTTGCGGACCGATATACATAAATGAGCCTGCAGTCATTTGTCCATATTGGGTTACGCCAAGAGCATTAAACTTTTCCAAGTCATCGGGTTTGCTGTAATTAGGAATCATCATGCCGTTGGTAACAACAACACGAGGCGCATCTTTATGCGATGGAAATAACCCAAGCGGATGACCGGAATACATCACCAAGGTTTGCTCATCCGTCATTTCTGCCAGGTATTTCATAGTCAGTAAATACTGCGCCCAGTTTTGAAATACCGAACCGTTTCCACCATACGTAATCAACTCGTGCGGATGCTGTGCTACTGCATAATCCAGATTATTGGAAAGCATGTGCATAATTGCTCCGGCCTGTTTTGATTTGAAAGGGTATTGAGAAAGTGGTCGCGCAAAAATCTTGTAATCAGGGCGAAAGCGATACATATAAATCCGTCCGTGTTTTTTCAGTTCATCCGCAAATTCTTTGGCAAGAACTGCATGAAATTTTTTAGGAAAATAACGCAGAGCATTTCTTGCTGCCAATTTTTTTTCTTCGGCAGAAAGAATGTCTTTGCGTATTGGAGCATGGTTCAGAGAAGTATCGTAACTCCTAGGCCCAGGAAGCTTTTCAGGAATTCCCTGCAAAATAATTTTCTTAAATTCTTTGGTTGTCATCTTTTTTCTCTTTGTCAAATCTTCCTGTTTTCGGATTGTAATTATAAGGACAATGTTTGCACCCACTTTTGCAGCAATAACCACGTTTCAGGTGATATTTTTCTGTAAAAATAATATAGCCTTCGGGACTGTAATAAAAATCCTCGGGGTCAAGTTTTGGTTTGGAAGAATAATCGTCAGCCATCTTTGCAAAGTAACAACAATTCAAAGGCTTTTTTCAACTTTACGGTCTGAAATTTTTCCTTGTTCCCTGAAATAAAAAATATTCCGCTTCAAAAAATCAACGATGAGTTGTTGGATTTTCATCAACTCAACTTGTTTATTTTGCGGCTTGATTTGGTTCATCCGTTCATCTGTGGAAACAAGTGGTACAAGCTGAAATATAACTTAGAAGAAGCAAAACGAAAAGGCAAAAATACGTTGCTCACTTTTGGCGGAGCATACTCTAATCACATTGTTGCAACTGCAGCTGTAGGAAAAGAATTCGGGTTTAAAACGATTGGAATAATCCGTGGCGAAGAGTTAAATGAAAATGATAATTCCGTTTTGCAGTTTGCAAAATATTGTGGGATGGAATTGCGGTTTGTTTCAAGAGAAGAATACCGCAAAAAAGAGTTCAATATTAAGGATGAATATTATCTGCTTCCTGAAGGCGGAACAAATGAATTGGCAGTAAAAGGGTGTGCTGAAATCATTTCATTGATTGATATTCCGTTTGATTATATCTCTTGCGCAGTTGGCACAGGCGGAACCATTGCAGGAATTATTTCATCGTTGAATGAGAACCAAGAAGCAATTGGTTTTCCGGTTTTGAAAGGAGGGGAGTTTTTGACAAATGAAATTGAAAAGTTAGTGCCATCAAAAACAAATTTTGAATTACAAACGGAATATCATTTCGGAGGCTATGCAAAAAAGAATGAAGAACTTCAGAACTTCATTTCTGACTTTAAATTAAACCAAAATATTCCGCTTGATTTTGTGTACACCGGAAAAATGATGTTCGGGGTTTTTGATTTGATAAAGAGGAATTATTTCCAAAAAGGCGCAACGATTGTTGCTGTGCACACAGGCGGTTTATTTAAGTTCGCAGAGAGTGAGCCAGGCCATTAAACCCATTCCTGTTTTCAGCGCTTCTTCATCAATATCAAATGTTGAAGTATGCACTCCGCTGGTAATTCCAAGTTTTTTATTTCCTGTTCCGAGGCGATAGAAACAAGCAGGAATGTGTTGTGAATAAAAAGCAAAATCTTCTGCTGTCATACGCAGATCAAGCAATTCTACATTTTCATCTCCTAAAAATTCTTTTGCGTTTGCAATTGCATTGTTGGTCAGCGTTTCATCATTAACTAAAAAAGGATAGCCTTTCATAATGTTGAAGTCACCGCTGCCTCCATTCTCTGCAAATACTTTTGCAGCAATGTCTTTCATTTTTTCATGGGCTTCATCACGCCATTTTTCGTCCATTGTTCTGAATGTTCCTTCAATCTTCACTTCATCAGGAATTACATTAGTAGCACCCATTCCTGTGATTTTACCAAAAGCAAGCACAGTTGGAATATTAGGAATATTTCTCGTTTTCTCATCCATAAATTCAGATTGCAGTGCAACCAAAAGTTTTGACGCAATTAGTAATGGATTAACATAATTTGCTGGCATAGCAGCATGTCCGCCTTTGCCTTTTACAGTAATATAAATTTCATCTGTGGATGCCATATACATTCCCGGACGGAAACCAACTTTGCCTGTTTCCATACTTGGAAAAACATGCTGCGCAAAAATGCTTTCCGGTTTTGGATTCTGAAGCACACCCGCATTAATCATCAGCGAAGCACCACCCGGAAGTTTTTCTTCTCCCGGCTGAAAAATCAGTTTCACAGTTCCTTCAAATTCATTTTTCAACTCGTTCAGAATTTTTGCAGCGCCTAGTAATGATGAGGTATGTACATCGTGTCCGCAAGCATGCATAACGCCAACATTTTTTGAAATATATTCTTTGTTGTTGTCTTCTTTTATAGGCAATGCATCTAAATCTGCACGAAGCGCAATTATTTTTTTTGCAGGATTTCTTCCTTCAATCAGCGCAACTATCCCGGTTTTTACAATTCCGTTTTTATAAGGTATGCCCCATTCGTCTAATTTGGAACAGACAAAAGCAGAAGTGTTGTATTCTACAAAAGATAACTCAGGATTGGCATGCAAATGCCTGCGAAGTGCTACAACTTCACTGAAATATTTATCGGAAAGGGATTTTATTTTTTCTTTCACCGGATTATTTTCCGAACAAAAATTTCAATGCAACCAAAATCATAAAAACAGCAAAAACTTTTTTCACAATATTCTGGTCAATACCAATTGCAATTTTTGAACCTAAAAAAGCACCAAGAATAAATGCGATGCCAATCACAAAAGCAGCATGAAAACTGATATGTCCCGCTTTATAATAATTCATCACCGCTAAAACTCCAACAGGCAACATCAATAACGCAAGGCTGGTTCCTTGTGCAGTATGTTGCGAAAATCCGAGAAATATAATCAAGCCCGGAACAATAATTATTCCTCCACCAACACCTACAAATCCGCTGAGCAACCCGGCAAATAAACCGATTGTAAGCAATATCAGAACAGTATTTACGTCCATAGTTTTGAATGATAAATTTTTTTCGTTCAGTTTTTCCATCTTAAAAATCCAAGCTCAGTGAAACATATAATAACGGTTTCAATACTCTGCCATCTTCTATTCCCCAGGCATAATCTGCGCGGATAAAATAGCCGAGTATTCGGCTGCGCACTCCAAATCCATAACCGCCAACAATGGGTTCTTTACTGTTTTTAATTTTGATGGTAATGTTTCCCGATTGAATTGTTTGTGTGTTCAAAAAATTGTCTTCAGAATACGGAGAAGGACCAGTCCATGCACTTCCAATATCGCCAAAAGCAACCACCTGAAAATTGGTAAGAAAATCAGATTTTAACGGGCGGTTCATAATGTATTTGAAAAGCGCAACTCTCAACTCACTGTTGAATAAAGCAAAGCTGTTTCCATTTCTCGCATTCTGATAAAAACCGCGCATATTGGTGGCTACAGTCTGGTATTGATAATTTTGCGTGTAATCAATAGCAGTTGAGTTATCAAATTTGGGAACAAACCAGTTGTCAACTCCACCGAGATAGTAAATCAGTTTCTCCGTTCCGAGAGAAGTGCTTGCTGCAAAACGGTTTGCCCAAATCAAATCACGATGAATTTTTTTATAGTGACGAATATCTAATCCGATTACAAAAAAGCGCGCAGCTTTTTTATCAACGTGCTGATAATATTCTCCAAAAATTTTATAGCGCCAGCCGTTGTATAAATTCAATCCTCGGTTTACGGTGTTGTCAAAAACATATTCCATTTTCAAACCACCAAGATAATTATTTCGATTTTTCTCTTGCAGATTGCTAAGGTCGGTGCTAAGGTTTACTTCCTGGTCTGTCCGTCCAATTAGGCTTCCGCGCAATGAAGCTACTTCGCTGAAAGGATATTTCAATGAGTAAGTGAGCGTGTGTGTGTGGACTTTAATTGCTGACACTTCTACAATATTTAAAAAGCTCTGACGGTGAAAAACAACCTGCTGGTCAAGACGGTGTTTAAAATTCTGGTAGCTCAAAAAATACTCGTTACTGTTCAGGTTTCCTGCAAAGCGGAAGCCGCCAACAATTTTATAATCTTCCATCACATCACTAATTCCGATTTTGAAAAGTCCGTTGATGCCCGGATTAAAAAACACAGCACCACCTCCCGTAAATTTCTGATAAGATGAATTAATGAAGTTGTTGTTAAGTTGTGTAACAACATAATCAGTGTAAAATGCCACATCGTAATTGCGTAGTTTAGGAAGTGTAAACTCCTTTTCTTTTTCTGGTAAAACAGCTTTCCCGTTTTCGAACTGCCGCAGTTTTGTTTCCCCATTTGCGGCAATGTTTGTTTCGGTTTGTCTTACCTGTTTATCTTGTTTGTCGTTCCTATTTTCGCCTTCAAACGTGTAGTTGTTTATGTCAATTTTTCCGGGCGGTGTTGGCTGTTCTTCTTGCTTGGGAATAGAAATCAGGGCATTTCTCGATCTCGGAATTCCATTAGCAGCATTGACGTTTTCTTCTTCCTGTTTGTTTGATTTTTGTTCGGTGCGGAATTGCGAATCTTTCAACTCAATATTTTTGTTTGCACTTTCTGCAAGCACCGAACGCTGATACATATAGTATTTTCCTTCGTTGAAAATTATTTCCGAAACTTTACCTGATTTTGGCTGAACATCTTGCTGAATAATGTTGCGCGGATAATTAGTTACAGGGAAAGAAGTGGCGATATAACTGTAATGCGCGATGGTATCCACGTAACTTATAACGCTGTCCATCTTTGCAAGGAAGCGGTTATTCACGCCATTTGCATCGCTGAGGTAAGCAATGTGAGCACTGTCGAACTGTGCGGGTTGTGTTTCGTTGGTATTTGCGGTGTGTGTAATGCGCTTTAAAAGCTGCGATTTGGTTTTGTAATTGTAAACGTAAATATCTGTTGAAGCATCTTTCGGTAACATGCTGCTTTCATTCAGTTTAATCGTATCGTTATTTCTGTTGGAAGCAAAAACAACTTCGCGAGATTTATTGATGAAACGCGGATTCAAATCATCCCATATGTCCTTTGTTACCTGATGATACGTGTTAGCAGCAAGGTTGTAAACAAAAATATCGCTCTGCCCGAACTGCACTGCTGACATGGCTAATTCTTTTCCGTCATCGGAATACGAGAAGTCAAGTATTTTTTCAAAGTTGAAAAGCGGACGTTTCGTTTTTTTCTTGGTTTGAAGATTGTAAAGCGTAAGCATAATTTTTCCTTTACGCTCCGTAATCATGGAAAATAATTGCGATGAGGGATGCCATGCTAACAGAGGAATTGAGTAATCTGTTTTCTGTTCCAGTTTATGTCCGATGCGAATAATTTTCTTCTTTTTTCCGGTCTGAGTGTTTTGCAACCACACGCGATATTTCCCCCATTCGTTTCCTGCAAAAACATTGTAGCGCCCGTCAGCACTGGCTTTTAATTGTGTGTAAACCATGTTTGGTTTAGACTTATTGAGTAAAGGTTCTTCTTTTGGAAGTGAAAGATTTTTGCTGCGTTCGTAATACAACTTGTCATAATAGGCGACCCATTCATACGTTAAATTTTTAAGCGAAACACCCAATACAAAGAGAAAACCGCTGTCGATATTGCGGCTTATTTTAGTCATGTAAAGAATGTTGGAGATTACCTGTTTGCCATAGGTCTCGGAAACATAACGCCAGATAGAATGTCCGGCATAACGAGCATCATCACCTGTCAGGCGGTTAAACTTTTCATATTTACCTGAAAGAATTCCGTCTTTAACATAGTTCTCAATTTCTGCATCCCAATCGTTTGACATGTAGGAAATCAAACCTTGTGTGTACCACTCAGGAAGGTTGAGCAGCGTTGAATTGCGCACCACGTCTTTGATGTTACCGCCATACATCATCTGGTCAAGCATAACTTTGGTAATACCTGCTTTTATTTGTCGTTCAAGATCGCGGTGATCGCCATTGAAATATAAAACCACTTTGGTTCCCACAATAAAAGTTACTCCGCCAACATTATACTGTTGATCCGTTTCTAATCCGATATTACTTTCTTTTAAATCAGAAAACTTGTTGAAGATGATGAACTGAATTCTGTCGTCAAGTGTGTAATCAAAAACTTTTTCAATCTCACCGATTTGTTTGGTGGCATAGCGAGCGGTGTAATTGCTCAGTTCTTTTCCGCCTAAATAAAAGTAAGTATCAAACTTTTCAAAACGGTAAAAAGACCAGAAACGGTCTTTCATGTTTTTGTATTGCACACGATTTTTGCCGAAGGGCATTTGCAAGCCGTTATAGAATTGAGCGTCAGCAATTCCTGCAACCAGAACCAAACAACAAATAATACTAAATCTGAAACCTCGCATCAACACAATTTTCAAAAAAGAAATTAAAGGTAATACTTTATGAGGAAATAAGCATTGAACGTCACCCTGAATTTATTTCAGGGTCTTGAGAGATGCTGAAACAAGTTCAGCATGACGAAATTTACATGACCGGATAAAACGCATCTTCAATATGTCTTACCGTATTTTGATATTGATTTTTTACAATCGAAATAATATCAAATCGAACATCCACATCTAGGTTCTTATGAACTACATATGCATTGGCAGCTTTGATAAGGTTTTGTTGCTGTTTTTTTGAAACAAATTCCTCCGGTTCGCCCATGGTGGAATAGCTTCGGGTTTTAACTTCAGCAACTACAAGCAACTTTTGTTTTTTAGCAACAATATCCATTTCATGCCCGCCAAAGCGAACATTCCTGCCAAGAATTTCAAAGCCCTTGCTTTTCAGCAATTTCTCGGCTTCGTCTTCGCCTTGTTTACCGAATTCGTGATTTTCTGCCATGAAACAAAAATAGAAATTTATAAGGCTTCCTGCATTTGCTTACTTTTGCAAACCTAATTAAAACCATGCCTGCAAAAAAGAAACTCGCCCTCCTTATTTTAGATGGTTGGGGCAAAGGCGACCACTCAAAAGCCGATGCCATCTGGAATGCCAAAACTCCGTTTGTTGACGGGCTGAGGAAAAAATATCCCAACAGTGAATTGAAAACTTCTGCTGAAGATGTGGGGCTGCCTGCGGGACAAATGGGAAACTCAGAAGTTGGTCATCTGAACATTGGTGCAGGGCGTGTGGTTTACCAGGATTTGGTGCGTATCAATAAAGCCATTGAAGACGGAACACTCGCAAAAAATAAAGTGCTGAACGATGCTTTTAATTATGCAAAAACAGAAGGCAAAGACCTGCACTTAATGGGTTTGGTTTCGGATGGTGGTGTTCATTCTTCGCAGGAACATTTGCATGCACTTTGCCAGTTGGCAAAGAAGAAAGGTTTGAAAAATGTATTTATCCATGTCTTTACCGATGGTCGCGATACCGACCCGAAAAGTGGTTTAAAGTTTATTGAGAACTTAGAAAAAGTTTGTAAAAAAACAGGAGTAAAAATCGCAACTGTTGTTGGTCGCTACTACGCAATGGATCGCGACAAGCGCTGGGAACGCGTAAAATGGGCTTATGATTTAATGGTGCAAGGGAAAGGTCGTCCGGCAAAAAATGCGGTGGAAGGAATAAAACGTTCTTACAAAGAAGGCGACACCGATGAATTCATAAAACCGATTCTTATCATCAACGAAAAGTTTGAGCCTGTCGGACAAATAAAAAATGGTGATGCGGTTATCTGTTTCAATTTCCGCACTGACCGTTGCCGCGAGATTACCTTAGCGCTAACACAAAAAGATTTTCCGGAACAGGAAATGGAGAAAATAGATTTGCATTATGTAACCATGGCCCGGTATGACGATACGTTCAAAAATGTTCATGTTATTTTTGAAAAGGATAATCTGATAAATACATTGGGCGAAGTTTTATCCAAAGTCGGGAAAACACAACTGCGCATTGCCGAAACGGAAAAATATCCTCATGTTACGTTCTTTTTTTCGGGTGGAAGGGAAAAACCTTTTGAAGGCGAAAAACACATTATGATTCCTTCGCCAAAAGTTGCCACTTATGATTTGCAACCCGAAATGAGCGCCAAAGAAGTTGCCAAAGCAGTAGTGGATGAAATCAATAAAACTACACCTGATTTTATTTGTCTGAACTTTGCAAATGCTGATATGGTAGGTCATACAGGAGATTATAAAGCAATTTTAAAAGCGGTGGAAACAGTTGATAGCTGCACCAAAAAAGTGGTGGAAGCCGGATTGAAAAAAGATTATTCCTTTATAATTATTGCCGACCATGGCAATGCCGATTTTGCTGTAAATGCAGACGGAACGCCCAATACAGCGCATACAACCAATCCTGTCCCCTGCATCTTTATTTCAAAAGGTGTAAAAAAAGTAAAGAACGGAAGACTTGCCGATATTGCTCCTACTATTCTTGAACTGATGGGAGTGAAGCAGCCGAAGGAGATGACGGGGAATATTCTTGTTTCGTAATCTCCGATGGTTGTAAAAGAAATCTCCACCCTTGAAGAAATGCTTGCAAAGCTTCCGCTCGTGCAGCAGCTTTATCCGGATATGACCAAAGAGAAGTATGAAGAAATGTTGCGCGATATGATTCCCAATAATTATTCGCAGGTATTGGTTTTTGATGGAGATAAATGTGTGGGCTTATCGGGAATATGGTTTAATACCAAGCTGTGGACGGGTAAATATCTTGAACTGGATAATGTGGTTACAGATAAAAACCACCGCTCAAAAGGACTAGGAAAACTAATCAATGAATTTGCAGCAGAAAAAGCAAAACAGTTGGGTTGTAAGTTTATTGTTTTAGATGCTTTTGCTGATAATCGTGATGCACATCGTTTTTATTTCCGTGACGGGTACGTTATTCGTGGCTTCCACTTTTTGAAATCATTATAAAGAAACACTTCGCTCAGTTCTGTGTGACATTATGAACAGCATCAGCAAAAAGAAAGACCAGATAAAGATCAATGCTCAGTTGAGGAAATATTTGCGGCAATACGACCGCGAAAAAATATTGCCCATTGAGTATCACGATTTGCTGAACTACAAATTTGCACATCCCATCACCGACAAAAAAGGCAAGGATACACTTTGGGAAAGCGTTACCTACGAAAAAGAAAAAGCAGCGGAATTGGATGTGGCCCTCACTTCCATTTACATGATGCTGAAAACGGAAGGTTCTTCTTCGCGATTAAAACACCTTACGGTTGAGCGCATTGATTATTGCACCTTCGGTAATTCCAATCCGTTTCGCATACGAATTGTAAACCGCCTCAACGACAACTACGATTATTTTTATATCAAACAGGCTGATGCTTCACGGATTTATGGTTTGGAGTTGGAGCACATTCTTTCGCCTAACCGCATCAATTATTTTGTGGATCGCGAAACGCTGATTGAAGAACACATTGCCGGTATTCCGGGCGATCAGTTTATTGCTTCGTGGATGGGCGATAAACGAGTAAACAAAATCCGTTTGGCTAAAGAGTTTGTAAAATTTAACGAGCGTTGCTTTGTGCGTTTGCTGGGCGATATGCGCTCTTACAATTATGTAGTTGACATTACGCCCGACTTTGATGATGTGCAGTATCGCATCCGTGCCATTGACTTTGACCAGCAGAGTTATGAGGGTAAAAAATCACTTTACCTGCCGCAGTTTTTCAAGGAGAACAATGCCATTGTTGAACTTTGTACCCAATTGCTTACGCACGAATCCTTTGAGCAGTATCGTAACGAAGAGCGTTCCCTCATTTCACGCAGGGTGCGTCTTTCGCGCTACCAGATAAAAGACCTGATGGATGTGATGATAAAGGATTCTATTTCAACGCACGAGAAAACCGAGCACCTGAAAAAGGAACTGGCAGTGCATTATAAAAGCGATGTATTTTTAAAATGCCGCAGCATGGGTGAACTGGTAAAAAAGAGTCTGGTAATGCTGCTAAAAGACAGCAAGCAGTAGGTCTTACTCCGAAATCCCGTCAAGTTCGTCCTGAAGTTCGCTGGGGGTTAATTCAATATTCCAGCGCTTGGCAAAGGCTTCCTGCTGATACGAAAAGTCAGCATCTAATTTTGCCTCTCTTTCGGTAATATCTGCAAGAAGTTTGTCTAATCGCGTAACATCTGATTCGGCAATGTTTTCTTTTTTAAGAATATCAACCATTTCCTGATACTCTTTTGAAACGATGCTTTTATAAAATCTAAAAAGAGACAGTGCAGAATTTTTTAATGCTGCACCGTCTTCCCATGGATTAACCTTTTCAACTACTTCAATTGAAACAGCAATTTGTTCCAGAATTAATTTCAGGGGCATATCCATTTCCTCGCCTGATTCAACGGCATAATTAAAGTCAATTATTCGCTGTCCTATTTTATTTTGCTCGTCAACAATTATATCGTTGTATTCAACTGCGGTTGTTTGGGCAGAAGCAGCGAACGGAATTACTAAAAGAAGGAGAAACAGTTTTTTCATATAAAACGGGTTTTGATTTTTTACAAAAGTAATTTTTTGCCACAGATTGCACTGATTTTAACAGATTGAATTTGTGCTTATCTGTGCAATCTGTGGCAACTCCCAAATGCGAATTAATAATAACTTAATATTTCTACCTTTGCGCCTCATAAAATTAGATGGAGATAAAAGCCGGACCCCTTCTTGAAAAGGTGATTTATCCTTCCGACCTGAGAAAACTCAAACCGGAAGAATTGCCTCAGTTTTGCGATGAACTTCGTCAATATATTGTAGATATTGTTTCGGTTAAAGGCGGACATTTTGGTGCCAGCCTTGGTGTGGTGGAGCTTACAGCCGCATTGCATTATGTTTATAATACACCTTACGACCAGTTAATTTGGGATGTAGGCCATCAGGCTTACGGACATAAATTAATTACAGGTCGCAGAGCCGATTTTCATACTAACCGTGTTTACAAGGGCATGAGCGGTTTTCCGAAACGCAGCGAAAGCGAGTACGATACCTTTGGCGTTGGCCACTCTTCCACTTCTATTTCTGCTGCCTTGGGTATGGCGGTGGCTTCGCGCCTAAAAAACGAGAAATCTCGGCAGCATATTGCCGTAATAGGTGATGGCGCTATGACGGGCGGAATGGCCTTTGAGGGATTGAATCACGCAGGAGTTGAGAACTCCAACATTCTGGTGGTGCTGAATGATAACTGCATGAGCATTGACCCTAACGTTGGTGCTTTGAAAGAATACCTGACCGATATTGCTACTTCGCCCACCTATAATAAAGCGAAGGATGAGGTATGGAATCTGCTTGGTAAAATAAGCATGTTCGGACCTACGGCCCGCGAGATTGTTTCAAAGGTAGAGGGTGGTATTAAAGCGGCTTTGCTGAAACAAAGCAATATGTTCGAGTCCATGCAGTTCCGTTATTTCGGGCCTATTGACGGGCATAATGTGGCGCACCTGGTTAAGGTGATGAATGATTTAAAAAACATTCCGGGCCCAAAAATTTTGCATTGCGTTACCGTAAAAGGTAAAGGTTATAAACTGGCAGAAGAAGATCAAACTCTTTGGCATTCGCCCGGTTTGTTCAATAAAGTCACCGGTGAAATCATCAAGGTAAAAACCGAAAAGCCTCAGCCTCCTAAATATCAGGATGTGTTTGGGCATACAATAGTGGAATTGGCCGAGAAGAACGAGAAAATTGTGGGCGTTACGCCTGCCATGCCTTCGGGATGCTCGCTCAATATTATGATGAAAGCCATGCCGACCCGCGCTTTTGATGTGGGTATTGCCGAGCAACATGCCGTTACGTTTTCGGCTGGTATGGCTACGCAGGGCTTGGTTCCGTTCTGCAACATTTACTCAACCTTTATGCAGCGCGCCTACGACCAGGTGATACACGATGTGGCGTTGCAAAAACTGAATGTTGTTTTCTGTCTGGATCGTGGCGGACTTGCCGGTGCTGACGGACCAACGCACCACGGTGCTTTTGATATTGCTTACATGCGCTGCATTCCCAACATGGTGGTTTCGGCTCCCATGAATGAGGAGGAATTGCGCAACCTGATGTACACTGCACAGCAGGAAAACATGGGTCCTTTCTCTATCCGTTACCCGCGCGGAAACGGGGTGATGGTTGACTGGAAAAAACCTTTCCAATTAATTGAAGTGGGCAAAGGCCGCAAACTAAAAGACGGTGAAGATGTAGCGGTGCTTTCATTAGGACACATCGGCAACCATGCCGCCAACGCTATTAAAGGACTAGAAAATCAAGGCATCTCAGCCGCACATTACGATATGCGTTTTGCCAAACCTTTGGACGAAAAATTATTGCATGAAGTGTTTACTAAATTCAATAAAGTAATTACCATTGAAGACGGCTGCCTGCCCGGAGGGATGGGAAGCGCCATAGTAGAATTTATGGCCGATAATAATTACAACGCGCATGTAAAACGCCTGGGTATTCCCGACCATTTTATTGAACACGGCACGCAGGTAGAATTGTACAAAGAGTGTGGCTTCTACGAAGAGCACGTGATAGAAGCTGCCCAACAGCTTACGGGGATTAAGAAAAGGGCGATAGCGGGGTAAATTATTTCACCTTTTTATACCGAAAACAATCCACCGTATGGTCATTTACCATACCCACCGCCTGCATAAACGCATAGCAAATAGTAGTACCCACAAACTTAAACCGCGCTTGAGTAAATCCTTGCTCATGGCATCTGATTCGGGGCTACGCGAAATAAAATCTTTCAGCGTGCGGTTTTTGTTGGTGATGGTTTTGTAGTTAGTGAATTGCCAGATATACTTATCAAAACTGCCAAACTCCTTTTGCACTTCTAAGAATTTTTGTGCGTTGATAACAGCCGCCCGCACTTTCAGTTTGTTGCGGATAATTCCTGCATCGTTTAAAAGCGACTCGATTTTTTTCTCGTTATACTTTGCAATTTTCTTTGCATCAAAATTGTCAAACGCCTTGCGGAAGTTTTCGCGTTTGTGCAAAACGGTTTTCCAACTCAGTCCTGCCTGGAAAGCATCGAGGATAACGGCTTCAAATAATTTTTGGTCATTGTGTTGCTGAGTTCCCCATTCGTGGTCGTGGTACTGTTGCATCAACTCATCAGCGCCCGGCCAGGGGCAACGTTTTTTTTCTTTTGCCATAACTATTACATCTTAAATATTACCTATTACATAAAATCACCCTGCCCAGTTATCCCTATCCAAACTGCGATATTGTATCGCCTCCGCAAGATGTGCAGAGGTAATGTCTTTGCTATCCTCCAAATCCGCAATCGTGCGCGCTACTTTTAAAATTCTATCAAACGCACGTGCCGAAAGTCCGAGTCTATCAGTGGCACGTTTCAACATATCTTTGCCCCGCTCATCAATCTTGCACATCTGTTTCAGCACCTTGCTGCTCATTTGAGCGTTGCAGTGCATATTTTCATTTTCCTTAAATCTTTCTTCCTGCACATCACGAGCTTTTATAACACGGTCGCGCACCTTTTCACTTTTCTCCGAAAGATGTTCCTGTGTCAATTCACTAAACGCAACGGGAGTAACTTCCACATGAATATCAATGCGGTCTAAAAGCGGCCCGGATATTCTGTTCAAATATTTTTGCACCACACCCGGAGCGCACACACAATCTTTCTCGGGATGGTTATGATAACCGCAAGGACAAGGGTTCATGCTCGCCACCAACATAAATGAGGCAGGATACTCCACACTTTGTCTGGCCCGCGAAACCGTTACTACTCTATCCTCCAGCGGCTGACGCATTACTTCTAACACCGTGCGTTTAAACTCGGGCAATTCATCTAAAAATAAAACACCATTGTGCGCCAATGATATTTCACCCGGCTGCGGAATACTTCCTCCACCAACTAAAGCCACATCTGAAATGGTGTGATGTGGCGAACGAAACGGGCGCAATGTTACAAGAGAAGTATGCTTTCCCATCTTGCCCGCAACGGAATGTATTTTGGTTGTCTCCAATGCTTCAGCCAAACTAAGCGGAGGTAAAATAGTGGGCAGTCTTTTTGCCAGCATGGTTTTACCCGCCCCGGGCGGCCCGATAAGAATAACATTATGTCCGCCTGCTGCAGCAATCTCCAACGCACGTTTGATATTCTCCTGTCCTTTTACATCACAAAAATCCAGATCCGTTTCGTTCAGCCGCGAATAAAATTCATCGCGGGTGTTTACAATCGTTTGTTCTAAAGGCTTTTCACCATTGAAAAACTCAATCACATCTTTTACATTTTCTGCACCGTAAACTACAAGGTCGCCAACGATAGCAGCTTCACGCGCATTTTCTTTTGGCAGAATAAAACCTTTGAAACCTTCTTTCTTTGCTTGAATGGCAATCGGCAGTGCGCCTTTTATCGGTTGCAAACTTCCATCCAATGAAAGCTCGCCCATGATGATGTACTTGCCAACTTCATCCGCCAGAATTTGTTCCGATGCAGCCAGAATACCAACCGCCAGTGTAAGGTCGTAAGCCGAACCTTCTTTGCGGATATCAGCAGGCGCCATGTTAATCACAATCTGTTTTCCGGGAACGCGGTAGTCGTTGTTCTTTAAGGCTGCCTGTATGCGGTGCTGACTTTCTTTTACTGCGCTGTCGGGCAAACCCACCAGCATAAATCCTACTCCGGGAACAATGTTCGTTTCAACCGTTATAGTTGTTGCATTAACTCCGCTAACCGCGCCACCAAAGGTTTTTACAAGCATGATTAATTCTTTTGTGTTAATTAAAAATAATTATTTATAAATAAAAACTTCCACCTCCCCATTCTCCTTCACATATCCGCGATACATCCCCGGTGAATTAAAAGGCATAGCAATATTACCTTGGGCATCAATGGCAATTATACCGCCCGTTCCTTCACCACCAAGATCAACTAATTTTTTATTTACAACTATATCTGCCGCTTCCTGAAGCGAAACATTTTTGTATTCCATCATCGCTGAAATATCATACGCTACTATGCTGCGGATAAAATATTCGCCATGTCCGGTGCACGAAACAGCGCAGGTTTTATTATTGGCATAAGTGCCTGCACCAATAATAGGGGAGTCTCCAATGCGCCCGAATTTTTTGTTGGTCATTCCTCCTGTTGAAGTTGCTGCGGCAAGATTTCCGTTTATATCTAATGCAACCGCACCCACCGTTCCGAATTTACTGTCGGGGTTGGGATTAAACTCCACATCAAACGAAGGTTTTACATCGCCTTTATCTTCGCTATGGTCAAGCTGAATTTTTTCTGAATCTTTTATTTTCTGCCATTGTTCCCAGCGCAGGCTGTCAAAAAAATACTCCGGTTCTGCTAATTCTAATTTTTGTTCAGCAGCAAATTTCTCAGCGCCTATGCCGGTCATCATTACGTGAGGTGATTTCTCCATCACCTTACGCGCAGCCGAAACAGGGTTCTTAATATTTGTTACTCCTGCCACTGCACCTGCCTCCAATGTTTTACCGTTCATGATGCTTGCGTCCATTTCGTTTTTCCCTTCGGCAGTAAATACAGCACCTTTTCCTGCATTAAACAAAGGAGAATCTTCCATCACTCTTACTGCAGCTTCCACTGCATCCAGACTGCTGCCACCTGATTTTAAAACGGTGTAGCCTGCATCCAGTGCATCTTTCAGCTTTTGTTTGTAAGCATTTTCCAATTCAGGAGTCATGCTTTCTTTTAATATAGTTCCTGCACCACCGTGAACGGCAAGCGCAAACTTTTGTGACTGTGCAATTGAGTTACTCATTGAAAAAAGAATTATTGAAGCGAGAAATACTGTTCTCATTTCACAAATGTATAATTGTTTTACATGAACACACAAACACGTGTACACATGAACACTTTCCCTATTTTCGCTGCGTGAACAAAATCCGTTTTGCATTTCGTTACCTGCTATACCTGCTGAAAGCCCGAACACGTCACGGCACGCATTCTCCTTTTGTTTACAATCTGCTGGATGAAGTTATTTACGACAGCGCACATTTTTACGTCTTTGATGAAATTGAATCGTTGCGTAAAAAACTTTTGCGCGATGAACGAACAATCAACATTAAGGACTACGGAGCAGGTTCAACAATAAATTCATCACCAACGCGCAAACTGAAAGACATTGCAAAGAACTCTGCAAAGGCTGATAAATATGGTCAACTCATGTTTCGCATTATTCAAAAGTTTAAACCCGAAACGCTTTTGGAATTAGGAACCTCACTTGGTATCAGCACCATTTATCAGGCTTCCGCTGCTCCGAAAAGTAAACTGATAACAATAGAAGGTTGTCCCGAAACTGCTGCTGTTGCAAAAGAGAATTTTGAAAAACTGAAATTGAGTAACGTTGAAATAGTTGTCGGAAATTTTGATGAAACACTTTCTTCAACACTCAACAATATCACAAGATTGGATTATACTTTCTTTGATGGCAACCATCGCAAAGCCCCGACATTAGACTACTTCAGGAAATGTCTCACTAAAGTCAACAATGATTCTGTTTTTGTTTTTGATGACATTCATTGGTCAGATGAAATGGAAGAAGCCTGGGAAGGAATCAAAGCGAATCCTTCGGTGACGGTAACAATAGATTTATTTTTTGTCGGCTTGGTTTTCTTCCGGAAAGAACAGAAGAAACAGGATTTTATTATCCGTTATTAGTCTGTTCAATTTTCTCCAGCGCCTTTTCGGCCGCTGATTGCTCAGCACGTTTTTTAGAGAAATCCTGTCCTGTGCCGAGCACCTCATCATTTACAACCGCATTAATCACAAATAATTTGCGTGCGCCCATATCGGTTTCTGCCACCACTTCAAAACACAATGTTTTGCGCTCCTTTTGAATCCATTCAATCAAACGGCTTTTGAAATTAAGTTCCTGTTCCTGCAATTCGTCCACATCAATATGGTTGTTGATGAGCTGAACAAGAACAAAATTCTTGGTTTTAATAAAACCTTTGTCCAGATAAACAGCTCCTATCATGGCTTCCAACGCATCGCCCATGATGGAGTTGCTGCGCATGTTTCCGCGATTATCACTCTTGATAAATTTATCAAGGCCCATTTTCTGAGCAAGATGATTCAGGTTTTTCCGGCTCACAATTTTGGAACGCAACTCGGTCAAAAAGCCTTCGTCTTCAAACGGATATTTTTTAAAAAGATAATCGGCAACTATTGCATCTAATATTGCATCGCCCAAAAATTCAAGTCGCTCGTTACTGGCTTTTATACCTGCTTTCACTTCGGGCGCAACCGATTTGTGAAAAAAAGCAAGTTTGTAAAGGTTAAGGTTATCAGGGTAAAAGCCGAGCAGGTTTTTCAGTGATGCGACAAATTTTTTGTCATCACCGGAAAGCAAATTCCGTTTTAAATAATTAATCGGCAATGTGCTTTTTGAAAATTACAGAAGCGTTGTGTCCTCCAAAACCAAATGTATTGCTAAGAGCTGCATTTACCGTCCGTTTCTGTGCAGTATTGAAGGTGAAGTTCAGTCGTGGATCAAATTGAGGATCGTCAGTAAAATGGTTAATCGTTGGCGGAACAATATCATTTTTCACCGCAAGAACAGAGGCAATGGATTCAATTGCTCCTGCTGCGCCCAACAAATGCCCGGTCATTGATTTGGTAGAACTGATATTGAGTTTGTAAGCATTGTCGCCAAACACCGCTTTAATAGCTTTTGATTCAGCAATATCGCCCAACGGAGTTGAAGTTCCGTGAACATTTATGTAATCAATTCCTGATGCATCCATTTCGGCATCTTCCAAAGCAGAACGCATAACATTAAGTGCCCCTAAACCTTCAGGATGTGGCGCAGTAATGTGATTTGCATCAGCAGACATTCCACCGCCAACTACTTCAGCATAAATTTTTGCGCCACGCGCAATGGCGTGTTCCCGCTCTTCAAGAATTAAAGCACCTGCACCTTCACCTAAGACAAAGCCATCACGGTCAACATCAAAAGGGCGTGAAGCTGTTTCGGGATTGTCGTTACGTGTTGAAAGTGCGTGCATGGCATTAAAACCGCCAATTCCTGCTTCATTTACGGCAGCTTCTGAACCTCCTGTAACGAATATATTTGCTTTACCTAAACGGATATAGTTGAATGCATCAATAATAGCATTGGTAGAAGAAGCGCATGCCGAAACAGTTGTGAAATTTGGTCCGCGAAGGCCGTATTTAATGGAAATATGACCGGCAGCAATGTCGGCAATCATCTTAGGAATAAAGAAGGGATTGAAGCGCGGAGTTCCGTCACCTTTCACAAATTCTGAGCATTCGTTGTAAAATGTTTCCAGTCCACCAATTCCCGACCCCCAGATTACGCCTGCTTTGTCAACGTTTATTTTGTTAAGGTCAATACCCGAATCTTTGATAGCTTCATCAGCAACCACTAATGCGTATTTCGCAAAAGGATCCATTTTACGGGCTTCCTTGCGGTCAAAAAAATCTTCTTCCTTAAAATTTTTCACCTCGCACGCAAAACGGGTTTTGAATTTTGATGCATCAAAACGGGTGATGGGTGCGGCACCGCTGGTTCCTTTCAGCAGATTTTCCCAAAACTGAGTCGCAGTATTTCCGATGGGCGTTAAAGCTCCTAATCCTGTTACTACAACTCTTTTCAGCGTCATGCGCTATGGAATTTTTCTGTGAAATTGATTTCTGTAAAAACATAAAATCACCTCACAATTAAGCGAAGTGATTTTATGCAAGTGTTTGAAGTTTACTTCGCGTTAGCCTCAATATACTCAATTGCCTGACCAACTGAGCTGATATTTTCAGCCTGATCGTCAGGAATGGCGATGTTAAATTCTTTTTCAAATTCCATGATTAACTCAACGGTATCCAAAGAATCGGCACCTAAATCGTTGGTGAAACTCGCCTCGTTAGTTACTTCGTTTTCGTCAACGCCAAGTTTGTCAACGATGATGGCTTTTACTCTTGATGCAATGTCTGACATGGTTAATTTATTTGATGTTTTTTGTGTTTACGGCTGCAAACTTAGTAAAATTAAATATCTGACGAATAATTATTGATTTTCAGTTAATGTTAAAGAAATTTAATGCTTACTCCTGAAAATAAACCCGTTTCACTCTGCGCGAAACATTGGTCAGTACTTCGTAAGGAATGGTTTCCATAATTTTCGCAAAATCAGCGATGGAATACTTTTCACCGAACACAATTACTTCATCACCTTCTTTGGCTGGAATATCGGTCACGTCAATCATGCACATATCCATGCAAACGTTTCCAATAATGGGAGCAAATTTGTCATTCACTAAAACTTTTCCGCGCCTGTTGCCGTGTTTGCGACTTAATCCATCTGCATAACCGATTGGTATAGTTGCAATTTGTAGTTGACGTTGTGCTACTTCGCTTCTTCCGTAACCAACACTTTCACCAGCGGGAATTGTATTGATTTGCGAAATGCTTGTACGAAGCGTACTCACATTCTGCAATTTGGTTTGTTCTTTTTCGTTAGCACCAATTCCATACAAGCCAATTCCAAGTCGCACCATTTCATATTGTGCTTCAGGAAAGCGAGCTGCACCAGCAGAATTTAGAATGTGGCGCATAATAGTATAACTGAAATAAGAACGGATTGTATCGCTCATTTTGGTGAACTGTGCAACCTGTGAACGGGTAAATTCATCATGTTTCGGGTCTTCACTTCCTGCAAGATGTGAGAAAACAGATTTAACTTTCAGCAGCGAATTATTTTTCACACGCACCAATAATTCGTTTAAATCATTTTCGTGAAAACCCAAACGGTGCATGCCTGTATCAAGTTTAATATGAATTGGTATTGGCTGTTTAATTTCGGTGCGGTTGCGTTTTACGGCATCTTCAAACATGCCCAGAACACGGAAGTTGTAAATCTCAGGTTCCAGATGGCCTTTTATCATTGCATCGTAGCTTTGCTCTTCGGGATTCATCACCATAATAGGTAATGTAATTCCTGCTTTGCGAAGTTCAATTCCTTCGTCTGCATAAGCTACAGCAAGGTAATCCACACGATGAAATTGTAAAACATTAGCAATTTCATAGCTACCGCTGCCGTAAGAAAATGCTTTTACCATCGCCATTATTTTTGTCTCAGGTTTTAATATGGAGCGGAAATAATTCAGGTTGTGCGCAACGGCATTCAGATTAATTTCTAAAACTGTTTCATGTGTTTTTTGTTGCAACACATTATTGATTTCTTCGAAACCAAATACGCGCGCACCTTTCAGCAAAATGGTTTCGTTGCTAAAAAATGAGTTGCTGAATTCTTTCAGAAACTCTTTTGTTCCTGAATAAAACTCTTTTTCAACGTTGAACAAACCATTTTGTCGCGAAATGGCTTCACCAATGCCAATCAGGCGGTTCACATGTTTGCGTTCCAGGAGTTCTGCAACTTCTTTATAAAGCGCTTCTTCGTTTTTGCCGCTTTGCAGAATGTCGGAAAGAATGACTGTTTTTTTCGGATGCTGTTTTTGCTGTTCCAGAAAATCCAATGCAATGGCGAGAGAACCTAAATCTGAATTATAGCTGTCGTTAATCACCGAGCAGTTGTTGATTCCTTCTTTCAGTTCCAGGCGCATCGCAACAGGACTAAGCATCAACATACGTTCAGCAATTTGCTTGTTCTCGTGTCCCGAATAGAGCATGAACAGCCAACAGTGAATTGCATTTTCAACTGAGGCATCATCTGTGAGCGGAATTTTTATGCGAAGAAAATCATTGTTGTAAACGCCTTGAATTTCTGTGTCAGTTGCGCTTTTTGTGATTTTTCCAACCAATAATGTTGCAGCTGTTTTCTTTGACCAATTGAGCAGTTGCGTATCTTTCAACTCTTCATCTGTTTTTACAGCTTCATGAATTTCGGGATAATCTTTGCAATAAATTAATGCCTGAACATCTTTAAAAAATTTCAGTTTTTCTTTTGTCTTTTCAAGCAATGAAGAAAAATTTTCGCTGTGAGCTTGTCCTATGTTGGTGAAAATTCCGGTGGTTGGTTTTATTATTTTTTCCAGTTTCCCCATTTCACCCGTGCGAGAAATTCCGGCTTCGAATAAAGCAAACTCGTGTTCGCTGTTCATTTGCCATACTGAAAGAGGAACGCCCACTTGTGAGTTAAAACTTTTCGGACTTCGGACAATGTTTTTTTCTTCGCGCAGCAACTGATACAGCCATTCTTTAACAATCGTTTTTCCGTTGCTCCCCGTTATACCAATCACAGGAATGGAGAATTGTTTGCGGTGATGAGCGCACAATATCTGCAACGCGTTTAGTGTGTCGGCAACAAGAATAAAATTTGCATCGGGCAATTCATACAAACTTTGCGGCAGTGTTGTTACCACAAAATTGCGTAAACCGTTTGCATACAAATCGGGGATAAAACGATGCGCATCGTGGCGCTCACCTTTTATGGCGAAAAATAAACTGCTTTCTGCGCCTGCAAGTTTGCGACTGTCAATCAGTAATTGTCGCACCGGATTTTCAGGATGATTTCCGTGAAATTTTCCCTGAACTATTTCGGAAATTTCGGATAAAGTATAATTGACTGAGCTCACAAATTATAGTTTTGATTTCATGCTTTGCGCTTTATAAAAACAGTCCCTACAGAGTGGTTCGTAATTATTTGTTTCACCTAAAACCACTAATGAATTTTCTTCGGTTATGCGATACGAATGATTGGCAAGATTTCCGCAGCGCATACATATTGCGTGAACCTTGGTGATGTATTCTGCAGAAGCCATCAGTGCAGGCATAGGACCAAAAGGGTTGCCCAGAAAATCCATATCAAGTCCGGCAATAATAACGCGGACACCTGAGTTTGCCAACTGATTGCAGACATTGGGCAATTCAGAATCGAAAAACTGAGCTTCGTCAATTCCAACCACATCTACTTCGCTTGTCATCAGCAAAATGTTGGAAGAAGAAGGAACTGGTGTTGACTGGATTTCATTAGAATCATGCGAAACAACTTTTACTTCATCGTAGCGGTTATCAACTGAAGGTTTGAAAATTTCCACTTTCTGTTTAGCGAATTTTGCACGCTTCAATCGCCTGATAAGTTCTTCTGTTTTTCCTGAAAACATAGAACCGCAGATAACTTCAATCCAGCCTTTTTTTACGGAATGATTAAGCGGGTTTTCAAGAAACATAAATCAGAAAATAATAAAGCGGCAGGAGAAAACGTTATTTTTGAACCAACACAAATCTAAATAAAAGCACAATAGGAAATGGAAAACAATACTGCGTTGAAGAATATTTCGAATGAATTAGATCGTATCGGCCAAAAAATAAATGGGTTGCAATCATCAGGAAATAAAATTTCACAAAAAGGTCTTGCATTGGTTGAAGCGCAATTGAAAAATGTTTCTTCCATATTGGAACTTCTTGAAGAAGCAATTGTGAATATTGAATCGGTTGCAGTAGCGGAGGAAACCATTCCTGTTGATGTAAAAGAAGTAGTTGGAATCTCGCTTGAAAATTTAACACCTGAAATAACGGAAGCGCTTAAACAACCGGAGCCTGCGCCTGTGGCAGAGAAAAAAGCTAAATCAGCAAAAGAAGAAAATCCTGATAATAGCCTTGTTGCTAAAATGAAAAGAAAACCAATCAAAGACTTGAGAACAGCTATCGGGATAAACGAAAAGTTTGCGTTCATCAAATTGTTTGGCGGTGACGCAACTGCGTGGACTAATGCCCTTCAAAAGCTGAATTCTTTTTCATCTTATTGGGAGGCCGAAGCCATGCTGAGCGAGTTCAATCAAAAATATAAATGGAAAGAAGAGGATGAAACGCTGCAAAGCCTGATGGATTTGGTGGAGCGCAGGTATATGTAATTTGCCTATTTTCGCAGCCCTTAAAATCTGTTGGTCCCGTAGTTCAATGGATAGAATAGAAGTTTCCTAAACTTTTGATAGCAGTTCGATTCTGCTCGGGACTACTAAAATGGTAATTATCAGCATTTTGTAAATAAAATTTTGGAAAGAGCTAAATCAAAATTTTGTCACATAATGATGTCTCAC
>CANKAM010000023.1 GCA_947479755.1 Bacteroidota bacterium
CGTTTTGATTTAAACAGAAACAACAGCAATCTGTTTTCGGTTTTAAATAATGGTAATGTGGGTATAGCCAATGCTGCCCCAAATTATAAATTAGTTGTAAATGGTGATATTTACGCTAATGGCGGTTGGATGAGAGTTTCAGGCAATCAGGGATTGTATTTAGAATCATGGGGTGGTGGCTGGCATATGACAGATGGAACATGGATAAGAGGATATAACGGAAAGAGCCTTTGGATGGCAGGTGGATTAATTGGTGGTGATGGAGGGCTAACTATTGGTTATGGAGGTGCAAGTCCTCCGGCAAATGGAGCAATTATTGCCGGCAATGTGGCGATAGGAAAAAATTCAGCAAATGCTAAATTTGATGTGTCCGGCAATGGAGGAAGTGATGGACTTGTTATTTATCAGCAACAAGACAACACTACTACCATACAAACTTATATCGATGGCCAATATGCTAATCGCGCTACTTATGCCAGTGCCTGTTGCAATGATTTATTCATACAGCCTGATGTAGGCAGTGTTATAATTGGAGGCACAGCCAATACTAATTCAGGTTATAAGCTTTTTGTTAACGGACGCATGAGGTCCAATGGTTATATTGAACCATCAGACTCACGCCTTAAAAAAGATATTACCCCTATTGTTGGAGCTCTTGATAAAGTAAAACAAATGCAGGGAGTTAATTATTTTTGGAGAAAAGACCTTCCCCAAAACGATGGTCAATTGGAAACAAAGCAATATGGTTTAATTGCGCAGGAACTTGAAAAAATAATTCCTGAGTTAGTACATACAGACAATGCAGGATGGAAATCTATTGAATATGGCCACCTGGTTCCTCTGCTTATAGAATCAATTAAAGAACAACAGGCAGAGATTGAAAACCAGAAAATAACCATTAACTCACAGCAAAAAATAATTACTGCATCAGCGGATGATATTAATCTCCTGAAAAACATTACGAAGGAGCTGGCAGCGAAAATCACCAGTATTTCTGCTGAAATACATACCACCGGAAACAAATAAAAACACTATCTGATAAATTTCATCATGAAAAAGTTTATTTATTTTCTTTTAGTTTTTTCGGCAATAGTTTTTTTAACTATTAATAAAAGCATTGCCCAGCCCTGTAACTGGGCAGGATGGTCGGGTACCAATTATCCGGCAATACCCTGCGGTGCATTTTCAGGTAATATACCTGTAGGCAGCGGAACATATACTTACTTTACAGCCTATGCAGGCGTGAGTTATACTATCAGTACCTGTGGAAGTAGTTTTGATACACAGCTTTCAATTTACGATGCAAATCCGGCATGGACCTATAGAGCCGGTAATGATGATAATGGCCCGGATTGCGGGGGAACACCGGCTTCACTTACCTGGACGGCAACCTATACCGGTGACCATATAGCTATCGTTAACCGTTTTAATTGCCAAATGCATGATTTTACAGGAGTTTCAGCCATTTTAAAATTTAGGAGAAATCTTACTTGTTCCGGTACCCCTCAGGCAAGTTCAACATGGACAGGGTCAACAAGTAATAATTGGTTTGATGCATGTAACTGGACAAACTGTGTTCCCGGCACTATTACCAATGCAACAATTCCTGTTGTTGGAACATTACCTGTGGTTAATACATCACCAGCTTTTGTAAATACCATTTCTGTAAATATAGGTGCAACTGTTACTGTTAATGCCCCTGCAACATTATCAGCAACACAATGACAGGTTTGTGATTTTTCCTTATACCTATTCCTCCTTCCTGAACAGCAACACCGGCAAATGATTGTGCATGCTTACCTTTTCGGCAAGGGCCATATCCCAAAGGGTTTGTAACAGGTTGCCGGGGTGTTTATAGAATGCCAACAGGTCGGGGTATTCGCATTTTACAAATTCATCAATGCCTTCAATAATTCCGGTGCCGGTAAATGGAGTGAATTTTATTTTAGGGTAGAGGTTGCGGGTTACCATTTGAAGGTCGCGTTGTTCTTCATCAAAGGTTTGGTCTTCCAGTTCTTCGGGTACTATGTGCAGAATATGAATAAGCGCATCAAAGCGTTTGGCAAAACGTATAATGCCTTTCAGTTCTTCGTTAATATTGGTAAGGTCTGAGGCATAAATAATTTTCCTGGGCAGGGTACTGCGGTGTGCTTCAGGTACTACAATCAGCGGTGTTTCAATATTTCCCATCAATGCCGAAATGGTTTTACCAAAAACGTTTTCAGGGTTGTTTAGTTTGCCGTGTCGGCCTAAAATCACAATGTCTGCATGAGTTTCAAGAGCACAGTGTTTTATTTCTTCTGCTGTTATTCCTGTTGATGTTTGTGTCTCAAACTTCTGGTCAGTTGAGAGTGAAGCAATAAACTCATCAAACTGTTTTTTCTCGGCTTCTTCGGTTTCGGGTTTGGCGCAATGGAAAAGAATGAAGGTATTGTCATCCTGCGGAAACAGCTTGAGTGCGTAGTAAACCGCTACTCTGGAATTGGAAGAAAAATCAACGGGTAGAAGTATCCTCATGTATTTATAGAAAATTTAAAATAGCAAACAGAATATAGAAAATTGACGCACCACTTTCTATTTTCTATTTCATATATTCTATTTGCTATTTTCTATGCTAAGCCAGCACCTGCGTCACCACATTTCCCTGGTATTTCCCTGCTTTTAAATTTACACGCACTTTAGAAAAAGTCTCAATAGTGTATTTCACATCTTCCATAGTGTGTACTGCTGTTGGTATCAGGCGCAACAGAATAATTCCTTTGGGCACAACAGGGTAAACCACCATGGAGCAGAATATATCGTAGTTCTCACGCAGGTCAAGAATAAGGTTGGTTGCTTCGGGAATAGTACCGTTCAGGTAAACAGGAGTTACGCAACTTTGCGTGTTACCTATTTCAAAGCCGGCTTCTTTTAATCCGCCTTGCAGCGCGTTTACTATTTGCCATAATTTGGTTTGCAACTCGGGCTGACCGCGCAACAACTCTAAACGTTTCAATGCGCCTACCACTAATGGCATGGGCATAGCTTTCGCAAAAATTTGTGAGCGCATATTATAGCGCAGAAACTCCGCAACGTCAGCAGTGGTAGCTATAAATCCACCAATGCTTGCCATTGCCTTGGCAAACGTTCCAAAATAAATATCAATACCATCCTGCACGCCTTGTTCTTCGCCTGTGCCTGCACCGGTTTTGCCTTGTGTGCCAAAGCCGTGTGCATCGTCAACAAACAAACGGAAGGTGAATTTCTTTTTCAACTCAACAATTTCTTTTAGTTTGCCCTGGTCACCACTCATGCCGAATACACCTTCGGTAATTACTAAAATTCCTCCACCTGTTTCGGCTACCATTTTAGTTGCGCGCTCTAATTGCTTTTCAAGGTTCTCGATATTATTATGCGGATAAACAAAGCGTTTGCCCATGTGCAGACGAACACCATCTAATATACAGGCATGTGATTCTGAATCATAAACAATAACATCGTGGCGGTCAACCAAAGCATCAATGGCTGATACCATACCCTGATAACCAAAATTCACCAGCACTGAATCTTCTTTGCTTTCAAATTCAGCCAGTTCACGTTCTAATTGTTCGTGCAAATCGCTGTTTCCGCTCATCATTCGAGCCCCCATTGGTAACGCCATGCCATATTGCGAAGCTGCATCGGCATCGGCTTTGCGTACCTCAGGATGATTAGCTAAACCAAGGTAGTTGTTAAGGCTCCACACCAAACGTGTTTTGCCGCGAAATATCATTTTGTTACTGATGTCGCCTTCCAGCTTTGGGAAGGTGAAGTAGCCGTGGGCTGTTTTGGCATGCTCGCCAAGGGGACCGCGGTTGGCGGCTATTTTTTCAAAAATGTCTTTCATGTGTTATGATTTGTTTGTGCAAAAGTAGAAAAAGATAGAACGCAGATTTTTATGATGATTAAGATTTAATAAGATTTTATCAGCGTATATCATAAAGATCATAATAATCTGCGTTCTATCACGCGTTTGCCACTTTCACAAATTCCCCTATTTTTGCAACCCCAATAAATAAAACTATGGCAAAATCATCAGATATTAAAACAGGCAGCGTATTACGTTACAACAACGAGCTGTGCTCAGTAACCGAGGTGCAGCACCGCACCCCCGGCAACCTGCGTGCGTTCTATCAGGTACGCATGAAAAACATACGTTCCGGTAAATCATTAGAGCACCGTTTTCGTGCAGATGAAACTGTAGAAATAGCACGTGTAGAGTATAACAACTACCAGTTCATATATCCTGAAGGCGAACATATTGTAGTAATGCACCCTGAAACTTTTGAGCAAATTCACCTGCCCATTTCTCTGCTTGCTGATAAAGTTAAATTTCTGAAAGAAGGCATGGATATAAAAGTAGGTTTCGAGAACGATGAACCTCTTGTAGCCGAAGCCCCAACCTTTGTTGAGTTGGAAGTTACCTACACCGAGCCGGGTGTTAAAGGAGATACAGCCACCAATACTCTTAAAGTAGGCAAACTGGAAACAGGAGCGGAAATAAATATCCCGTTGTTCGTTAACCAAGGCGAAAAAATAAGAATAGATACCCGCACCGAATCGTACGTAGAAAGAGTGAAATAGGCTGTCACCCTGAGCGTAGTCGAAGGGACATAATTATTCTATAATTTGAAACTTTCCCCCTCAAAAACATTATCCGAGATTGCATCACTTCTCGGTGCTGATTTTGAGGGCAATCCCGATTTCCCCGTTACCGGCATTAACGAAATTCACAAAGTAGAATCAGGAGATCTTACATTTGTTGACCATCCCAAGTATTACGACAAGGCGCTTAGCTCATCTGCTACAACAATCATCATCAATAAGAAAGTAGCTTGCCCTGAAGGTAAAGCACTTATCTTTTCAGAAAATCCATTTCACGATTATAACAAGCTAACACTATATTTTCGTCCTTTTGAAAAAGCAACCGCACCCGTAAGTGCAAACGCAAGAGTAGGAGAGGGCACCGTTCTGCAACCCGGAGTATTTGTGGGCAACCATGTCATCATCGGCAACAATTGCATCATCCACGCCAACGTTAGCATCTACGACCATTGCGTGATTGGTGATAACGTTATCATTCATTCAGGCACCGTCATTGGCTCCGATGCTTTTTATATGAAGAAAGAAAACGGCAGTTATCAGAAATGGAACTCATGCGGCCGCGTTGTCATCCATAACAATGTAGAGATAGGTGCTAATTGTACCATCGACCGCGGTGTTTCGGGCGATACCATAATTGGCGAAGGCACAAAAATGGATAACCTTATTCAAATCGGTCATGATACTGTGATTGGAAAGAATTGCCTCTTTGCTTCTCAGGTTGGTATTGCAGGAGTTGTAATTGTGGAAGACGAAGTAATCCTCTGGGGACAAGTTGGCGTGCAAAAAGATTTAACCATCGGGAAGGGTGCTGTAGTTCTTGGGCAATCAGGTCTTGCAAAATCCATTGCAGGCAATAAAATCTGGTTCGGTTCACCAGTTCGTGAAGCACGTGAAAAAATGAAAGAACTTGCACTGATAAAACAGCTTCCATCCATTCTGGAAAAGTTGAAACGATAGCTCGTCATTGCGAGGGTTTTTCACCCGAAGCAATCTGAAAAAACAATAAGATTGCTTCGCTATCGCTTGCAATGACGGTTTTAGTCTTCGTTTAATTCGTCTGAATCGCTTGTAAACATTACTTTGTCTAAAACTTTGACACAGGTTATCTGTTTGGGTTAAATTCGTGCTATAGTTTTGCAAACACAACATGCAAATGACTGAGCTTACCAAAAATAAAAACGAGAAAGTAATTCTGGATACCCTCCGGATTGCAAATTCAGCGCTCAAGCTGAAAAATCTCAAGCTCAATTCGCTGCTCGAAATCACCAACGCCATCAATAATAATTTTTCAAAAGAACAGCTTTTAAAAATCTTTGAATTTGTATTGCGCAGCCAGTTAAACATTGGCAGAATGGCATTTTATACCTGCGATGAAGAATGGCGATGTTCCCTGCGCTATGGTTTAGATATGCGATTTGAGGAAGACGAAGCAGCAAATCAGATTTTATTTTTTAAGGAAGTAACAGAGTTCACAGAAGAAAGACATCCCTGCTTTGATAAGTTTGAAGTTGTTATTCCTGTTTTTCATAAATCAAAACCCTTAGCGTTTTTGTTGTTGGGCGATATCCGCGAAGATTTAATTGACAATACCCAAACGCGTCACATCCCTTTTATACAAACGCTGGCAAACATTATTACGGTTGCCATTGAAAATAAAAAGCTTGCAAAAGACAACCTGCGTCAGGCAGCTGTGAGAAAAGAATTAGAACTGGCATCAGAGATGCAGGCTATGCTTTTCCCTAACGCATTGCCCAAAGACGATAAGATTGAAATTGCTGCTTTCTACCAACCACATCAGGAAATTGGTGGCGACTATTACGATTTTGTAAAACTGAATGATAATGAAGTGGCACTTTGCATGGCCGATGTATCAGGCAAAGGAGTTTCAGCTGCACTGCTGATGGCAAACTTTCAGGCAAATATCCGCGCTTTGTTTTATCACAGTTCTTCGCTTCCTGAAATTATTACAGAACTTAACAAACGCGTAAACGCAAGCGCAAAAGGCGAGAAGTTTATAACGCTTTTTGTAGCAAAATACAATTTCATTACCCGCGTAATGACCTATATTAACGCGGGTCAAAATCCACCGTTATTTTTGTATGACAACACCGTGAGTCAGCTTTCCGTTGGTTGTCCTGGCTTGGGAATGCTGGAAGAAATACGCTCTATCAAAGAAGGAATTATCAATGTTCCTGCTGGTGCAGCGCTTATCTGTTATACCGATGGCGTAACGGAACTTGAAAACGAAGAGAGTAAAGAGTTTGGTTTGAGTAAGCTTGAATTAATTCTGGTTGAGAAACAAAATGCAAGCATGAAAGAACTCAATGATTATGTTGTTGCAAAACTAAAAAAACATAAAGGCAGCAGAGGATATGTAGATGATATTGCGCTGCTCAGTTGCAGGTTCCTGTAATTTTAAAACTCGTACCCAACTCCCCATTCCGCAAAATCAGCTTTGAAGTAATGTGTTTTTAAAGCTACACCAACCAGCCAGTTTTTTGCTATCCGGTAACGCACACCTTGTCGTGCATAGATGTAGCCATCCTCTTTCCAGCGAGTGTATATATAGCCGCCCACATCAAAGAATAAAGAGAACTCTGACAGTTTAAGTTCATAGTGAAAATGCAGACCAGGACGCACCACAGCAAACATTCCAATGTAATCCTGATTAGCTCCTTTTAATTTTTTTTCCAGAGAAGCATCATAAAATATATCAAGACCAACTCCAATTCTGCTTTTTCTGCTCACAGGTTTTATTGCTTCTGCATTCAATGATCCTATTCCGTATTTAACACCGCCTGCCGGAGAAACTTCTTTTAATCCCCCGGATAATAAAATACTGTAATGCCATTTTCGGTCGCGTGCTGGAGCAATGCTGTCTTTCTTATATATCTCTTTGCCATCGCTTAAATGCCAGGTAGCGCCAAGTTGAATTGTTGGAACATTAATGCCAAGATTAGGTGCAGTAAATGAAGCGTTGGAGAAGTGCATAAACGCTACTGCTCCATCAATAGAAAAGTTGCGGTGAACCTTCCATTTAAAGCCGTATGTAAAATTTATAAACACATTAATATGCGAGCCGATAGCATTGTTCTTATTGTTTTCAATGCGATCAAATACTTTGGATATATAGCCGGCACCGGCACCAATTTTAAAATAGCGCATAAACTTGCGTTGTTTGTTTTGCATAAAACTGATATAAGGATAAAATGCAAATGCACTGCCTAACTGCTCGTTATTTTTAAGATTTATATAAATAAATGAATACCCTATCACCGGATAACGGTAATGCTGCTGCCAGTATTTATCACCGAAAGTTTGCTTTGAAACAGTTACCTCATATGCAGGTGTATGACCGCGCACCAGATGTCCCATGTTATGACGGTGACTGAGAATAAACCCATAATGAATACTTGCACCAATACCCCAACCATTGTATTTTGATTGAGAAAATGAAAAATAGGAAGAGAAAATGAAAAGAAAAAATATCGAATATCGAACAAGGAATGTTGAATATCGATTGGTTTTTATTTCAGAGTTCATTTTAAAACGCGGTTCATTCCGTCCAGTGCCATTTGATAACCCGGGTTGATTTGTAATGCACGTGTGTATTCGCCTTTAGCGCGTTGAATATCGCCCAGTGTTTCGTAACACAAGCCGCGCATATAAACCGCTTGATAATAAGATGCATCACATTTCACAGCATCATCAAAATGTTTCACCGCCTGATTGTAATTTTTCAGGTATTGAAAATGAATATATCCAATGTTGTAGTGAGCATTTTTGTAATTCGAGTCAATGGCAAGAATGGTTGAGTAGGTTTCAAGCGCTCTGTTTAGTTCTCCTGTTTCCTGATAAAACATGGCAAGCCCGTAATAGGCTTCCAGGCTTTTGGGTTTTAGATTTAATGCATTGTTGTAATAGGTAACAGCAAGTTTGTCTTTCAATCCGAAATGCAGTTGTGCTAACATAATACATGCAGGATAGCTTTCGGGATCTTTGTCAAATGCTTCGCGGAAATTCAAAATTGCTCTTGCTGTATCTCCGGCATCTTTGTAGCACATTCCTTTAATGAGAAATGCTTTTGAATAATTCTGATCAAACTCCAGAATTTTATTGGCGTATGTTATTGATTCTTCAAAGCGGTTGAGATACATGTAGAACTCACTCATCTTTATTAATGCTTCTTTATTCTGTGGATCTAATGAAATAGCTTTGTTAAGCGAAGCTTCACATTTGTCCGGCTCGTTTGTGAAGAAGTATCCATCGGCAATGGTTATATAATATTCCGATACAGCAGAGTCGAGACTGATAGCTTTTCCTGCATCTGTCTTGGCATTTTTATATTCTTTTGTTTCTAAATATAGTTTTGCCCGCTCGTTGTAAAGCTTTGAATCTTCCGGATTATTTCTTATTAATTCTGAAATTGAATCAAGAGGAGTAAGTGCTTTTTTAGGCTTTTGATTTTCACCAAAAAACTTATCACACGAAATAAGAGATAAAGAAAGAACTGCTGACAGGCAAAATGTTGTCAGCCTGAGCGTAGTCGAAGGCAAATAATTATGCGGTTCGACTAGGCTCACCGTGACAATACGGCTTATTTTTTTGAAATACACAGACTAAGCAGCTTTCAGTTGCTCGCGAATTTTTGCTTCAATCTGGTCAGATAATTCAGGGTTGTCGGTTAACACCTGTTTAACTGAATCGCGTCCCTGACCAAGTTTTGCATCTTCGTAGCTGAACCATGAGCCACTCTTTTTTATGATGTTCATTTCCACTCCGATGTCAATAATTTCACCGAGTTTAGAAATACCTTCACCAAACATAATGTCAAACTCTGCTTTGCGGAAAGGAGGAGCAACTTTATTTTTAACAACTTTCACACGAACGTGATTTCCTGTAACATCCTCGCCCTCCTTGATTTGAGTAACTCTACGAATATCCAAGCGAATTGACGCGTAGAATTTCAAAGCATTTCCTCCTGTTGTTGTTTCAGGGCTTCCGAACATCACACCAATCTTGTCACGCAACTGGTTGATGAAAATACAACAGCAACCGGTTTTAGAAATGGTGGCAGTCAGTTTACGTAATGCCTGTGACATCAAACGTGCATGTAATCCCATTTTAGAATCGCCCATTTCGCCTTCAATTTCTGCTTTTGGTGTAAGAGCAGCAACTGAGTCAATCACAATAATATCAATAGCTCCTGAGCTAATCAGGTTATCAGCAATTTCCAAAGCCTGCTCACCGTTATCGGGTTGCGAGATTAAAAGGTTTTCTACATCAACACCTAATTTTTCAGCATAAAAACGGTCGAACGCATGTTCCGCATCAATGAATGCTGCAATGCCTCCTTGTTTTTGTGCGTTTGCAATTGCATGAATTGCCAGTGTGGTTTTTCCAGAAGATTCAGGACCATAAATTTCTATTACTCTTCCTCTTGGAAATCCGCCAATGCCAAGTGCGTGGTCAAGTCCTATTGAGCCGGTTGGTATAACTTCCAGCGTTTCTACTGCTTTGTCGCCAAGGCGCATAACGCTGCCTTTGCCGTATGATTTTTCTAATTTTTCAAGTGTTACCTGAAGTGCTTTTAGTTTTGGGTTGGTTGCTGTTGCTGCTTCTTTTGCCATGTTCTTATTTATGAGATGTTAGATTTTAGATTCGATGTAAAGATTGTAAAAATGTAGTTGAAAAAATCTGTTGTGAATAAATTTATTTAAGAATTTGTGCGGTATGATTTTCGTTGTCCACTTTTTCAATTACTTCTTTAATAATTCCTTTTTCTGAAATGATAAATGTAGTGCGCACTATGCCCATAAATTCTCGGCCCATAAATTTCTTTTTACCCCATACCCCATAAGCATTGCACACTTCTTTTTCAGTATCAGCAATCAACGGAAAAGGCAGGTTAAATTTTTTGATGAATTTTTTGTGATCTTTTTCATCGTTTGCACTTACTCCAATTACCGCATAACCTTTCTTTAGCAATACATTGTAGTTATCGCGCAGGTTGCAGGCCTCAGCAGTACAGCCAGGAGTATTATCTTTTGGATAAAAGTAGAGCACTAATTTTTTGCCGATAAAGTCTTTGAGTGAAATTTCATGACCGTCTTGATCTTTTGCTTTAAATAATGGGGCTCTGTCGCCCGTTTTCAGGTTGGTTTTGTGGGTTGTGTTTACCATTAGTTTTATTAGTTGCTTTAGTAGTTTCAATTATGATATTATGGTATTTTTTTTGGTTTCAGGCAAACAAATATAAAGATGGCTTTGTGTAAAACTTTTCTGAAATAGAAAAATATCAATACTTATTTTTGCGCACCAAATTTCAACTAAAACAATGAACCACACTATAAATTTTTTCTTAACTATTACTTTTTTATCAACCATTTCCTTTTTTGCAAATGCACAGAAACAATTAATCACTTTTCCTGACAGTAGTGTGTACGAAGGTCAGGTAGTTGAAGGAAAAGCCGAAGGCAAAGGAACACTCAAATGGGCGAATGGTGATGAATACAAAGGTTCTTTCAGAATTGGAAAACGCGAAGGCAGTGGAACTATGAAATGGATTAATGGTGATGAATACAAAGGCGAATGGAAAAACGATGTCTTTGAAGGCAAAGGAACTATGAAATGGGTAAACGGCCAATCGTATTCTGGCGAGTGGTATAAAGGAAAATACAATGGTTTTGGTAAGCTAACTCACCTTGATGGAATAGTGGAAGATGGCTTGTGGCAGAACGGACGTTTTAAAACAAAGTAATTAGTTCGTTTTAATTTTCCTTTCAAAAATTTCTTTTACTGAAGTAGCAAATACACGATTTCCTTCTTTTGTAAAATGCCCGTCAAACTGGTAGTACAGATTTTTTTCTTTTTTTCTTTTTCTAAAGTTTTCTGAAACTGAATAGAATTCAATTTCAGATTCTGTTGTCGCCATTTTTATCGTTTCATCAGCAAGTTGATTTCCGAAAATGGAATCAGGAATGGAGAAACCATATTTTTTTAGCGAACTCATTTCTTCCTTTGATGAATAAGGGAGATTAGGAATTGAAATTACCATCAGTTCTGAATTGTTTACAGAACACACCTGTTTGATTTTTGCAAAATAATCTGCCATTGCAGAAACGCCAATAACTACATCAAGGTCTGCTGTATCTAAAGGTTGCGTAAAATATTCGGGATAATATACAGCCTGATGAATTAGCCACGGATTTAACAAGCCTGATTGGAAATCGGATTTTACTTTTTCATCTAATGCATCAAATCGTAGTTTTTGTTCTTCGCGGAAACTTGTGAGCAGGGCAGGAGCATCGCGTTTCCATTGTTCGCTGATGTTGATATTTTGAACTGATAACCTTTTTAAGAAATTCGGAAATGCACGGTTAAGTATAGAAGTAGTTTTTTGTGAGAAGTAGTTTTTCTTTGGTTGCTCAACTTTAGGTTTTGGCAGGCTATCGTAAGCGTGAAGAATTAACTGGTGTAAATCATTTGCCTGCAAAGCGCATACAACTACCAAATTGGGTTTTAAAATTGGAATTGCCTTTTCTGCAGTCTGTGCATAATCCGTAGGACTTGCACCGCCTTTACCAAGGTTTTGGATTTCAACATCAATCCCTGAAGCATTCAATTCTTTTTCAAGAATTTTCACCCAGCAATATTCTATATTAACTCCCCAGCCAAAGGTGAATGAATCGCCAATTACAGCAATGCGGTATTTTTTCTTTTTTGTTAGTGGGTATTCGTAATCACGAAAACCAAGTGAATTTATTTTTACTGTAATGTCAAACTCGCTGCTTTGATGGCGGGCTTTGCTACAAGGCGGGTAAATAAGTTCTTGAGTATTTTTGGTAAAGTAGTTGCCATAAATTCTGTCCGCAACAGCAAGAATTAAAACAATAAATGCAACTGAAAAGATTGCAAGTAAAAGTTTTGACGTTAATGAGTTTTTGAAATTCATTTAGTGTAATGCAGCACGAATTGGCAAAGCCAGCATTACCTCAGCTTCTTTAGTTGTGAAATAATCTAACCGTTCGTTTATTTCTTTTTCATTAAAATAAAGCAACGCAAACTTTACAAAGATGTTACCGTGTTTGGCTTCTGATGTCCACAAATCACGGTAAAAGAGTTTTAGTTCCTCATCTTGCAAAGCATCACAAACCATTTTAAATCGCTCAGCACCGCGGCATTCAATAATGGATGCAAGCAACATTCTGTCAAGTGTTCTTGCTTCTCTGTCGCTGCGACACAGTTTGATTAATGCGCCCACATATTCATCTTCCGGAATTTCTTTTCGCAGTTGAACACCGCGCTTTTCCATTATTTTATAGACCTGTTGAAAATGCTCCAGTTCTTCCAGCGCTGTTTCAATCAGTTCGGGAATAATCTCAATACGGTCAGGCATTTTAGCTACAAAGCTAAGTGCCATTGAACTTGCCTTGCGTTCGCAATCAGCATGATCCTGTAAAAAACTGTTGAAGTCATTTATCACGCAATCAATCCAGACTTTAGGTGATGCGGCTTTTAGTTCAGGGGAGAGCTTCATTTTTGTTTTACCACTAAGGACACTTAGAGCATAAAGATATAATGCGAAAAATTTGCGAAAATCAGTTCAATCCCTGTCATCCGCGTTCTGTTATTCCTCGCGTGAAATCTTATTCAGAAATCCTAAATCTCTGGTGAATAATGCTTTCCCGAGGTAATAGATATTGTCGTCTTTTATATTGTCGAGATAAGGCATTGTCTTTTCTTTCATTGCTGTTCCGAAATAATACCAGTCATCATTTTTTACAAATTCAAGTTCCTTTACTTCTTTACTCAATAAACTCTTTCCGAGGAAATAGAGGTCATCGTCTTTTATGGATTTCAGTTGGGTTTCATTGTCCTGCAATAATGCTTTGCCTAAATAGTATAGGTCATTATTTTGCACGTTTTCCAGAGCAGACGTATCATACGTTACAATACTAAAACCAAGGGCATGAAGGTCGTTACCCGAATACGTATTCTGTGCGAACGAGCTATTGAAAATAAATAAAATAAATGCTGTTAAAAAAAATCTCATTAGTTATTCAAATGATTCTATGGTGTTGCGGATAATTCCAATACACTCTTTCAATTGTTCTTCAGTAATAATAAGTGGAGGCGCAAATCTGATAATATCACCATGTGTTGGTTTTGCAAGTAAACCATTTTCGGCAAGTTTAAGACAAACATCCCAGGCAGTTTTCCCGTTTTTAGGAGTAATTACAATCGCATAAAACAGGCCTTTTCCGCGAACAAGTTTTATCATATCAGACTTGATATTTCTTAATTCATTTCCAAGAATTTCACCCAGTCTCGCAGAGTTCTCTGCCAATTTTTCATCTTTCAAAACTTCCAATGCAGCAATTGCAACCTTAGCGGCAATCGGGTTTCCGCCATAAGTAGAGCCGTGTTCACCCGGCTTAATGCAAAGCATAATATCATCATCTGCCAGCACAGCCGATACCGGATAAACTCCCCCTGACAGAGCTTTGCCCAATATTACTATATCCGGACGTACATTTTCGTGGTCGCAGGCAAGCATCTTTCCAGTTCTGCAAAGTCCGGTTTGTACTTCATCTGCAATGAACAGAACGTTGTTTTGGTTACATAATTCAGCGCATGCTGCAAGATATCCTTCATCAGGAATCATAACACCGGCTTCACCTTGAATTGGTTCAACAAGAAAACCGGCAACCGTTTTGTCCTGCAATGCAGTTTTCAAGGCTTCAACATTATTGTAAGGGATTTTTATAAAGCCGGGAGTGAAGGGGCCAAAACCTCCATAAGAATCAGGGTCGGTAGAAGCAGAAACAATACTGATGGTGCGCCCATGAAAATTGCCTTCACACACAATTATTTTCGCCTGATTTTCGGCAATTCCTTTTTTCTTGTAAGCCCATTTGCGCGCTAATTTCATGGCGGTTTCAACACCTTCAGCACCTGTGTTCATCGGCAACACTTTATCATAACCGAAATAAGAGGTAATGTACTTTTCGTATTTGCCAAGTGCATCGTTATAAAATGCACGTGAAGTCAGCGATAGTTGTTGCGCTTGTTCAATTAATGCACTTATAATTTTCGGGTGATTGTGTCCTTGATTTAAAGCAGAGTAAGCCGAAAGAAAATCAAAATATTTTTTGCCTTCTGTGTCCCAAACATAAACGCCTTCGCCTTTTGAAAGTACAACCGGCAGAGGGTGGTAATTATGTGCTCCGTATTTATCTTCTAAATCAATGGCTTTTTGCGCGAGTGTTTTTGCCTGTAATGTCATTTCCATGTTCATTTACTTTGAGGCAAAGATAGATAAAAGCCGATAGTCTATCAGCTGACAGGTGTTACTATATGTTAATGAGTAAATGACGAAAATTAACGCATCACTTCCCAACCTTGTCTGAGCTTGGCAATAGGGTCAGAAACAATTCTGATGGTATTGTCAAAAATCAAGGTAGAACGGGTTATAGTGTTATAAGGAAGCCAGTTGTTATTAATACTGTTCGGGTTTCCTGTGCGTGCAAAACTTACCCATGCATTCTGCATTTCTATTGACATCTTTTTAACCCTGCGGTTGCTTGATGCCTTCATAATCAGTTTTCCTGCATCGGAATGAAATGAACTGAAAATAAACGGTAGCTCAATCCCGTGACAAGCGCCTAAACCAATCAGGCGAATAGGAAATGAAGTCCAGTCAAAGCGGTAACTATAAGCAGAAGCAAAATTGCTTTGAGCATCTGCAATTTTGTAAGCTGGAATTTGAAAAATTCCATCCGTAATCATTGAAAGAATAGATCGCGGTGAAGGGTATTCGGGGTAAAGGCAGGTAATTTCACTTGTACATTCAGATCTACCTGTACTTGTCATGTACTTATTTATAGTTTCTATTTCAGGTTTTATCAAAGCTGGTTTTGATTTTGAAAACAGGTTGGCTTCATCTTTATTGGTGCCAATCATAATAGGAATTCCTTTAGCAAACCCTTTAGTAATGGCTTCTTCAGGATTGAATGGCAGGAAATCAGTTCGACTAACCGGTGCAAATGTAATCAGGTCGCCTACTTCGGTTATTACTTTTTCAAAGAGCCTGTCGCTGGCTGCCAGCAGACTGTCGGCACTGATGGTAAAAAGTTTAGAAATATTATCAGCAGTAATATTCAGCAGTTTCAGATATTCAGCAGTCATTTTCTTTGCATTGTCAACGCTGGTTTGCCCAACTGAAGCCGCACTCTGAACAATAGCTTTTTGAAATAACCCTTTTGCATCGGGCGATGCCAGCAAAGCCAGAACAGAATTAGCACCTGCAGATTCTCCGAAGATGGTAATGTTATCAGGGTCGCCACCAAAAGCAGCTATGTTTTCATTTACCCATTTAAGAGCTGCAACCTGATCGCGAAGACCAAGGTTGTTTTCAAAGTGCAATGAATCATTATTAAATTGGTCAAGATAAAGAAAGCCGAATGGACCAAGGCGGTAGTTAAAAGTTACTACCACTACATCACCATTTTTGCTCAGTTTACTTCCGTTATACATTTCGTCAGAACCGGAACCAATGGAAAAGCCTCCACCATGAATCCAGAACATTACCGGCTTTTTTTCTGTCTTTTTCTTTGACGACCACACATTCAGGAAAAGGCAGTCTTCACTCTTTTTCTCGTTGCTGCCCATTGTTAATACAGTTTGTGGTGATACTGTTCCAAATTTTGTGGCATCAACTATTCCTTCCTGATATGGCATTGGTTTTGGTGCTTTAAAGCGTAGTGAACCAACGGGAGCTTGTGCAAAGCGCACACCGCGCCATACATGCACATCATTATCGGTTGTTCCACGCATCAGGCCTTGTTTCGTAGCAACGATTAAGCCTGTTGTATCAGTAGTTACAGCCTGAGATAAATAAATTGAGGCACTGAAAAATACAGTGGAGAGGAGAATAAAACGCGAAAACATGTGCAGGAAGGATTAATTCGGACTGCAAATGTCAGCAAAAAGAAGACAACTTCTTCAGCTTTCTTTTATTTCTTTAAATGAAAAGGATAGATTAACAATTCCCTGATAATCTTTACCAGCCTGCAACATGTCGCTGTCATCTGTTTCGTAATGCCAGTTTACATTAACACTTTTGCTGTTTTCTGTCAGTGTTTCCAGCTTTTGAAAAATATCCTGAAGGTATTTTGCTGAGGGAGTATTGAAATACTGAAGATTAATATCTACGGTAGTTTCAGCAGCGGGGTTGGCAATGTATTCGTCCATCTGTTTCATTAACGGCCCATAAAACAGAGTTGGATCTTGTGGAATGGATTTACCTGTAAGGCTCAACTTTCCCTGTTGCATATCAAACTCAAGCGCAGGAGTTGAATCGGTGGCAGCAATAGAGATTTTGTTGTTCATGGCGTTGCAGATTTTAGGTTTTGGTTGACCAAACTTAGTAATTATATTTTGTAAACGCTAAATAAAAATATTAACACCTGTTAATATCTGAAGTTGTTTAAAGCTAAACTTTAATTTTTGTTATGGGCTATTTTCCGCTATACTTCGTTGTCGTTTTTGCTGAGAGAAGCTCTGCTATCAGCTGCAAACTCCGCCTCGTCTATCGAAAAATATCCCAATAAAAATTCTGAAACCTTAACTTTAAACAACTTCACTTAATTTGTTTTAAGACTTTGCAAATAGGAGTCTTCAACCTTGTATCCATATAATTTTGCTTTTAGTGCAAAGGTTTCGGCATCTTTCAGATTATTCATTTTGAAAGCTGTAACCGATGCTTTAAACCAGGCTTCGCCATTGTTTGATTGCAGCTTTGTTGCCTTCATAAAATCATTCATAGCAGTTGGATAATTTTCCATTTTGAAATAAGCCACTCCCCGGTTCATCCAAGCCTGAATATTATCAGGTTCACGTTTTAATACAGTATTGAAATCTTCCACTGATTTTTGTGAGTTGCCGGAATTGAGATAGGTAAGTCCTCGATTGAAATAGAGTTGCGTAAAACTTGGGTCTAACTGTTCAACGCGGTTATAGTCTGCAATTGCTTTATCGTATTGTAAAAGTGTTCCCTGTATATTTCCTCTGTTCATCAACGCCTGAAAGTTGTTAGGTTCAAGAGCCAGTGCCTTGTTGTAAGCATCCAGCGCTTTATCGTTTTGTCCTTTCAGGTTCATAACATTTCCGAAATTGACATAAATATTTGGGTCTTTTTGATTCATCTTTAGATACACATCGTAGTCTTTCAGCGCCAGATCGTGTTTGCCGTTTTGACCGTAATAGTTGCCCCGGTTTTTGTACGCTACTTCCACATTCGGGTATTTACTGATAACATCGGTCCACAGCGTTTCGCTGTTGTTCCAGACTGATGCGCGCTCGTAAGTTATTCTTGCAAAAAACAATGCAGCAAAAAACAGAACTGCAAAGCTGCCCCATTTAATGCTGTTATATTTTTTATCCAGTTGCGAGAGTGCAAGGCTGATGCAAAAGAACGGACCGATGTAGGCAATATAAGTATATCGATCGGCCATGATAGCACTGCCCACGGAAATAAACTGCAATACCATTGCAACGCTTACGAGATAAAATGCAAATGCAAAAAACAAGAGCTTGGTCTTTTTTAGCGACCAGAAAACAAGTGCTGTTATGAGCAGCAGAATAACAGGAGCAGCATAAAACTCAGCAGGTATACCTCCGTTGTTATCTAAATTAGGATAAGGGTAAAATGCCGATAGTTTAACCGGCACAAACAGTTTAACCAGATACATGATTGCTCCATAACTGGCGAACATCACGCGTTGGAAAATGGTGAATGTATCAAACTCTGCAATGGCTCCCTGCGACTGAATGCGCAGCGCAACAATTCCAAATACAAGTGAGAGAATGAAGAACGGAATTTTCTCTAAGAATAGCTTTGTCTCCAGTTTTCGTCCTTTCAAAAAATCAAACAGCAGCATGATTACGGGCAGCGTTACTACCATTGCTTTTGAAATCAGGGAAAGTGAAAATGCAAGCAGCGCAATTAAATAGAACCACCATTTTTTTGTTTCAGAAAACCGGAGGTAGGTAATAAGTGAAAGCAAAAAGAAAAAGGTGTACAACACATCTTTGCGTTCGGCAATCCATGTTACCGATTCCACGTGCATGGGATGTATACCGAAGAACAGAGCCGTAAATCCTGCTACTTCAATTCTTCCGTTGCTGAATAAGTAAATCAATACAAACACCAACAGTGTGTTGGCTATATGCAGCAGCAGATTGGTGCGGTGATACACTTCGGGCTTGTCTAATTTTGCTTTCTGATAATCCATTGCCAGCGACAAAATGGTAAGCGGATGATAGTTGAGTGATACCTCTTTGGTTTTAAAAATCTCTTTTATGTTTTCTGATTTTATGCTTTTCAGTAAAGGGTTTTCCAATACATAGCGCGGATCGTCCCAGTTGGTAAAATCACATTTAAGGGAAGGGGAGAAGCTGATGTAAGTAATGATTAGTACAACAGCAAGCGTTAAGGCAGCAATTAAAATAGCGGAGTTGCTCTTTTTTGCTTCGGGCTTGGCCTTCTGCTGATTGGGAGTATGGGGGATGTTTTTTGTTTTTTCTTTTTTCATTTTGCGTCACCTTGTACTTGTTTCAGGGTCTTTGTTTTAGTTGATGAGATGCTGAAACGAGTTCAGCATGACGGGTTACTTCTTCATCACTTTTCTCAACACTGCATAATTAATAAAAGCGGCTGTGGCTGCAATAAGGCACAGAAAAATACCACCAAAACCGGTCAATGAAAATTCGCCTTCCCATAAGCCTGTTTTTTGTCGAAAATGAAAAAGTGTTTCAGCAATATAGATATAGCTAAAGAGTGTAAATGCAGAGAAAAAAAGCCAACCGTAAAACAGGTATATTCCTTTTTGAGTGTTCCTGTAAATCAGATTGGTAATAAAAATGAGAATGACATAGATGAGCAATGTTGCACTGTCTAACCAAGTGCTGTAGCTACGACTTTCTGCCTGCGCTGCTTCTGGTTCGGCAACTGTAATATCCAGAGGCGTAAGTGCCATATATGCAAGTGTGGAAAGGATTATACTTCCTGCAATTGCAATAAGGAGAAAGAGTTTTCCGGGTTGGCTGAAGAGATTCATGACTTGGATTTTTTTTTCAAGTTTACAAAATTCTCTGAATTCGGTGAGTTTTATCTTCTCATGATTTTCCCGTAGGTTTGTTTTCTTAAATGTTGCTATCGTAATGGATTTCGCTTTTCTTCTTGCCGGTGTGGTGTTGGGTTATGCAATCGCATGGCTTTACCTGCGCTCGCGCGGAATGGATACTACTGTAAACACTGCACTGGAGCAGCAACTGAAAGAGCGCGATAATGACCTTGCCCGTTTAAAGGCAGGACTTGAATCGGCTGAAAAGATTTACCGCGAAACAAAAACAGACTTAGATAAAGCCCGCGAAAACAACAGTTTGTTATTAGCAGCCAAAACCACTGCCGAAAGCGATTTTAAAAACGCTGTTGAAAAATTAGACACCCAGAAAAAAGAACTGGAAGAAATACAAACCCGCCTGAAAACGGAGTTTAAGAACATTGCCAACGAAGTGCTGGAAGATAAGAGCAAACGTTTTACCGAGCAGAACAAGGTAAACCTCGAAGGCATTTTAAATCCCCTGCGCGACCGCATCAAGGATTTTGAAGACAAGGTGGATAAAACGTACAAGGCCGATTCATCGGAACGCATCTCGCTGAAAGAACAACTGAAACACCTCACCGAGTTAAACAAACAGGTAAGTGAAGAAGCCAACAACCTGGTAAAAGCCCTGAAAGGCGACAGCAAAAAACAAGGCAACTGGGGCGAAATGATTTTGGATAAAATCCTGGAGAAGTCAGGCCTGGTAGAAGGGGAGGGGTATGAAAAACAGTTTTCCATTAACACCGAAGAAGGCAAACGTTATCAGCCTGATGTGGTAATTCATTTACCCGATAACAAGCACATTATTATAGATGCAAAAGTTTCGCTGGTGGCCTACAATGCCTGCGTAAATGCGGAGAACGAAACCGACCGTGAAAAATATCTGAAAGAACATTTGCTTTCTGTCCGCGCCCACATCAAAGGGTTGAGCGAAAAGAATTATCACGAGTCTACGCAGTTTGATACACCTGATTTTGTGCTGTTATTTCTGCCGATTGAATCATCGTTCAGCATTGCCTTGCAGGGCGACAATGAATTGTATCAGTATGCATGGGACCGGAAAATTGTGTTGGTAAGTCCCACTACATTATTGGCTACCTTGCGCACTGTTGCTTCCATCTGGAAACAGGAAAAGCAAACCAAACATGCCATTGAAATTGCTGAAAAAGCAGGTGCCTTATATGATAAATTCAGTTTACTGGTAACAGACTTAATTGAGGTTGGGAAAAAGATGGATGCAGCAAAAACGAGTTACGGTGAGGCTATGAATAAATTGCATCAGGGCTCAGGTAACCTTGTAAAACGTGTAGAGGATTTGAAAAAACTGGGAGCAAAAGCCACCAAGGCATTGCCGCAAAATTTGTTAGAACGTTCAGAGGAAAATGCAGAGTAACAGCCATTTAACCGCAAAGTTCGCAAAGTATGCGCAAAGTTCGCAGAGTAAAGCTTTGCGCCCTTTGCGGTTTTCCTTTGCGCCCTTTGCGGTTAAACTTTTTGCATTTACTTTTATTCTTTCCTCCTGCGCGGGAGGCAGCAAACTAAGCAACCAAAACCTCTCCTACATTTATAATCCCGAGTTGGAAGAATTGCATCCGCAATTTAAAGTAGTGAATGTAAAAGACTCTGTTGCACGCCTTTTCTTTAAAATTGATGCTACTGAATTGCTGTATACAAAAAAACAAGGTGATACAGATTTCTCTGCAAATTTCACCGTTTCCTATCAGTTAATTTCAACCTTTGAAGCACGTGAAGTATTAGACAGTGGTTCTTTTGTATTTGAAGACAGGGTAGACAAACCGGGTGCAAAAGAGATTATCAGTTTTCTTGATTTTGAAAGCCCTTACAATGGAACCTATTTAGTAAAAGCCTCTGTAACCGACCTTAACCGCAATCAAATGGCTAAGGCATTTGTTGAAGTGGATAATTCAACCGCCAACAGCCGCAATAATTTTTACCTGAAAAAGAATGGAGCAGAGTATCCGCTCTTTAATCTGTTTTTGGATGAAAATGATTACGCACTTTATCACAAGAATAAAAGTGTAAAAACGTTTATGGTGCGCTATTACCGCATCAATTACCCTTTGGCGCCTCCACCGTTTGCTATTGTAAACCCCAAGCCGTTTGAATTTAATGCTGACAGTTTGTTTACTGTTCAGGCAGGTGAAACCATAAAGCTACGCAGTGAAGGTATTTATCATTTTCAGGTTGACAGCAGCGACTACGAAGGATTTACTCTTTTTAAGTTCGGTGAAAATTATCCGAATATTACCAATGCAAAAGCCATGCTGGAGCCTTTGCGCTACATAACCACCAAACAGGAATACACCAATATTGAAAACAACAAAAACCTTAAAGAAGGAGTTGAATCATTTTGGTTAGATGCCTCAGAAACCAACGACAGAGGAAGAGAATTGATTCAAAAATATTATTCGCGTGTTGAAGAAAGCAATAAGTTGTTTACCTCTTATATGCAAGGCTGGAAAACCGATCGTGGCTTGATTTACATGATTTTTGGTCCGCCCAATGTATTGTATAAAAATTCTGAAATTGAAACATGGGTATATGGAGAAGAAAACAATGTTATGTCGCTCAATTTTTCTTTTACAAAATTAAGTAATCCGTTTTGCGACAACGATTACATCATGAACCGTTCAACCATCTATAAAAGCTCGTGGTTCCGCGCGGTAGATACCTGGAGAAAGGGAAGAGTTTATACGGATAATTAGTCATGAAACTGACGTTAGGTTTTTCCCCTTGTCCCAACGACACGTTTATTTTTGATGCGCTTGTAAACAAACGTATTGACACCGAAGGTCTGGATTTTGATGTGCAGTTGGGTGATGTAGAAACACTCAACACCAAAGCCTTTAAAGCAGAACTGGATATTACCAAGCTCAGTTATCATGCGTTTGCTTATATGACTGAGAATTATCAGTTGCTGCATTCAGGCAGTGCGCTTGGTAAAAACTGCGGACCGATACTTATTGCGAAAGAACAAATCTCAAATCTCACATCTCAGATCTCACATCTAAAAATTGCTATCCCCGGCAAATATACCACCGCTAATTTTCTTTTAGGTATTGCATTCCATGATGCAAAGAATAAAACAGAAATGGTTTTCTCTGAAATTGAAAATGCAGTGTTAGAGGGTAGAGTGGATGCAGGATTAATCATTCACGAAAACCGTTTTACCTACCAAAGCAAAGGCTTGAAAAAGCTGATTGACCTTGGTGAATTCTGGGAAACAAAAACAGGATTACCCATTCCGTTGGGTGGAATTGCAATTCGAAAAAGTCTGCCGTCAGAAGTAAAAATAAAGGTTGAAAAATTAATCAGAAAAAGTATTGAATATGCTTTTCCCAATCCCGAAGCAAGCAAAGAATATGTTCGTTGCCACTCTCAAGAAATGGAGCCTTCAGTAATTCAAAGTCACATCAACCTGTATGTAAATAATTATTCTATAAACCTTGGTGTGGAAGGGGAGAAGGCAGTAAAGGAAATGTATGCCATCGGAAAGGAGACAGGAATTATACCTGAAATGCCTGATGCTATTTTTGTTTCCTGAAAAAAGAAACGCCCCTTGCCTAAGGCGAGGGGCGTTTCTTTTTTAAATAAGAGATTGTTTTTACTTTGTTACAGGAGTTGAAACCTTCTTTTCAATCGTCATTATTTTTATAATGCAGTCGGGCGACTTGTATTTTATTTCTTCTATCAATTTGTCAAGTGTTTCTTTTGTTTCATCTGCAGGTTTAACTATAAACGCTTTTTCTGTTTGGTCAAAGCCATCTGCTTTACCATAAGTAAGTGCTCTTAAAATCCCTGCTTTTCCGGCAGACATTTGTTCAAATGAAACCAGAACAATATCTTCTTTTGTGGATTGCGCCATAGAAGAAAAAGAAAATAGAGTCAGAATTGTAAATGATAAGATTAATTTTTTCATAAGATTAGTTTTTATTTGATTACCAAGAAATTATTATTTGTCCATTGCCACCGTTAAAGCCGGTTGTATATGATGTGCCTGAGGTTCCTATAGGTGTGACATAACCGCTTCCACCACCACCACCTGTAAAGCAGCCACCACCACCACCGTAAAATCCTCCACCGCCACCACCACCAAGTGTTGTCGGACCTGCTGTTCCACCGATTCCTAATACACCAGCATTCCCTGAAGGCCAGTAAAAATAAAGACCGTCAACCCCTCCTGCACCGCCACCACCTTGAGTAGCTCCATCACCACCAGTAATGCCAGCTTCACAGGTAGAACCAATATATCCGTTAGGATTACCGCCATTACCTCCATGACTTCCACCACCTGTGCAATTAGCACCTGCACCTCCACCACCTGCAGCAACAACTAACCTGTCGCCAAGTGCGTTTCCGGCAGAACGCACATCAGATGCACCTCCACCACCACCGCCTTCTTCACCAGCGCTGTAACCTGTACCGCCATTGCCACCTCCGTTATATCCTCCAAGATAACCTGCAGATGGCTGTCCACCTACATGTATATTAAGTAATTGACCGGGTGTAACTGTTATAGTAGTTTGTGTTCTTGCACCTAGACCCGGTATGTTATTTCCATAGCTAGCCCAACTACCTATACCGGTATTTCCACCTGCACCCCTTGCATCTATCGAAAGAGAAGTAACTCCGCAAGGCACGGTAAAGGATTGTGCGCCTCCTGAATAATTAAATGTTTGTGAGCCTGCATTGTAGCAGTTAATTGCAATTGCCAGACAGTTTGCTGCACTTGTGCCGCATGAATTTGACGCTGTAACACAAACGTTGCCTGATGATGTCCCAAAATTTACTGTTATAGAAGTAGATCCTTGTCCTCCAGTAATGGACGCACCTGAGGGTACTGTCCAGTTATATGATGCAGCTCCCGCTACTGCGCTTATTGAGTAGCTAACTCCGGTTTGGTTTCCATTTACTGTTGTAGCTCCTGTTATTGCTCCTGGTGTTGCTGGTGCGCCTGAACAACCGCATGAAATACTTATCCAGATGCTGCCTCCAAACATTTCAAGGCAGTTAGTAGTTGTGTTGAAAATAATTAAACTAAGTGCCGGTGAGGTAATTGCATTACGTTGAGATGTTGACATACGCGGAACCAACAAACCTTGTGTGGTTGACGTAACTTCAAGTTTTGCTGTTGCATTGGGAACACCGCCTGTTCCAACACCAACGCTTCCTCCATTATTATAAATGTTGTTGCTGTTTAATACCCACTGCGAACCATCCCAATAGGTAGTATTTCCTATTGCTGTTCCGCTTGCAAGAAAACCGGTAGGGCCTTGCGGGCCTGTAGCACCATTAGCTCCTGTAGGACCTTGTGCACCTGTTGCTCCGTTAGCACCGTTAGCCCCTGCAGGACCTTGAGCTCCTGTTGCACCATCTGCACCAGCGGCTCCTGTAGGACCTTGTGCACCCGTTGCACCATTAGCTCCTGTAGGACCTTGTGCACCCGTTGCTCCATTAGCACCGTTAGCTCCTGTAGGACCTTGAGCGCCTGTTGCTCCGTCTTGTCCATCCTGCCCATCTATACCATTTATTCCAGCAGCACCCGTAGGACCTTGCGCCCCTGTAGCACCATTAGCTCCTGTAGGACCTTGTGCACCCGTTGCACCATTAGCCCCTGTCGGGCCTTGTGCTCCTGTTGCACCGTCTTGTCCATCTTGTCCATCAGCTCCGGCAGGACCTGTTGCTCCTTGAGCGCCTGTTGCTCCGTCTTGTCCATCCTGACCGTCTTGTCCATCAGCACCTGCAGGACCTGTTGGGCCTTGCGCTCCTGTTGCTCCGTCTTGTCCATCTTGTCCGTCAGCACCTGCAGGACCTGTTGCTCCTTGAGCTCCTGTTGCTCCGTCTTGTCCATCTTGTCCGTCAGCACCTGCAGGACCTGTTGCTCCTTGAGCGCCTGTAGCTCCGTCTTGTCCATCCTGACCGTCTAAACCATTTATTCCAGCAGCACCTGTAGGGCCTTGCGCGCCTGATGGTCCAACCGGACCTTGTATTCCTTGTAAGCCTTGTGAACCCTGTGTTCCTGTAGGACCTTGTAAGCCTTGCGGCCCTTGTGCTCCAGTTGCACCGTCAGCACCATTAGCTCCTGTTGAACCGGTTTGCCCTTGTGGTCCAACCGGTCCCTGAGGACCTTGTGCTCCTGTAGCACCGGCAGGACCTTGAGCACCTGTTGCTCCGTCAGTACCTGCAGGCCCTTGAGAACCTTGTGCTCCTGTAGCACCGGCAGGACCCTGTGGCCCCTGAGGTCCTTGCGGACCAATTGCTTCTACCCAGATAGTTCCGTCAAAATACCAGAACGAACTGGTTGAAATGTTATAAATTAATAGTCCCGTTGCAGGGCTTAAAATTGCATCACGTTGTGCCGTAGTTAATCTTGGCGCAAGAAAACCTTTGTCATCTGCCGTAAGATCTAAAATTGAACTTGGATGCGGAGTGAGTGTTCCTATACCCATGTTATCCTGTGCAACAGCGCTTAGTGAAAGTGCTGCGAAAAATAATAGGGTGGAGATTTTTCGTGTAAAAATGTTCATGGGTTTTGTTTTGATTTGAAGAAAAATACGGATTGGTGACAAATATATGTTTTTACACATACAAAAAGCAATATTTTTTCGACAAACATCATTTTGTGTGAACAATCTATGGAAAATTGCTTTCTTCAAGTTACGCTTCCTTTATTATCCCTTTAGCCTAACCAATGGTTTTCAAAGACCTAATTATCCTGTCTGCTTTTTTACAATCAGGGTTATGATGCTAGCACTACGGATTGTGATGCAATCACCAGGAGTTGTTGTGAAATTACCAGAGGGTGTGGTGCTTATCTGAAACAACCAAGAGTATGGTTAACGAATCTCACCAACAAATAGCTTACTTCAATTCCCTGAGACGATTCCTTTTAGTTCAAGCCCTTTAAAAAGAAACGCTCTGATTTATTAGAGCGTTTCTTTAGCCATATAAAATGGAGTTGTAGTTTTATTTCCCTTGAGTTGCAGTAGGCACCACAACCTTTTTCTCTGTTGTTTTTATTTTAACAATGCAGTCGGGTGATTTGTATTTTATTTCATCCACCAATTTGTCAAGTGTTTCTTGGGTAGCATCAGCCGGCTTAACAATAAAGGCTTTTTCATTTTGGTCAAAACCATTGAATTTACCGTAAGTAAGTTTATTCAGAAGTCCTGCTTTTGAAGCAGACATCTGTTCAAAAGAAACCAGCACAACATCCTCTTTTGTGGACTGTGCAAATGATTGGCTCACTAGTGCTAGGGTGAAAAACGAAAGTGATAGGATTATTTTTTTCATAAAGAATAGTATTACCAGTTAATTGTTACTTGTCCGTTGCCTGCATTGTAGCCCGCAGTATAGCTTGTTCCTGAACTTCCTACAGGGGTTACATAGCTGCTGCCACCGCCACCACCGCCAAAGCAACCGCCACCGCCACCGTAGTATCCGCCACCGCCACCACCACCAAGGGTTGTGGTTCCGGCAGTTCCGCCAATACCAAAGGTTCCGGCATTACCGGCAGGCCATGTAAAGTATAAATTATCCACTCCACCTGCACCTGCACCGCTCTGTGTAGCTCCATCACCTCCACCAATTCCTGCTTCGCAGGTAGCGCCAATATATCCATTAGGGTCGCCACCATTACCTCCGTGGTTACCACCACCCTGACAATCTGCACCTGCACCGCCACCGCCACCGGCAACAACTAATCTGTCGCTGAGTGTATTTCCTGCTGAACGGATATCAGAAGCTCCGCCACCGCCACCGCCTTCTTCACCTGCTCCGTATCCTGTTCCTCCATCACCACCGCCATTGTATCCTCCCAGATAACCGGGAGAAGGCTGACCACCTACATAAACATAAATCAATTGTCCGGGTGTAACGGTTAAAGTAGTTTGAGTTCTTGCTCCTAATCCGGGGTTATTATTTCCATAGTTAGCCCATGAGCCAATACCAATAGTTGATCCTGCTCCTGCAGCATCAACAGAAATGGATGTTACTCCGCAAGGAACTGTAAATGACTGAACACCTCCTGTAAATGTAAAAGATGAAGAACCAGCTGTATAACAATTTAATGTTATAGCCAGGCAACTTGCTGCGCTGGTGCCGCATGAATTGCTTGCTGTAACACAAACATTTCCTGCTGAACTTCCGAAATCAACTGTAACGGCTGTTGTTCCTTGTCCGCCTGTAACAGTTGCTCCTGAAGGAACTGTCCATGTATAAGAAGTTGCTCCGCTTACTGCACTGATGGAGTAGCTTACGCCTGTTTGATTTGCATTTACAGTTGTTGCTCCTGAAATGCTTCCCGGTGTTGCAGGTGCAGTGTTGATAGTTATTCCAACTGTACTTGCAGAGCTTGTTCCGCAGGTATTGCTTGCTGTTACTGAAATATTTCCTGCTGAACTTCCGAAATCAACAGTAACCGATGTTGTTCCCTGACCAGATACTATAGTAGCACCTGATGGCACTGTCCATGTATAAGAAGTAGCTCCTGAAACAGAACCGATAGAATAAGACACACCTGTTTGTCCGCTGCAAACGCTTGTTACACCTGAAATTGATCCCGGTGTAGAAGGCGTTTGACAGCCGCAGCTAATGCTAATCCAGTTGCCGGAAATGTAAATCTCAAGACATTGTGTGGTGGTATTGAAAATGAGTAAGCTGTTGGCAGGCGAAACAATAGCGTTACGCTGTGCTGTTGTTAATCGTGTAATTAATGTACCTTGAGTAGTAGAGGAAGCTTCAAATACTGCTGAAGCATCGGTAGGACCACCTGTTCCAACACCAACTCCACCTCCGTTGTTATAAATATTGTTGCTGTTTACTACCCATTGTGTACCATCCCAGTAGGTAGTATTGCCCGGTGCTGTCCCGTTCGGTAAAAATCCGGTAGGTCCTGTTGCTCCATCTGCTCCTGAAGGACCTTGAGCGCCTGTAGCACCGTCAGCACCTGAAGGGCCGGTTGGACCAACTGTACCTGTTTGTCCTGTTACCTGTACCCAGATATTTTGTGCTCCGTCAAAATACCAGAATGTTTTATCATCGGTATTGTAAATCAATAATCCGTCAGCAGGATTTGCGATTGCATCGCGCTGAACAGATGTTAATCTTGGTGCAAGAAATCCTTTATTATTGGATGATAAGTCAAGTACTGAAGTAGGATCAGGAGTTAATGTTCCTATACCCATGTTGTTTTGTGCAACAAGATTTAATGATAGTGTTGCAAAAAGAACAAAGTTTAAAATTCGTTTGGTAAATGTATTCATGAGATTTAGTTGCTGTTTAACTATATTGAAATTTGAAAATGGAGGACAAATATAGACTATTGTGTTTTCCTTACACAAATATATTTCATGCTGTATGGATTAAATTAAAGGGTAAGTAAATACCCGTTTTTTTCAGGATTAATATCCATCACGATCATATAAATATGAGATTAATCATCTTCCTACAAAAATGATTTGATTTCCCTCGCTTCATAATTTCATTTACTTTGTCGGCAAATTATTTTAGATGAGGAATTTATTTACAGTTGCGTTTTTTACTCTCACGTTACTTGTTTCAACTTTTGCTTTTGCCGGTGGCTGCGATGTAAATGCAAGTATTACAGCAAGTGGACCAACCACATTCTGTTCTAACGATAGCATTACCTTAACAGCAAACCCCGGTGCATCTTATTTATGGACAAATGGCGAAACAACTCAAAGTATCTGGGTAACACAATCGGGGCCATACCGAGTTAATGTAACCGACTCAACGGGTTGTTCCGATAATTCCGGTTTTACTTTTATTAATGTTTTACCTGCACCCAATGCTACTATATTATCAGACCAGTTGCCTCCTTATTGCATGGGTGATACGGTGACTTTATTCACATTGAGTTTACCGTTTAATGATTTTGAATGGTCAACAGGCGAAACAGGAGCAACAATACAAATAACACAATCCGGTTTATATTCTGTTAATGTTACAAATTTTGTCGGGTGTTCTGATATGGCAATGTTCCCTGCAGCCTTTCTGCCAGCACCTTTTCTTAGTGTTACAGCAGATGGACCATTAACTTTTTGCGAAGGACAGGATGTTAAAATTTCTGTAAACTTTGGTTTCGGACTGGATTTTCTTTGGGCGCCAAACGGTGAAACAGGTTCTAATATTACCGTAAATCAATCCGGTACTTACAATGTAAATGCAACTAATTTTTTCGCTTGCAACAGTACATCTCAGGATTTTGTGGTAAACGTTGTTCCTTTACCAACTGCTTTTGCCGAATTAGATACCTTACTGTGTTTCCCTGATACGGTGGCGCTTTCTGCAACGGGCGGAACAAATTATTCGTGGTCGAATGGCTCATCAGGTTCAGACATTTCTGTTATTCCTGATTTTGGCGACAGCCAGTATATTGTTACCGTTTCTAATCCTGGGTGCAACATTACAGCAAAAGACACAGCCTTTATTCATGTAGGAGGCGATGTTGAGGCTGATTTTTTGGTAACTCCCGGATTGTTGGGAGATGAAACCTTCTTCACTGATTTATCAACCGGAAACATTGTAAACTGGAATTGGGATTTAGATAACGGACAATTTTCTTCATTGCAAAATCCAGCCACGATTTACTTGGCCCAAGATACGTTTACTGTTGTGCTGATTGTTGCCGACCAATATGGTTGCAGCGACACAACTCAACAAAGTTTTGGCATTGAACAGATAATTACCATTCCCAATGTTTTTACTCCAAATGGCGATGGCTACAACGATAGCTTTTATATCCGAAATAAGGGAGATGGTGGTTTTGTATTTACTGTTTCCAATCGCTGGGGACAAGTTGTTTATGAAAGTGAAGGGCAGGAAGTCCGTTGGAGTGGGTTAACCAATTCAGGTGTTGAGTTGGAGGCAGGAACTTATTTTTATAGTCTAAAAGTTGATCTGCAATCAGGTGAGGAACCAGTGGTGCAAAAAGGATTTATTACGTTAATAAAAGGATGAGAGTATCTAAGAAATTTAAGTGGGAAGCGGCACACCGCATCCCCTGGTATAAAGGGAAGTGTCAGCATTTGCATGGACACTCCTATAAAATGGAAGTAGAGTTTGAAGGCGAAACCGATGCCAACGGATTTGTCATTGATTTTCACGAGCTAAAAAAAATGATTCAGCCTCTGGTAGATGAATTGGATCACACCACCATTATCTCAGAAAAAGATTCAGAACTGAAACAGGTGTTTGATGATAAAAAGTGGAAATATTTTTTACTTCCTTTTGATTCTACTGCCGAAAATCTCTGCAAATACCTTTCATCTGAAATAACCCGTCTTCACAGCACAACGCTTAAACAGCATAATATTACTGCTGTTGAGGTTAAAATTTTTGAGACGGAGACTTCATGTGCTACTTGTAAGGCTGAGTTGAAATAACACTCTTCCTTTCTTCTTTTTTCTACCTTTGAAGCCTTTCATAAAAATGAAATAATATGAAATTATTAGAAGGGAAAGTTGCTTTAGTTACAGGTGCCACCCGTGGAATAGGGCGGGGCATAGCACTTAAATTTGCAGAACATGGAGCAAATGTGGCATTTACATTCCAGAGTTCCGTTGAAAAAGCACAGGAGTTGGAAAGAGAACTTACCGCTTTCGGAGTAAAAGCAAAAGGCTATCAGAGCAATGCTGCAGAAACAGCCACTGCCGAAAAATTAGTGAACGATGTGGTAGCCGAGTTTGGCGCCCTGCATGTGCTGGTAAACAATGCCGGCATTACCCGCGATAACTTATTAATGCGCATGACAGAGGCCCAGTGGGACGAGGTAATAGACACCAATCTTAAATCCGTTTTCAATACCGTAAAAGCAGCGCAGCGCACCTTTTTAAAGCAGCGCAACGGAAGCATTATCAACCTCAGTTCGGTGGTAGGCATAAAAGGCAACGCAGGACAAGCCAACTACTCGGCATCCAAAGCGGGAATTATTGGTTTTACCAAATCGATTGCGTTGGAATTAGGCTCGCGTAATATCCGCAGCAACGTAATTGCACCCGGCTTTATTGAAACCGAAATGACAGGCGCTTTAGACGAAAAAACAGTACAGGGCTGGCGCGATGCTATTCCCCTTAAACGCGGAGGTACACCCGAAGACATTGCCAACACGGCCTTGTTCCTTGCTTCCGATATGTCGGCTTACATTACAGGACAGGTTATTTCTGTTTGCGGAGGAATGCTGACATGATGGAACGTCACCCTGAACTTGTTTCAGGGTCTTAAATGAGATGCTGAAACAAGCTCAGCATGACGAAACACAAAAATATGAACACACCTTGCAAATAGTCTTCGAATATCCTTCCTGGTTTATCCTCTTCTGCTTTGCAGCCGGAGCGCTGGTTGCGTGGTTTCTCTACCGCAGAGATAAAACTTTTGAAAGCCTTTCTCCGTGGTTGATACGCAGCATGGCAGCATTGCGTTTTTTAGCAGTTACTTTCATTGCCATTCTGCTGCTTTCGCCTTTGCTGAAAACCAACCTGCGCGAAGTAGAGAAACCGATTATTGTATTGGCGCAGGATAATTCAGAATCCATTGTTACCGGAAAAGACTCTGCTTTTTACCGTAACGAATACGCTGAGGATTTCAATAAACTGGTAAAACAATTAGGCGATAAGTTTGAAGTGAAAACCTATGCATTCGGGGATAAGGTAGAAGAGAAGAGTGAATTTAGTTACGATGAAAAGCAAACCGACATCTCCGGCTTGTTTGATGAAATAAACAATGTGTATGGCAACCGCAACGTGGGTGCCATTGTATTGGCTTCCGATGGTTTGTTCAACAAAGGAAGCAATCCTGTTTATAGTACGGGAAAAAGTTTAGCACCCGTTTATACCATTGCCCTGGGCGATACCAATGTACGCAAAGATGTTATTCTCGCCCGCGTTAATCACAACCGCTTTGCCTACCTCGGAAATAATTTTCCACTGGAAATAGTTGTAGAAGCCAAACAGTTTAAAGGCTCTGAAGTTATGCTAACCGTATTGTGGGACAGCGCAAAGGTTTTTGAAAAGAAGATAGCCGTTACAAGCGATAATTACAGCGAAACCGTTCCTGTAATTCTGGAAGCAAAGAAGCCGGGATTACAGAAATACACGGTGCGACTTTCCTCATTAAAAGGTGAAGTAACCCTGCGCAACAACAGCACCGAGCTGTACATTGAAGTGCTGGATGGCAGGCAAAAAGTATTGATTGTTGCCAACACCGCTCACCCTGATATTGCCGCATTGCGACAAGCCATTGAAGTGAATGAGAATTACGAAGTGGATGTGCGTCTCCTCGACAATCTGGATAAGAATATCAACGGTTATAATCTGGTTATCCTGCATCAGATACCCTCACAAAAACCTGCAGGACAAACCCTGATGCAGAATGTAATTAAATCAGGTATTCCTGCTTTTTACATTTTAGGTAAAGACACCAAAATACAGAGTTTTAATACAGCAGGTTTGGGTCTTGAAATACAGGTGAAGAATAATTCCGTAAACGAAGTGCAGGCAGTTCCCGATGAAAACTTTTCACTCTTTACGTTGGATGATGAACTGCGGAAAAACATTCAGAAGTTTCCTCCTTTGCAATCGCCTTTCGGTGATTACAGGCTAAGTCCCGCTGCTTCGGTAATGCTGAAACAACGCATCGGTATGGTGGCAACGGATATGCCTTTGCTGTATTTTACCCAGCAAGGCGAAAACAAAATAGGAGTATTGACAGGTGAAGGTTTGTGGCACTGGCGCTTGAGTGATTTCTCCATCAACGGAAACCACAATGCGTTCAATTCTTTTGTCAGTAAAATTGTACAATACCTTTCGGTAAAAACCGACAAGAGCCTGTTTCGAGTGAATGTTAAAAATCATTTCACCGAAAGCGAGCCCGTTGTTTTTGATGCTGAACTTTATAACGAAAGCTACGAACTGATTAACGAACCTGAAGTGAACATGAGCATTGTGAACAGCGATAACAAAAAGTTTCCGTTCACCTTTACCCGCACAGGAAATGCCTATCGCCTGAATGCAGGAAACCTTGCGCCCGGAAATTACAGCTATGAGGCAACCGTTAGTGTTGGTGAGAAGACCTTAAATGCCCGCGGCAGATTTACCGTAAGTGCTTTGTTTATTGAAACCGTGAACACCGTTGCCGACCACCAGTTGCTTTACAACCTTGCCACATCTACAGGCGGCAAAATGTTTTATAAAAACGAATTAGAAAACCTTGGCAACGAAATTGCTTCGCGTGAAGATATTAAGCCTGTGATTTACAACCAGAAAAAGCTGCGCGATGTTATTAACTTTAAGTGGCTGTTCTTTTTAATACTGTTTATGATGGCAGCAGAGTGGGTAACACGCAAGAGGAATGGCGCTTATTAATTTTCTATTTTCGCACAGATGAAAGAGAAGGATTTGTTTGATACTGTTTCTTATAAGTGCAGCAAGGCAGTAACCAGCGCCTACAGCTCTTCTTTCTCGCTTGCCATCAATGTGCTGCACAAAGATTTAATCCGTCCTATACATGCTGTTTACGGCTTTGTGCGCTTTGCCGATGAGATTGTGGACAGCTTTCATGAGTTCAATAAACCTGAATTGCTGAAACGTTTTTCTGACGAAACTAAAGTAGCTATTAAAGAAGGTATCAGTCTGAATCCAATACTCAACAGTTTTCAGCAAACTGTAAACCGCTACAAAATTGAAGAGGAGTTGATTGATGTTTTTCTCCACAGTATGGAAATGGATCTGGAAAAGAAAAACCACGACCGCCAGAGTTTTGACGAGTATGTATTAGGCTCGGCAGAAGCAGTTGGTTTGATGTGTCTTCGTATTTTCTGCAAAGGAAATGAACAGCAGTATCAATCGCTGAAGCATCCGGCAATGAAGCTGGGCGCTGCTTTTCAGAAAGTAAATTTTCTGCGCGATATGAAAGCGGATAACCAAAATCTGGGAAGAATTTATTTCCCTGAATTGCAGATGGAAAATTTTAACGAGCAGGTAAAGCATGAACTGGAAGCGGAAATTGAAAGTGATTACCGTGAAGGTTATGCCGGTATCATGCAGCTTCCGAAAGAAAGCCGTTTTGCGGTTTATATGGTGTATGTTTATTACTATTCGCTTTTCAAAAAGATAAAAAATACACCAACCGAAGGAGTAATGAATGGCCGCATCCGTATTTCAAATCCAAGGAAATATGCCTTGCTGGCAGCAGCGTATTTCAGACATAGCCTTAATTTAATTTAGAAGATGAAAACGTTTCTTGTTTCTTGTCTCTTATCTCTTGTATCTGTTTCAATAGTTGCTCAGGATTTAACCCTTGACGAAGTGCGCAAGAAATATCCGCTGGCCACCAAAAATGATTCTATCTGCAAAGCGCTTTGCAATGGTTTGAATGGTAAGGCTGACGGAACAGATGTATTATCGGGTTATGCCGGTGGAGTTGCCATGCTGATGGCAAAATCAACCGCCAATCCGTTTTCTAAAATGGAGTATTTTAAAGAGGGTAAGAAACTACTGGAAGATGCTATTTCACACAACAAAAACGATATTGAGTTGCGCTTTCTGCGTTTTGCCATACAGGATAATCTACCGTCAATACTGGGATACAATGAGAATCTGGAAGAGGACAAAAGTTATATCATGAAATACCTTCCCATGCTCGATAAACGCGAGTTGCGCAAGGCAATTGCCAACTATCTTATTAAGTCGGAGAAGACGGATGATAAAGAGAAAACAAGTTTAAAAAAATATCAGAACTGATGTTTTGGATTCCAGGAATACTAATCATGTTTATTAGTTTCTGGTTGATGGAAGCTATAGCATGGCTTGCACATAAATATGTAATGCATGGTTTTTTCTGGAACATTCATCAGGATCATCATGTAATGACGGGTAAATTCTTTCAGAAAAATGATTGGTTCTTTCTCATTTTTGCCATACCCAGTTGGCTGTTTATGATGTTTGGCATTATGGCGGGTTGCGACTGGCGAATGTGGGTAGGCATTGGCATTGCGGTGTATGGTGTGGCTTATACCTTTGTACATGAGATACTGATTCACCAACGGATAAAACTGTTCAAGCGCACCGGTATTACCTACTTCATTGCTCTGCGCAAAGCTCACCGTGCTCATCACAAGCATCTGGCCAAAGAAGATGGCGAATGTTTCGGCATGCTGCTGGTTCCCAAGAAATATTTTGAAGCAGCGCGGAAAGAGAAAACGCTTTTTGATAATGCCTGATGGAGCAATATACTTATCTGCTCATTAATCTTTGCTCGCTTTTAGTTCCCTTTATACTCAGCTTTGAAAGTCGCATAGCTTATTATAATAAGTGGAAATTTCTTTTCCCTGCTATGACTGCAACGGCAGTTTTTTTTATTGTTTGGGACAGCATTTTTACTGCCAATGGTGTGTGGGGGTTTAACCCAAAATTTGTAACAGGGATAAGTGTGTTTAATCTGCCCCTGGAGGAAATATTGTTTTTCTTTTCCATTCCCTATTCCAGCATTTTTACTTATGAAGCGTTGGGGTTAATTCAAAAATATAAAGTTGGCAATCACCAAATTGTCAGTGTTGCAATTCTTATTATTTGCATTGCAGGCGTTATTCTCTTTCACGACAAAGCCTACACATTTTATACCTGCTTGTTCCTCGGTATTTTTCTGTTGCTGCAAATACTTTGGATAAAAGGAGAATACATGAGCAGATTTTATGCTGCTTACTTAGTTATTCTTATTCCCTTCAGCATTGTAAACGGTTTGCTTACCGGCAGCTGGATTGGCGAACCGGTGGTGTGGTATAACAACGCTGAAAATTTATCCATCCGTTTTCTCACCATCCCTGTTGAAGATGTGTTTTACGGAATGCTGATGCTTATGATGAGCGTGAGTATTTATGAGGGATTGAAAATGAAAAAAAGGTTGTAGTTTTTAAACTTTAAAACTACAACCCTTTTTTCACAACGGACTATTTTAGTTCTCCCACACCACTTCCGTAGTGCTCGAGTACCACATCTCGTATTTGCTGCGGTGAATTTTCTCTACCTCGTTGCGTTTGATTTTAAGGGTAGGAGTGAGGAGCTTGTTTTCCACTGTCCAGTCGCCTTTTAACACTACCATGCGTTTCAGCATTTCGTGCTGGTCAAGTTTTGGATTTACGATGTTCATGGTTTCAGCAAGGCTGCGTTCTATTTCTTCCTTTGCTTTTTTCTTGCCGGCTTCTGAAAGTGTAATCATAGCAATCGGTTGTGCAATTCCATCGCCCACCACACATACCTGATCCACATCTTCATTTACCGAAATTTTCATTTCAATTGGTGCGGGAGCAACGTATTTGCCTTTGGTAGTTTTAAAAATATCTTTCACGCGACCTGTAATTTGCAGATAGCCTTCGCTGTCAATTTTTCCTTCGTCACCGGTACGCAGGTAACCATCTTCGTTAAAGCTTTCTTTGGTCATTTGCGGTTCTTTGTAGTAGCCCAACATCAGCCCTTCGTGCTTGGTAAGCACTTCGTTTTGCTCGCTCAGTTTTATTTGTACGTGCGGAAGCGCTTGTCCAACGCAGCCGATTTTTATTTTTCCGGGAAGCGTAACGTGCGAGTAGCAACAGTTCTCGGTCATGGCATAAGCCTCTTGTATTTTAATATCCAGTCGCTCGAACCAACGGATAAGTGAAGCGGGCATTGGAGCTGCTCCCACAAAAATATTGCTGGCTTCCGATAATCCAAGTCCTGTCTTTATTTTCTTTTTTACTAATGAACTAAGGATAGGGATACTCAGGAAAATGTTCAGTTTTTTCTGCGGCATTTTCCCAAGAACACCTTGCTGGAATTTGCTCCAGATGCGTGGCACACCCAGGAAAACCGTTGGTTGTACTTCCTGAAGATTTTTTGGAAACTTCTCCAGTGATTCACCGAAGGCAATACTACCGCCTGAATAAATACCACCCAACTCAACTAAGAAACGCTCAGCAATATGGCACAAAGGCAGATAAGAGAAAAATTTAGATGTATTGTCAATATTTATAAGTTTAACAGCGTTTTCGGCAGTGAACGAAAAGTTATGAAAACTGTGCATCACACCTTTTGGCATTCCTGTAGTTCCTGATGTATAGATAATAGTAGCCAGTTCGCTAGGCAGACGGACAACATCTTCTTCAACAGGTTTTACTCCTTTTATAATTTCATCCCATGTCTCGTAACCGGGCTCGGTATAAAACGGAAACGAAATGCAGCGCACACCAGCAGGAACTCCTGGACGCATGGATTTCCAGTCGTCCAGCTTTCCTACAAAACAAACTTTTGCTTCGCTGTGTTCAAGGATTAATTTCACCGTTTCAGCATTCAGGTTAGGATACATTGGCACCGAAATGTGTCCCGACATCATAATAGCCAAATCACTGATAATCCAATGTGCACAGTTTTTTGAAATCAAAGCAATATTGCTTCCTGCGGGAAGGTTCATTCCTTTTAATGCAGCTGCCATTTTGCGCACTTCTTCGCCTGTTTGATTCCAGGTCCATTCGTGCCATTTATCATTAATAGGCTGGCGAAGGAAAACTTTATCGGGTGTTTCTTGTTCCCATTTGTAAAGCATTTCGAGTGGTGAGGAGTAAACTGACATGATTGATTTATTAAGTTGTTAAAGTGTTAAGATTTATATCGTCTTTAAAATTCGCTGATCAGCTAATTATCTAATCAGGTAATCGTTTACCTTTGCGTTTCAATTTCCAAAAATAGAATTCTCTTTTCAAAACACAAATAAATAAATGAAATTAGCTACTAAAGTAAGCGAACTGTTAGACATTGAATTTCCGATAATCATGGCTCCTATGTTTTTGGTGTCAAACGAACCCATGATGAAATCTGCAATGGATTCAGGTATTATGGGATGTTTTCCTTCGCTGAACTATCGCCATGAAGGTGAGTTTGAAAAGGTGCTGGATAATCTGAACGATTACAAAAAGAAAAATAATGTAACTGGCAATTATGGTGTAAATCTTATTGTTCAGAAAACCAATCCGCTTTTTGTTAAACACCTGCAAGCCTGCGTTGATAAAAAAGTTCCGTTTTATATTACCTCATTGGGTAGTCCTGCCGATGTAATTGAAATGGCGCATACCTACGGAGCAAAGGTTTTTTGCGATGTTACCAATGTTGAACACGCGCAGAAATGTTTTGATTTAGGTTGCGATGGTTTTATAGCAGTAGGGCAGGGTGCAGGCGGACACGCAGGTCCTTACCCTCTTCAATTATTGGTTCCTACCTTGAAAAAACATTTTCCGGGAATGCCGGTGGTTTCTGCAGGTGGTGTTGCCAGTGGCGAAGGAATTGCTTCTATGTTGGCCTTGGGTGCCGAAGGTGTTTCTATCGGAACACGCTACATTGCCTGTCCGGAAGCGGGAGTAAACGATGCCTACAAAAATGCTATTGTAGATTCTAAAATGAAAGACATAGTAATGACCGATAAAATTTCGGGAACACCTTGTACTATTATTAATACGCCTTATGCCAAAAAGATTGGCTACAAACAAAACTGGTTGGAGAAACAACTGAGCACCAACAAACGCACTAAGAAATATTTCAAACTGCTTATACAGTTTCGCGGAATGCAAAAGCTTGAAAAATCAATTAAGCCTGCCGGTTACGATACACTCTGGTGTGCCGGACAAAGCGTGGAAATGATTGATGAGATTATGCCAATCAAACAGATTACCGATAAGCTGATGACTGAAACATTTGATACGCTGGCAAGGCTGAAGACATTTACGATGAAAGAGGTTTTAGCTTAATTACTCCACCATCATCTTAAACCCCACCCCGTGAATATTCACGATTTGTATTTTAGAGTCGCCCGCTAAGTATTTGCGCAGGCGGGCAATAAATACATCCATGCTGCGGCCGGTAAAATAATCATCATTACCCCACACTATTTTAAGGATCATTTCGCGGGTAAGCACCTGGTTTCGGTTGATGCAAAAGAGTTTCAGTGTGTCAGCTTCTCGCTGGGTAAGCGTTTCGGAGTTGCCTGCCAATGACAGGGTAAGGTTGGAGTAATTAAATTTGTATTTTCCAATTTCAAAAACGTTTTTCGCCTCACCGCTTATATCATTGTAGCAGCGTTTAAGCACTGCTTTTACGCGCAACAAAAATTCTTCGGTGCTGAATGGCTTCGTTATATAATCATCGGCACCACTTACAAAACCCTTGATGCGGTCTTCCTTCATGCTTTTGGCAGTAAGGAAAATGATTGGAATCTTAGGATTGAGTTTGCGCGCTTCGGTAGCCACTGCAAAGCCGTCTTTCTTTGGCAGCATCACGTCAAATATGCAGAGGTGATAATGGTTTTTCATAAAATCCTGAATGGCTGCAATGCCGTCTTTTTGCCAACTGATTTTATAGCCTTCCATTTCAAGAACATCTTTTACAACCATGCCCAGGTTTTCGTCATCTTCAACAAGAAGGATGGAGAGTTTTTCTTTGTTTGCCATTGTTTTGTTTTATTTAGATAGAACGCAGATTATTATGATCATTAAGATGATTTAAGATTTACATATCAGTGTGAATCATAAAAATCATAATAATCTGCGTTCTATCAATCGTTTCTAAAATGGTAAATACACATCAAACCTGCTGCCTTTGCCGGTTTCGCTTTCTAATTTAATGAAACCCTGGTGTGCATCAGTAATTGTTTTTACATAAAATAATCCTAACCCGAAACCTTTTACATTGTGCATGTCACCTGTTGGCACACGGTAAAATTTCGAGAAAATATTCTTCTGAATTTCTTTGCTTATTCCTATCGCGTTATCCTGAATGCTGATGACAATTCCTTTGGCCGTATTTCTTGTTTTTATGCTGATTACAGGAGGTTCAACGGCATATTTAATGGCATTGTCAAGCAGGTTATAAATGATATTGGTCAGGTGAACCTTGTCTGCATCAATGATTGTTTTCTCTGCTTTTAAATCGCACGAAATACTGCCGCCTTTTTCATGAATAACAACCTCCATATTTTCAATAGTCTGGCGGATAACAGCGTGCACATCTACCTGTGATTTGTTGAGTTTTATTTGTCCTGCATCAATGTCTGCCATCTGCAAAACCTTTTCCACCATTGTTTTCAGGCGGTTGGTTTCGTCCATGATTATGCGCGAGTAACGGGCGCGTTTTTCAGCAGAACCACCTACTTCTTCGCGCATCAGCATTTCGCTTGAAACGGAAATGGTTGATATTGGTGTTTTAAATTCATGCGTCATGTTGTTGATGAAATCATTCTTTATCTCCGAAAGTTTTTTCTGGCGAAGGATTACCCCCAACGTGTAACCGAAAAAGATAATTACCACTAGCAAAATAACCGAAGAAAAAACCCAGATACCCAACTGACTAAGGATGTAGCTGTCTTTTTCAGGAAAATATACACCGAAGTAGTGGTTGTCGCCCTTCCAAACGGGTGGCGGGATGTTGGATGATTTTTTTATTTCACTGCTATCACTCATAAAAACATAGCGCCCGAAAACAATACTGTCGGTGAAGCAATCATAAATGCCGTATTCAAAATCCACATCAATGTTGCGTTCTTCAAATTCCTTTTTTAACAAGGATTCCAATAAATAAGGATGAAGTGTATCATTCATACTTACGACAAAATAATTGGAAGTAGGTTGTTTAATAGGTAGCACTTCTGTGGAATCCTTATTCAGCTTTTTCAGTTGCTGTGCAACATCCTGAAGGGCGATGTTTACCCGGTCGTTAAATTGTTTGTCCTTTAAATCAAATGCCTTGCGCACCCAAAAAATCTGGGTAACAATAATTCCGGTTATGGAAAGCGTGGCAAGTAAAACAACAATGCGTATAGCCTGACGATGCATAGGATAATTTATCGGCTCTAAATTAGGTTTAAAAATGTTAAACGATTCACAATTAGCAAATCATTAACAAGCAAAAAATCATAAACAATCGTAAGTTTGGGACATAAATTTTAAAAACATAAAAATGAAAATCATCTCTCTTTTTTCTGCAATGCTATTTTTCGTTGCCGTTTCAGCTTCAGCACAAACCGGTCACGAAGGTCATAATCACGGAACAAATCCAGCTGGCCCGGCATTAATTCAGTCTTCTTTTAAATGGGAAGAATCAGTGCATGATTTCGGTAAAATAAAACAAGGTGTACCTGCTACAGCAACATTTACATTTACCAATACAGGAACGCAGCCAATAGTAATTTCTGAAGCTAAGGCATCTTGCGGATGCACTGTTCCTGAGTTTTCAAAAGAGCCTGTTGCGCCCGGAGCAAAAGGAACAGTGAAGGCTATTTACAATGCAGCAAACGCAGGTTTCTTTGATAAAGACGTAACCATTATGTCTAATGCCAGCGCAATAGATGTGAAACTGAAAATCAAAGGAGAAGTTCTTGCGGAGTAATTACGCCCCACCCCTAACCCCTCCCCAAAAGGGAGGGGAACAGAGTGCTACTAAGCATCTTCCTTTTTGGTGGAGTTTATATGTGTTTTTTCTTCTTTTTATTTCATCCTGTTCAAAAGACAGCATTACACTCAACTACTCAGAACTAAGCACCGGTATTGATATCAAACTGCGCGGCATTTATTTCTTTAGTGAAAACACCGGCTTTGTTTGTGGCGGAGAAAAAAACGAATCAAGCATAATTCTTAAAACCATTGACGGTGGAGCAAACTGGCAACAGGTGTATTCATCATCACTTGCCCTGCTTGCTATTGCGTTTGTTAATGATTCGCTTGGTTTTGCCTGTGGAGACAGCCTGCTGATTGTAAAAACCACTGATGGCGGAAACACCTGGAATAAACTTGAATTGCCGTATACCCCTGTAATTATTGTTCCGCTAACCTCTGTTCAGTTTCGCGATGCCCAACACGGTTTTATCTGTGGCGGGGAAAACACAGATAAAGGAATTACCCTGCGCACCACTGATGGTGGCGCTTGGTGGGATTACCAGGCTTTTTACAATACAGAAGTGACAGAGAACTATTTCACCAATGATACCACCGGCTACATTACTGCTAACGGTGCTGTATTTAAAGCAACTGCAGATGTTCTGACAAATAACTACCTGAATATTGAAGGAGATTTCTTTACTTCTGTTTGTTTTACTTCTGCTGATGATGGTTTTGTCTGTGGCTATAATGGTGGTATTTCCAAAACAGTTGATGCCGGTGCTTCATGGAAACAGGTGCGCAAAGACAACAGCGCATTTTCTGCACGCACACATTTTAACAAAATCCGTTTTGCGGGACTAGATAAAGGTTTTGCAGTGGGTAATAATGGGGCAGTTTATTTTTCAGATAATGCCGGTGAAACCTGGAAGCTGTCAGACAATTTTCCCGATGTAAATATGTATTCGGTTTTCGTGCTGAATACTACTACTTGCATTATAAGCGGGGAAGGAGGGAAGCTTTACAAGGTTTCTTTTTAGATACTCTTCACTTCCTTTTTCATAAACGAATAAGCTTTCTGCAACACTTTTGCATAAGCAGAATCGGTAAAGCTTTCTGCTCTGCCTGTTGATTTATGAACAATGGTGAGCGTTAGCAACTCATCCATACTAAAGGTAAGGTCGTAAAGCATCAGCAGGTGATTGAGTTTGGTGGTGTTTCTCATAAAAGCACAAAGCTAAAGATTGAAAGTTTATTAAGCTGAATTGTTCATATTTAAATTGATTGCTTTTGGTTTAATGGAATATTTCGCTTAAATTTCGCGGTTTTATATCTTTAACTATCAGCATGAAACAGCTATACTTTCTTTTCGCTTTAATTGTCAGTTCTGTGTTTGTTCAGCAAACTGCTACAGCACAAAACTCAGTGCAATCTGAACTGAAATATGTGCGCATCAACATAGGGCACGGAGGACTTCACTGTCCTTTCCTTGGTCCGCAATTAGAGAAAAAGTTAAAGGAGATGGGTGATGTAATCAATATGAAAGTTTACAAACAGGAAAGCTACGCCACCTTTGAATTGCCTGCCACCATGCCTGTTACCGATGCCGACATCAGACAAGTAGCTATTAAAGTTGGCTATCCCGATGCGGATGTTACCGTTGTGGTTTCTGATACAGCACCCGTAAATCAGCAATAAAACAAAGGGATGCAAGGTAACTACCGGAACATAATTCTTTCAATTGTTGCAGCAGGTGTTCTGCTTGTTCACCCTGTTTATGCGCAGGTTACTTCTACGTTTATGCGCACCTTCAGCGGAGGCGGAATGAACGGAGGACTTGCATTGGAATCAACATTAGACGGTGGTTTTATTGGGACCGGACAACACGAAAGTTCCGGTGCAGGAAGTTGTGATTTGTATGTGTATAAAGTAAACGGTTGTGGTGATCCGGAATGGTTTAAAACCTACGGAAGCGGAGCAGAAGATGGTGGTAAATGGATTGAGCAAACTACTGACGGAGGATATGTTATTTCAGGGCTTACGCACTTTGGTGCAGGAAACTATGACAACTGGTTATTGAAATTAGATGCTTTAGGAAATATCCAGTGGAATCAAATCTATGGCGGTGGAGGAAATGATTACGGCTTATATGTAAATCTTACCAGTGATGGTGGTTATATCATGTCCGGCTTTATGGAAGGACTTGGTTATGGTGGTGCTGATGTATCGTTAGTAAAAGTAGATGCAGCAGGTAATACACAATGGATAAAAATATACGGTGGTGCAGGTGCTGACTGGGGTGATTTTGTGGAGCAAACGCCTGATGGGGGTTACATTGTTACCGGCTATACTGACAGCTATGGCGCAGGTGGACCTGATGTATATGTATTAAAAGTAGATGCCTTAGGAAACCTGCAATGGTCAAAAACTTACGGAACGGCAGGAGATGATTCACAACCCTGGGGAAACCTTGGATACATTACCCCTGACGGTGGATATATTCTTTCTTCGCATACCAATGGGGCAGGAGCAGGCAATTTTGATTTCTGGGTTTTGAAATTAGATGTGGCAGGTAATGTTGAGTGGTCAAAAACATATGGAGGACCCGGTGAGGAATCTTCGCGCCACATTGAGCCTACGCCTGATGGCGGTTACATTGTTGGTGGTTATACCAGCAGCTGGGGTGCAGGCGGATACGATGCCTATGTGGTGAAGTTAGATGTTACAGGCAATCCGAGATGGAGTAAAGTTTACGGTGGTGGTGGTACCGACAGAGCAGTAGGTATAAAGAATACAAACGATGGCGGCTATTCCATGTCGCTGATTTCATCCAGTTTTGGCGCTAATTATTTTGACCCTGTGTTTATGAAAGTTGACAGCGTGGGTTATGTTGGTTGCAACGAGTCTGTTCCGGCAACTGCGGTGGGTAATTTTGCTCCAACGGTTACTTCACCCCCAACCAACTCAGGTGTTCCGGCTTATGCCGGTTCTACAGCTAATATAACACCCGGCATCTGGGCGCCCGTTGATAATTTCCTGTGCTTTGAGTGTGTTACCGTTCCCACCTTTGTTGCCAGCGATACCATTGCTTGTTTGGGTGAAAGTGTGGATTTTTACAACACAACCTCTATTGGTCAGCGTTGTTATGAGGAGTGGGAAGTAGACGGGGTAATTGTTACGGGTATTGACACCATGACTTATATTTTCAATGCCCCGGGTATTTATACCGTTAGTCTTCTCTCCCGCTGTGGATCGAGTGCTGATACCATCAGTGCATCCGTATTGGTAGTGCCTGACCCTGTTGCAGATTTCACGTTCAGTAATGAGTGTATGAATACGGCTATCAGTTTTACCGATGCCTCTACCACACCGCCTTTTGTTACCGTGCTTACCCAGCGTGCGTGGGATTTTGGTGACGGTAGTCCTCTGTTGATTGCACAAAATCCAACACATCAGTATGCCGCACCGGGTAGCTATAACGTAACGCTAACCGTTACCAATAATGAGGGTTGCATTAACAGCGTTACCAAAGTTGTTACAGCGCACCCCGAGCCGGTGGCGGGTTTCTCGTTTACCGATGTGTGTGATGGTAACCCTGTAAACTTCACAGATACATCACGTGTTCTTACTGGTAGCATTGTTGCTTGGGACTGGAACTTTGATGACGGGACAACTTCCATAGTGCAGAACAATGCACACAATTATTTAGCACCCGGACAGTTTGATGTAGTGCTTACCGTTACCACCGACAGCGGCTGTGTTGATTCATTTACTTATCCCGTAAATAATTTCCCGGTTCCGGTGCCTGACTTTGTGGTTGCCAATTCGTGTTTGAATGTTACCAGTTCGTTTAACAATACCAGCACCGTGTTAACCGGAACCATACAAACCAATGCATGGGACTTTGGTGATGGTGCTACATCTCCGGCTGTAAGTCCTACGCATTTATATGCTGCTGACGGAAGCTACACCGTTAAATTAGTTACCACTTCCGATGAGGGCTGTGTTGACTCCATCAGCCAAACCATTTACATCAATCCATTGCCGGTGGCTGACTTCAGTGCGCTGGATACCTGTCAGGGTGTGGTGGTTTCGTTTACGGATTTATCTGCCGTTACCTCTACTAACATTGTAGCTTGGGATTGGGACTTTGGTGGTAATGGAACATCAACCAATTCAAATCCTACTCATGCCTTTACAAGTGCAGGAACCTTTAACGTTGAGTTGCGTGTAGAAACCGACTCGGCTTGTGCTGACTCCATTACCTATCCCGTTATCGCGCATCCAAATCCGGTGGCGGAGTTTAGTTTTGATGACGAGTGTTTTGGTGATGTAAATGATTTTGTCAGTTTGTCAACTGTTGCCTCGGGAACTATTGATGTTTATGACTGGGACCTAGATGCAGGCATGATTGCCACGCAGGATACTTCGGTAGTTTATGCAGCAGCAGGACAGTATAACATTACATTAGATGTTACCACCAACTTCGGTTGCACCAATTCAGTTGCCCATGCACTGGAAGTTTATAACAATCCCGTTGCTGACTTCAGCACGGCCAATGTGTGTTTAACTACTCCTGCAACATTTGATGATTTATCCACTTCGCTTTCGGGTAACATAAGCAACCGTGCCTGGGATTTAGACGATGGCACGTTGTTGAACGTTGGTTCAAGTATTCCGTTTCAACATACATATAGCGCACCAAACACATACACCGTTCAGTTGATTGCCACCACACAATACGGTTGCGATGATACCATCAGCAAGCCCATTGTGATACACCCGATGCCGGTGGTTGACTTCTCGTTTGACATTGTTTGCTTCGGTTATCCTACTTCGTTTACCGATTTATCAACCGTTACTTCCGGTGCGGTTACAGGCTGGAACTGGAACTTCAACGGCACACCCGTTTCGGGCACTGCCACACCGCAGTTTACTTTTTCGCAGCCGGGGTTGAACGGTGTTACACTAACCGCCACAACCGACAGCGGCTGTGTAGCCGGCAACGAATTCTCGGTGCTGGTGTGGGATTTACCCGAGCCCGCATTTACTTTCACCAAAGTATGTGAAAACGATACTACCTTCTTTACCAACAGCAGCAGCATTGCCAACGGAACTATTGACGGATGGCTGTGGGATTTTGCCGATGCCGGTGCCAGTTCAGCGCAGAGCGACCCGCAACACATCTTTAGTGCAGCAGGTTTTTACGATGTTACATTAACAGGAACATCGGACAATCAATGTGTGGATTCAATCACCCATTCGGTTGAAGTTTATCCTTTGCCGGTGCCTGCCTTTAGTGCTGTGCCCGACAGCGGTTGTCAGCCTTTGCGGGTTGACTTTACCGACCTTAGCACCATTGCTGCAGGCTATAACATCAATCAGTGGCGTTGGGATTTTGGTATTACACCGCCCGCCATTTCAGGAACGCAGAACACCTTTTTTGTTTACGACACCGCAGGAACATTCAGCGTTACCTACACCGTTACTTCTACCAATCAGTGTGCGGTAACTATTACCGAAACCGATTTAATCACCGTATTCCCCAAGCCTAACGCAGCATTCAGCTACATGCCGCAGCCTACTACCATTGTATATCCCTTCATCACGTTTACTGATTTTTCATCGGTGGCAACGGGCAGCATCATCAGCTGGGATTATGATTTAGGTGACGGCACATCGGAAACTATTCCAAGCCCAACGCATCTTTACCGCGATACGCTTACTTATTACGTGACGCAGATTGTTACCACCGACATGGGTTGCAGCGACACGGTTACCCATGCCATTGTTATAGACCCCGAGTTTACCATTTATGTACCTACAGGATTTACTCCCGATGGAGACGGACTGAACGACATCTTTTATGTAGAAGGCATAGGCATTAAAAACATGGCGCTACGCGTTTTCAACCGCTGGGGCGAACAGCTGTTCTTTTCCGACAATCTTAACCTGGGCTGGAACGGCCGCAAATTCAATGAAGGTGCTAACCTGGAAGAGGGCGGCCTCTACGTTTACTTTATTGAGATTACCGATGTAAACGGACATACCTATGAGTTTAAGGGTACGGTTACGTTGGTGAGGTAGAGGGCGGGTTATAAGTTATAGGTTATTAGTTATAAGGCTGACAAAACATCATAACTTTCTAACCTTCTCCCCTTCTAACTTTCCAACTTTCAACTACATTTGCGCCCATGCAAGAAACCATCCTTATCCTTGATTTCGGTTCTCAATACACCCAGCTTATTGCCCGCAGAATACGCGAACTCAATGTCTATTGTGAAATTCATCCCTACAATCATTTACCCGAAATAACACCTTTTATTAAAGGTGTAATCCTTTCGGGAAGCCCTTATTCGGTGCTCGACAAAGAAGCACTGAAACCTGATTTAACTGCTATAAAAGGCAAACTGCCTTTACTTGGTTTGTGCTACGGAGCACAATACCTTGCCCACAGCGGAGGCGGAAAAGTACTGCCTTCCAAAACCCGCGAATACGGAAGAGCCAACCTCTCTTTTGTTGACCACAGCGAAAAACTTTTTAATGATGTTCACACCAGCTCACAGGTCTGGATGTCGCATGGCGATACCGTTTCTGAAATGCCAAAAGGCGGAAAACTCATAGCCAGCACCCACGATATTAAAGTAGCGGCTTATTCCATTGAAGGCGAAACAACCTACGGCATACAATTTCATCCCGAGGTAACCCACAGCACCGATGGAGGAAAAATTCTGAAAAACTTTGTCGTGGATATCTGCGGTTGTCATAAGAACTGGACACCCGCTTCGTTTATTGAAACCACTGTTTCTGAGCTGAAACAAAAGATTGGAAACGACAAAGTAGTGCTTGGTCTTTCAGGCGGGGTGGATTCCAGCGTTGCGGCCATGCTGCTCCACAAAGCAATCGGCAAAAACCTCTATTGCATCTTTGTTGACAACGGTCTGCTCCGCAAAAACGAATTTGAAAGCGTGCTTCATTCCTACGAAGAAATGGGATTAAACGTAAAAGGAGTTGATGCTAAAATGGAATTTCTTAGTGAACTCAAAGGCATCAGTGATCCCGAGAAGAAGCGCAAAACCATTGGCCGTGTGTTCATTGAAATATTTGACCAGGAATCTCACCTGATAGAAGAGGTGAAATGGCTGGCACAGGGCACTATTTATCCCGATGTAATTGAATCCATTTCGGTAAAAGGCCCTTCGGCTACTATTAAGTCGCACCACAATGTGGGCGGTCTTCCTGACTTTATGAAACTGAAAGTGGTAGAACCATTGAACACCTTGTTTAAAGACGAAGTGCGCAAAGTAGGCCGCGCCATGCAGATACCTGAAAATATTCTCGGTCGTCATCCTTTCCCGGGACCCGGTCTTGCTATCCGTATTTTGGGTGATATTACCGAAGAGCGAGTGCGCATTTTGAAGGAAGTGGATTACATCTTTATAAACGGTTTAAAAACCAGCGGACTGTATGATTCGGTTTGGCAGGCAGGAGCAATTTTTCTTCCCGTGCAAAGCGTAGGCGTAATGGGCGATGAGCGCACCTATGAAAATGCAGTATGTCTGCGTGCCGTAACTTCGCACGATGGTATGACAGCCGACTGGTGTCACCTGCCGTATGAATTCCTTGGAAAAATCTCTAACGAAATTATCAATAAAGTAAAAGGCATCAACCGTGTGGTATACGACATCAGCTCAAAACCACCGGCTACCATTGAATGGGAATGATTGTTGTAATTTGAAAAAGTATATGCAGCCAAATAGCCAAATAGCTAGAAGTTTTCTTAACAGAGCTTTGCGCCTTTGCGTCTTTGCGGTGATGATTTCTTTTTCGTCTGTTCAGGCGCAAACCGTTGAAGTAACTAAATCAACCCGCATCGAAAAAATTGAGGGTAAGCAATACTATATCCATACCGTTATTAAAGGGCAAACGCTCTATGCTATCAGCAAAGCGTATAACATTCTAATCAGTGATCTGGTCTTTGAAAACGAGGAAGCCATTGATGGCATAAAACCGGGTATGGAACTGCGTATCCCGGTTATTGCAACTGCACCTGCTTCAGCTACACCTAAAGACAAACCACTTGAAATAAATGGAAAATACAGAGTTCATACCGTTGAGAAAGGGCAAACACTTTATTCCATTTCCCGTCAATACAATCTTTCTGTTGAAGCCCTGAAACAGGCAAACCCCGAAATGCCAGAAGCCTTGTCGTTAGGACAGAACCTGAATATTCCGGTTGAGCAATTAATAAAACCTGAAGAAGTAATTTATACTTCGGCAAAGATTGAAAACCTGAAAGACACGAATGTTATTGACCCCGGCAAAATAAATGTAGTGTTACTTCTGCCACTTTATTTAGACGAAAATAAAAACAGCTACAGAGATAGTGCCGGAGGTTCTTCACACGAAGCTGTTTATGCAAAATCACTAAACGGACTGGAGTTTTACGAAGGTGCCATTCTTGCCGTTGACTCACTTTCAAAGCGCGGAATAAAAGCGACTGTTTATACCTATGATGTTCCAGATGATGCAACATTGACAAGCCTTCTTACCACTACTATTCTTAAAAATGCAGATATAATTATCGGTCCTTTTCATGGTAAACGTTTTGAAATGGTGGCCAACTTTGCAAAAGAAAATAAAATCGTTTGCGTTAGTCCTGTGTTGAAGAAAAGCGACATCGCACAGGATAATCCTTATGTGAACAAAGTATTGCCTTCCGAAGAAATTCAGATAAGAGAGCTTGGTGATTACATCGGTCGCTGGAATTGCAAGAAGAACATCATTGTTATGTACTCAGGCAATGAGGACTCCTTACTGATTGAAAAACTGAAACAGGGAATAATAAGTCGTTGCGACTCAGCACAAATTCATTTTCTTAATACCAAAGGCAGAGGTGTCAGATTGGTTGATTCACTTATTCAGCCCGGTGTTGAAAATATTGTGATGGCATTTTCACATGACGAGAGTTATGTAAGCCGTTTGGTTTTGCTCCTTGAAAAGAAAAATGCAAAACAGCGTGTGGTAAGCCTTTTTGGATTGGACGAATGGCAGGATTTTGAAAACATAGAAGTAGAATATTTTCAAAATCTGAATCTGCATTTACCCGTTGATTTATTTGTGGACTACAGCAAACCGGAAGTGAAAAGCTTCTTGTTGAAATTCAGAGATAAGTATCTTGCCGAGCCCGGAAAATACGGTTACTTAGGTTACGATGTAATGCTGTATTATGTGCATATGATTCAAAAATTTGGACATGACTTTTTCGTGCATCCCGAAACCATTCATGCCAATGGTGTGCAAAGCAGTTTTGATTTTAAAAAATTAGGTACTCAAGGCGGGCTGGAGAATCAAAATACCTTTATTCTCAACTACACCGATTACCGTTTGGTAAAGGTTAATTAACCTATTCTTCTGCGTGAAATAAGTGCAGAATACGGTGAGCCAGCGGAGCAATCAGCACAGCCCTTATTCCCAGAAAAGCAACACCGCTGTAAAGTGAATAAAAAGAAGCAAAGAGTTTTGCTCCATCGGTTTTCATTACATCAACAGGTCCCATGCCTGTTAAAATCATAGATGCGTTAAGTAATGAATCAATCCATGCAATATCACCAAAGTAATAATACCCGATAACCCCGATAAGCAGTGAAACAATAACGAGCACGGCAGAAATCAACGCATATTTTAGTTGTCGGTTGACATATTCATTGACGGTGAGAAGTCTTTCTTTTCTTTTTTCTAATTTCATGGTTATGGCTTTGGGCAAAGATATAATTTAGAGCCGTTAAATATTTACTGATGGAAGTTAAATTAAAAGAAGAAATTGCAGATTGGTTAAAAGGCTTGCAAAGCAGAATATGTCTTGCATTGGAACAGGCAGATGGCGCAGGCAAATTCAGCACAGAGGAGTGGGAGAGGGCTGAAGGCGGTGGCGGTGTTACACGCATTCTTCAAAACGGAAATGTGATTGAAAAAGGTGGTGTAAACTTTTCTGCTGTTTCAGGGAAACTTCCTGAAAATATTTCCAATGCATTAAAACTTCCTTCATCTGATTTTTTTGCAACAGGAGTTTCCATTGTTATTCATCCGCACAATCCGCATGTGCCCATTATACACATGAATGTGCGGTATTTTGAGACTCTCCCCCTTGTTGAAGGGGGAGATGCCGTAGGCAGAGGGGGTCAGTATTGGTTTGGAGGAGGTATAGATCTAACACCGCATTATGTGAATGCTGCCGATGCAACATTTTTTCATAACGCATTAAAAACTACTTGTGATAAATTTGATGCAGACTATTATCCTGAATTTAAAAAGTGGGCAGATGATTATTTCTTTATTCCTCACAGAAATGAAACACGCGGAGTAGGTGGAATATTTTTTGACCGACTGAGCAATACTGAAAAATATTCAAAAGAAAACCGCTTTGAATTTTTAAAAGCAGTTGGCGAAACATTCGCACCGGTTTATACAGAGTTGATGAAACGCAACAGCGCCAAACCTTTTTCTGAAAAAGAAAAACAATGGCAACTCATCCGAAGGGGACGCTATGTTGAGTTCAATCTGGTTTATGATAAAGGCACCAAGTTTGGTTTAGATACCAATGGCAGAATAGAATCAATACTTATGAGTTTACCTGCTCTTGCATCATGGCAGTATAATCATACTCCCGAAGCGGGAAGTGCAGAAGAAGCTACGCTAAAATTGCTGAGCAAAGGAGTAGAGTGGGCTTAAGTTATTTACCCACTGTTACTCGCTCCACAAAACTTCTTTCCGCAGTTCTTGCCTCCACAAAGTAAATACCGGCAGCAACGTTGCTGATATCAACTGTTATGTTTGCTTTCGCAGTATTACCTGCAACTTTTCTTACCACTTCTCCAAGGGAATTATAAATAACAACATCCAAAATATTCTCAGTTGTTGCAACTGTAAATATTCCTGAGTTTGGATTTGGATATACTTTAAAGAAAGCAGCATTGTCAGCTACTCCGATAGTAATAAAGATGTAATCTTCTGAAGCAGCAGTGCAACCATTAGCATCGGTAACTTCAACAGTGTATGTGCCTTCAGCAGTAGGTGTATATTCCTGATTATTAGCTCCGGGAATTGCTGTAAAATTTAAATACCATTGATAGGTTACTCCCGCAGTTGAACTTAGTGTTCCTCCGTTGTCTGTTATTACAGGTGCAACTGGAATACTTGCCGTAACGGTTACATTGTCAGAAGCATTTCCGCAACTGCTGGTTGCAGTAAGCGAATAAGTTTCAGTACCGGTTGGAGTAACAACAATGGATGAAGTTGTTTCTCCTGTTGACCATAGGAATGTTCCTGTACCGGATGCACTCAGCGTTATACTTTCTCCTTCGCATATCTGCTGATCTAAACCTGCATCAACCGAAGGTGATGTGCCGATGGTAACTTCTATATTGTCTGTTGAGCTTCCGCAACTGTTGCTTGCAGTAACAGTGTAGGTTGAGTTTACTGTAGGGCTAACTGTTATAGAAGCAGTTGTTTCACCTCCCGGTGACCATAACAAACTACCAACTACTCCGGAAGTGCTTAATGTTACAGGGTCGCCACTACACACAGTCTGGTCAGCCGAACCAGAAACTGCTGCCTCTTGAGTAATGGAAATTGTAACATCGTCCGTTGCTGTTCCGCAGTTGTTTGTTGCGGTTGCCGTATAAATAGTTTGTGATGTAGGGCTAACTGTAATTGAAGAAGTTGTTGCTCCTCCCGGTGTCCATACTATTGAACCAACCAAACCTGTTGCTGAAAGGGTAACAGGGCTTCCGGAACAAATGCTCTGGTCGTTTGAAACTGTTACTGCCGGACTTGGATTGATAGTAGCTGTTACAGGAATTCTTGCTGTTGAGCAGCCGGGCTGACTTACTTCCCAATCGTAGAAGAAATAATAATAGCCGGGTGTTCCTGCGCTGCTTCCGGTTATAGATACTACACCTGGCAGTGTAAACGGATAAACCGTTCCCGCATTGTTTCTGAAAAGATTTGGTGTTCCGTTTATTCCTAACTGATATTGTGAGCCGGGAGTAACTGGAAAGTTTAATGTTACACGACTTTCACCGTCAGGAACATTAGCCGTAAGAGTTTGTAACACTGTGCCGGCATTATTTCGCAGTTCAATAGTTCTGTTGCCTGCTCCTGTTGCATAAACCTTTACCGAAACTAAAGTAAAGTTACTCGCGCAATCAAATTTAAGGTGCTGGTTGCCGGTGAAGTTTGTACCTGTTCCAAAATTATTATCAGCAGGGCCAACATAAAGAGAAGGATTTACAATGTCGGTTCCAACATAGTAGGTTGTAGTTGTACTTAGTGAAGGTGTTGAATAGGTTGTACCCGTGTTTACCAGATTGCCACCGCTTTGTGCGTCATACCAGTTCAATGTAGGAGAACCGCTTGCTGTTAATGTTACACTTCCTGTTCCGCATCGCGAAGAGCTAACTACAGTTGGAGCAGTATTAATAGTAGCTGTTACCTGAGCGCGTTCAGAAATACAAGGGGCTGTTAAAACTTCCCAGTTATAAAATGAATAGTAGTAACCGGCACCTGCTGAACTTCCTGTAATGGAGACTACACCTGCAATGGTGTAAGGATAAACTGGACCAGCATTGTTTCTGTAAAGGTTTGCATTGGCTGTTACACCAAGTTGCAATCCTGTTCCGGCAGGAACATTAAAGTTCAATGTAACGCGGCTTGATCCATCAGGTATATTTACGGTAGTGCTTTGCAAAACTGTTCCACCACTGTTGCGTAATTCTATGGTTCTGTTTGCTGCACCTGTTGCATAAACCAAAACAGAAACAAGCGTGAAAGGCTGAGAAGCTGTGAATATCTGAGACTGTGTTCCGTTAAAATAGCCACCACCACCAAATGTATTATCAACCGGACCAACATACTGACTTGTTGCTGGAACTGATTCTTCTACAAAATAGCTGGTTGTTGTATTTAGTGAAGGTGTTGTGTAAGTAGTTCCGGTGGTTAAAGCTGTTCCTCCTGTTGATCCGGCATACCAGCTTAATGTTCCTCCAGATAATGCTGCTGCCGCAAGTGTAACTGTTCCGGCATCGCAGCGGAAGCCTGGAGTTACAGAAGGCGCTGAAAGTTTGTCAATTGTTACCAGTGAATTTCTTATTAATGTATTGCTTCCGAAATTATTAGTTGAAGTAAGAGTTACGGAATAAACTCCATCAGCTGAATAGGTGTGAGTTGGGTTTTGTGAAGTTGATGAAGTACCATCTCCAAAATCCCATAACCAAGATGCCGGTGTTGGAGATGAATTGTCTGTAAAAACAATTGTTCCGGAGCAACTGGTAGTTGGTGTTGCAGAAAAATTTACAACAGGCGGAGAGTTAGGAACTACGCACGACCAGTTTAATGCAAAACCTGAATAATTCAGGTTTTGGTCAGATGTCTGGCGAATAGTCATAGAACCTGAGTTGGCTGTAATTGCATTTCCATTGTTGGGAAGGGTATTGCCGTCATACTGACCTAACAGTGGACTTGCTGTTGTTGGTCCGTTATACACATATACATAATCGTATCCTGTTTCAAAATTGAAAGATGTAAATGAAATACTGACAGATGTTGCTCCGGGTGGTGCAATGGTCATAGAGACATCATCTTGGTCCGTGTAATTGGATCCGGGTCCGCCATTGTCATACATAATTCCTGTACACGAAGTTTGAGTTGCTCCAGTTCCTGATCCTGGAAGGATAGCCACGCATGGGTTATTTGCATTAACACTAACGTAGGCAGTTTTTGTTTCTGTATCGTTTCCGCAACTGCCGCCATTTGCAGTAAGTGTAACAGTGAATGTTCCAAAACTTGTATATGTGTGTGACGGATTGCTGGCAGTGCTTGTACCTCCGTCACCAAAATTCCAGGCAAAGGTTCCTGCATTAGTACTGAGATTAGTAAAATCAACAGTGAAAGGAGTAGTACAACCTGCTGTAAGAGCAGCAGTAAAGTCAGATGTAACTGTTGCATTAAATACACCACCAACACCAACAGCATACCATGCGTTGGTTGTAGAAATTACTTGTTGTGTACAGGCTCCGAATAAATCAATTGCAGCCTGAATTGAATAGAATCGTGCATCAGCATAATTAGAACTTGAGCCAAGGTAAACTGATAAACTACGGTAAGTAATTTTTGCGGCATCCGTCATTGAAATGCCTGTAACGTTAAATGCATTTCCTATATCGTTTGTTCCTGTTCCACCCTGACAAAGCCTGTAATACCAATGGTTTTGAACGCCACTGTTGGTGTGAACACCACCGTTGTCGGCTGTTCCTGTATACCAGTTGGTTCCGTTATATGTATCCGGGTCGCCATAGGCATTCGGGTTGCTCATGGAACGAAATGCAGAACCAATATCTTCTCCAACCAACCAGTCCGCCTGACCTGGAGTGGTGTAAAACTCAATAGTAGTTCCAAAAATATCACTGAAAGATTCATTAAGTGCACCTGATTCATCTTGATAAGCAAGTCCTGCTGTATTTTCTGTTACACCGTGCGTGAGCTCATGCCCAACAATATCTAATGAAACCAAAGGATTGTTATTGTCTCCATCACCAAAAGTCATTCGTGTTCCATCCCAAAATGCGTTGAAATAATTCACATCATAATGAACGTAGGCAAGCATCAGCATTCCATTATTGTCAATACTGTTTCTGCTGTGTTGTGCC
>CANKAM010000024.1 GCA_947479755.1 Bacteroidota bacterium
CATTGTATTGGGTGGTGGAGTTACTTATGATGCCATCAGCAGGCGCGTGAAATACGGCAATAACATGCAGCGCTATACCGATGCGATTGATTTATACAAGCGCGGAATTATCAAAAAAATTTTGGTTTCCAGCGGTTCGGGAAGTATGGTGTATGACTGGAAAGAAGCAGACTGGATACAAAAAATGTATGTGCAGTTTGGTGTTGCGGAAGAAGATGTATGGGTGGAAAACCGTTCGCGCAATACAGCTGAAAATGCAGAATTCAGCAAACAATTTTTAGATAGCCTGAATTTTAAAGGCACTGCTTACTTAATTACATCTGCAACACACCTGCGCAGGTCAATGGCTTGTTTCAGCAAGGCAGGAATAAAAGCTGACCCTTACAGTGTAAATAAAATGACAGGCAAACGTTTGTTTTATCCCGACCATCTTTTTATTCCCAGCGCTTATGTTTTAGGAAAATGGGAAAATTTAATCCATGAGTGGATTGGGTGTGTGGCTTACAAAGTGACAGGCAAAATGTAATCAGTTGAGCGAAGCCAGCTGCTCTTCCAACGCTTTAATTTTCGACTCCGCATCTGCCTGTTTCTTTTTCTCTATCTGAATAACTTCTGGCTTGGCATTCTGCACAAATTTTTCGTTGGCGAGTTTTTTCTGAACAGATTGAAGGAAACCTTTGTTGTAGTCTAACTCTTTTTTCAGGCGTTCTTTTTCTTCGTCAGAGTTCAAGGCATTTTGCAGCGGAATAAATAACTCAACCGTGCGAACCATAAAGCTGTATGCCTTATCAATCTTAGCAGTGGTGTATTGATACGAACTGAGGTTGCAGAGCTTCACAGCAAGCGAAACAGGAATACCCGAATTCTCACCCAACTCATAAACATCCAGCTTTTCTTTGGGTGACATATTTTTTTGCTGACGCAAATTGCGCACAGCACCAACTACTTCTTTGAGTAATTCAATTTTTGAAATAAGTGTAGCATCATATTTCTCTACCGGATTCCAATCCGCAACGATGATGTTCTCTTTCTCTTTTCTGTCTTTAATTAAACTCCATATTTCTTCGGTGATAAAAGGCATAAAAGGATGCATCACTTTCAATATCTTTTCAAAGAAATTGATGGTGGCATCATACGTTGTTTGGTCAATCGGTAAAGATTTGCCATCCACAAATTCGGGCTTAATCATTTCAAGGTACCACGCACAGAAATCGTCCCACACTAATTTGTAGGTTGCCATCAGCGCTTCGGAGATGCGGTATTTTGAATAGAGGTCGTTGATAATTTCCAACTGCTCGTTGAAGCGGGCTTCAAACCATTGTGTTGCAACTTTGTTTGCCTGCGGTTGTTCGGCAGATGATGTCTCCCACATTTTCACCAACCTAAATGCATTCCATATTTTATTAGAAAAATTTCTTCCCTGCTCGCAATAGCTTTCATCAAAAGGTAAATCGTTTCCGGCAGGTGAGCACAACAACATGCCCACTCGCACACCATCGGCTCCGTATTTTTCAATCAGGTCAATCGGGTCGGGTGAGTTGCCGAGTGACTTGCTCATCTTGCGTCCCTGCTTGTCGCGCACTATACCGGTGAGGTAAACGTTGGTAAATGGTTTTGCCTGCTTGTATTCATAGCCCGCAATGATCATCCGTGCTACCCAGAAAAATAAAATTTCGGGTGCAGTTACTAAATCGTTGGTAGGGTAATAGTAGTTGATGTCGGCATTGCCTTTGTAGTTTTTATCGGCACCAAAAACCTTCGGATCAAAAACGGAGATGGGCCATAGCCAAGATGAAAACCAGGTATCCAACACGTCTTCGTCCTGTCTTACATCCTGCGTTAGTAATTTTTCAATTGCTTCTTCTCTGGTTTTGCAGACAACAGTTTTTCCTTTCTCGTCATACCACGCAGGTATGCGCTGTCCCCACCATAGTTGGCGGCTGATGCACCAGTCGTGCACATTCTCCATCCAGTGCTTGTAGGTGTTGATGAATTTTTCGGGGATAAGTTTTATTTCTCCATTCACCACATTATCCAGCGCAGGTTTTGAAATGGTGTCCATTTTCAGGAACCATTGCATGGAGAGTTTGGGTTCAATCACAGCACTTGTGCGCTCACTGTAACCCACTTTGTTTTTTATGTCTTCAACTTTAACAATGTGTCCGAGTTCTTCTAAATCTTTCGCAATTTTTTTGCGAACAGTAAAGCGGTCTTCACCGATATAGAATTTTGCAGCGGCACTCATCTTGCCGTCAGCGGCAATGGTGTCGATTATTTCAAGATTGTGTTTTACGCCAAGGTTATAGTCATTGATGTCATGTGCAGGTGTAACTTTCAGCGCACCTGTTCCGAATTCCATAGTAATGTATTCGTCAAAAATAACGGGCACACTGCGGTTCACCATCGGGATAATGCAACGCTTACCTTTCAGGTGTTTGTAGCGTTCATCATCAGGGTGAACGCAAACGGCAGTATCACCTAAAATAGTTTCGGGTCTTGTAGTTGCGATTGTTATCCATTCGTCCGCGCTGCCTTCAATTTTGTAGCGAACATAATATAGCTTAGAGTTTACTTCTTTGTGAAGAACTTCCTCGTCCGAAACTGCAGTCAATCCCTGCGGATCCCAGTTCACCATGCGTACTCCGCGATAGATTTGCCCTTTGTTGTAAAGGTCAATAAATACATCTATTACGGCTTCGCTCAGGGGCTCGTCCATTGTGAAACTTGTGCGGTCCCAATCACACGATGCTCCTAATTTTTCTAATTGCTTAAGAATTATTCCGCCATATTTTTCTTTCCATTTCCAGGCATGTTCCAAAAATTCTTCGCGGCTAAGGTCTGTTTTGTTGATGCCTTTTTCTTTGAGCATGGCCACCACTTTTGCTTCGGTGGCAATGGAGGCATGGTCAGTTCCCGGAACCCAGCAGGCGTTTTTGCCTTGCAGCCGCGCCCTGCGGATAAGCACATCCTGTATGGTATTGTTAAGCATGTGCCCCATGTGCAACACGCCCGTTACGTTTGGCGGAGGTATTACAATGGTGTAAGGCTCGCGCTCATCGGGGGTTGATTTGAAAAACTTATGTTTCAGCCAGTGGGCATACCACTTGTTTTCTACTGCGCGGGGGTCGTATGTTTTGGGGATTTCCATGCTCTATTTTGTATTCAGGGCGGCTAAAATATTAATAATTTACGGGGGCGCATATTTTCTGAGCAAACATAGAGCTCTCAACATTTTGCAGGAGTAAAAAAAAATTTACATTTGGCTTCTCAAAAAAAATTATAGCATGAAGATTTTTACCCGAATACTTTTACCGGCAGCCGTTTTATTCTTAGCTGTTCTGTTTAATTCAAAAGATGCCCTTGCCCAACCATGTACCTGGTCAGGTGGTTCATTTAATGTCAGTAGCGGTTATACTATTTATCCAGGTTGCAATTCCTTTAGCAGCGATTTGCCGGTGGGTAGCGGAACATACACCTTTTTTTATGCTTATAATGGAGCCAGTTATACAGTAAGCACCTGCGGAAGCCCTTTTGACACTCAACTAAGCATTTATGATGAAAATCCCGCATGGACTTACAGAGTAGGAAATGATGATGCGGGACCAGAATGTAACACTACAGCAGCATCACTTACCTGGACAGCCACCTATACCGGCAATCACCTTGCGGTAGTTAATGCATATAATTGTCAGGGATATAATGGCGGAACATCGGCCGTTTTAAGAATAAGACAAAACTCCCCCACCATAACATCATCAAATGAAACCATGTGTGCAGGGCAGCAGCGCACCCTTACAGCAAATCAGGCAAACGGATCATGGAGCGGTACAGGGGTGTCAGGCAATGTATTTACGGCACCGGCATCTGAAGGCACTTACACCATTGCTTATTCTCTTGGAGTATGTACTGTTTACCAAAACATTTATGTTTATTCAAATTCTGTAGCACCCACCGGAATATCAGGCACAACAACCATCTGTAACGGAGGCAGCACAACACTAACCGTGTCAGGCGGATTTGCCGGAACTGGAGCAAGCGCGCAATGGTTTACTGGAGGATGCGGTGTTACCTCAGCAGGAACAGGAAACAGCATAATCGTTTCGCCCACCTCTAATACCACTTACTATGTCCGCTACGCAGGAGCCTGCAACACTACCGGTTGCGCTGCTGTAATGGTAACAGTAAATACACTTTCAAGCCCGCCATCCAGCATAACTTCAAGCGCATCAACCCTCTGTGCCGGAAGCACAGTAACGCTTACGCAGCAAAGCGGTACACTTGGTTCAGGAGCAAATTATCAATGGTACTCAGGCAGCTGTGCAGGAACTTATGTGGGCACAGGAAACAGCATAACACCTACTCCACCATCTAACGTTACTAATCCTGTAACAACAAATTACTTTGTCAGAGCAGAAGGCACGTGCAATAATACCGTTTGTGCAACCACTTCAGTTACCACAAACCCTACCCCATCAGCAACCATCAGCGGAACAACAACCGTTTGCCAGAATGCATCATCACCCAACATTACCATAACTAACCCAATTGCCCTACCTGTAACAGTAAGTTATTCGGTGAACGGATCACCAACCACAGTAAGTATCAGTGCAAGTTCATCAGCAAATATTGCTGTAGCTACAGGCACAGCAGGAACATTTACCTATACTCTTACAAGCGTACAATACCAGTCGGCCCCACTATGCGCAACAAGCATATCAGGTTCGGCAACAGTAACTGTGCGTCCAACACCAACAGCAACCATAGGAAGCGATGCTACAGTATGCCAGAATGCTGGCTCACCCGTTATAACCTTTACCAACCCGCAAACACTTCCGGTAACCGTTACCTATAACATTAACGGAGGAGGCAGCTCAACTATCGGAGTAAATGCAAATTCAACAGCCACTGTATCAGCATCCACAGCAACAGCAGGAACTTTTGCTTACAATCTGGTGAGTGTAGCTTATCAGGCAGCACCTGCTTGCAGCAATACCATAACAGGAACAGCAACAGTAACAGTGCGTCCCACACCAACAGCTACAATAAGTGGTACAGCCACTGTTTGCCAGAATGCAAGTTCTCCAAACATCACATTTACCAACCCCCAAACCTTACCAATAACAGTAACCTATAACATTAACGGTGGTGGAAGCAGCACTATTAACGTAGCTGCAAGTTCTACAGCTACAGTTGCTGCACCAACCGGCACAACCGGCACTTTTGCTTATAACCTCCTGAGTGTAGTTTACCAAACAACACCAACCTGCTCAAACACTATTTCAGGCACGGCAACCATTACGGTTCGCCCTACACCTACAGCTACCATCAGCGGAACAGCAAGCGTTTGCCAGGGAGGTACAGCACCAACTATAACCTTTGTAAACCCTAATACACTGGCCGAAACTGTAACCTATACCATTAACGGCAACCCATTTACCATTAACATAAATGGTAACTCAAGCGCAACAGTTACTGCACCAACCGGCACCGTAGGAACATTTACTTATGCCTTGGTAAGCGTTGTATATCAATCAGCACCTACTTGCACCAATTCAATATCAGGTGCTGCAACCGTAACGGTAAATCCACTGCCTGTAATTCAGGAAACACATACCAACCTTTCTTGTCTTAACTCTAATGATGGAGTCATTACCCTATCGGTAAGCCCTCCGGGAACTTCTGCTCCCTATATTTATTCCATTACAGGCGGTTCAAGTTTTCAGGGACCCAACAACGGAGCATTTACAGGACTTGCAGCAGGCATCTATAACACACTGGTGGTTCAGGATGCCAATGGCTGCCGAAATACCAACGTAGTTTCTGTTACACTCACACAACCTACACAACTCAATATCAGCTTATCTTCAAGCACCGATGCAAGTTGCAACGGTGTGTTTGACGGAGCCTTAACGGTAGCAGGTTCAGGTGGAACACTAGCTTATCAATATTCACTTAATGGAGGCCCTTTTCAACCCGGAGGAGCATTCACCAACCTTGCAGCCGGTAGTTATACTGTTACTGTTAAAGACGCTGAAGACTGCACAAACTCATTAACTGTTACAATTAGTAATTCCTATTCAGTTTCAGCAACCATCAGCAGCCCGGTTAATGTATCATGCCCCGGGCTTCAGAACGGAGGATATACGGTAAACGCTTCAGGAGGTGTTTCGCCTTATAACTATGCTAACAATGGTTTACTGTTCGGAACCAATAATGTGTTTACAGGACTGCCGATAGGAACCTACACCGGCTTTGTGCGCGACAGCCGCGGTTGCCTTGCCTCTGACCAGGTTACTATTACAACCCTTGCAGCACCTACAGCAATTATTACAGGAACAGCATCATTCTGCGCAGGAGGAAGCACCTTCTTATCTGCAGCAACATCAACTCCGGGTGCCGGTGGATTTCAGGGTTTCCAATGGCAACTGAACGGGTCAAATATTCCACTTACTACATCTCCACTTTATACCGTTACAGCAGCCGGAAATTATACGGTTATTGTTACCAATACCAATAACTGTCCAACCACATCGGCAGTTACAACAGTTACTGTAAATCCATTACCTACTATTACCGTTAATCCGTTTACATCAGCAATTTGCAATGGTTCATCCATTGCACTTACTGCCAGCGGAGCAAGCACTTATGCATGGTCACCTTCAACAGGATTGAGCGCAACAACAGGGGCAACCGTAACAGCAAATCCAACCTCTACACAGACCTACACAATTACAGGAACAGATGTGAACGGTTGTGTTAACAGCACTACTAAAACAGTAACGGCAAACAACCTGCCAACGGTAAACGTATCACCATCTGCACCCACTATTTGTAACGGTTCATCTGTTCAGATTACTGCATCAGGGGCTAACAGCTATTCATGGTCGCCTGCTACAGGATTGCTTTCTACAACAGGCGCAACCGTAACTGCACAACCAACCACAACAACTACTTACACCATAACCGGAACGGATCTTAATGGCTGTTCAAATACACGCACCGTTACTGTAACTGTAACAAATCTGCCTACTGTTACCATTACATCTACCCCTAACCCTGCTACAATTTGTTTAGGGCAAAGCATTACCCTGACATCTAACTTTGCTACCGGCAATCTCTGGTCTAACGGAGCTACATCACAAGCCATAACTGTAACACCTAGCCAGGTTGGAACAAGCACTTTTACCCTGTTCTCAACACAAAGCGGGTGTACAGGTTCAGCAACAAAAACTGTTACTACTAATTCTGTTCCTTTTGCTAATATCAGTCCACAGCCAACTGTTGCTATCTGCGCAGGAAGCAGCACCACATTATCAGCTATTACAGATAACGGAACCAGCTTCTTATGGTCACCGGGCGGAGCAACAACTCAAACAGCTACTTTTTCAACAGCCGGGGGCAAAACCGTTACTATAACAAATAGTTTTGGCTGTTCAACAACTTCGGCAGCTACAACAGTAAGTATAAATCCTTTACCTACTGTAAGTGTATCACCTTCGGCTCCAACTATCTGCAATGGAAATTCTGTTCAGTTAACCGCTTCGGGTGCCAGCACCTACACATGGTCTCCGGCAACCGGCTTGCTTTCAACATCAGGCACCAGCGTAACTGCAGAACCAACAGTTACAAGCACCTATACCGTTACAGGAACTGATTTAAACGGATGTGTAAATACAGCTAACGTTACGGTTACAGTCACAAACAACCCTGCCGTAACTATTACAGCTGCTCCGGTTAATGCCACTATTTGTTTGGGACAAAGCGTTACCCTGACTTCTAACTTTGCTTCAGGCAATCTTTGGTCAAATGGAGCTACAACACAAGCTATAACTGTAACACCTGGATCAATCGGCAACACCACATACAGCTTAACTTCAACCCAAAGTGGTTGCTCCGGCTCAGCATCAAAAACTGTTACTGTTAACCCTCTTCCTTTTGCGGTTATTAATCCTAGCCCAACAGCCTCTATATGTTCAGGCGGAAGTGTTACACTTTCTTCAGCAACTGATATAGGAACAAATTATTTATGGTCGCCAGGGGGAGCAACAACTCAAACTATTTCAGCTACTTCAGCAGGCAGCTATACTGTAACAATAACAAACAGCGCATCAGGTTGCTCTGCTACTTCATCCGCTATAACAGTTTCTGTAAACAGCGCGCCAACAGTTAGTGTAACAGCTTCACCCGTTTCAGGAATTATTTGTTCTCCCGGAACCGTTACCTTAACAGCAACAGCAGGCATGAGTTCATATGCGTGGTCAAACGGATTAGTAGGTCAATCAATTACTGTAAGCACCAGCGGAACATATATGGTTACCGTTACGGATGCTAACGGCTGTACCAACACTGCTTCAAAAGTGGTTACCATCAACCCATTGCCTACAGTAAGTTTCAGCGGATTAGCTGCCAGCTATTGCGATGATGATTGCAGCGGATATTTGCTTACAGGTAGCCCGGCAGGAGGCACATTTACCTATACCGGATCAACCGGTTTTAGTGCTAATACATTTACCCCTTGCACTGCCGAAGGAGGAACATATACCATTACTTATACCTATACAGACGGCAACGGTTGTATCAACAGTAGTTCACAAACTACAACAGTTCACCCTGTTCCGCAACCTACAGTTAGCGCACTTACGCCTGTAACAGTTTGTTTTGGTGATGATGTAATACTTACTACTGAAGCTGCAACAACTTACTTATGGTCAAACGGAGCAACAACTCAGAGTATATCATTAAGTCTGGTAAGCGAAACCGGCAACTATAATGTAACGTCAACTGATGCTTTCGGATGTTTCGCAACATCTAATCCTGATCTAGCAGTTACCATCAATGCACTTCCAACACCAACTATTTCAGCAGTAAATAATGACCCAACCACCTTTTGTCAGGGAGGTAGCGTAACACTGACAACAGGAAATTCATCTTCCTATTCATGGCTACCCGGCTTACAAAGCACTCAATCAATTGTAGTTACTACAGCAGGAAATTATCAGGTAAGTGTAACCGATGCCAACGGTTGCGAAGGAACTTCAGCAGTTACTGCTGTAACAGTTGATCCAAACCCTGTTCCAACTATTTCAGGAAGTTTAACATTCTGTACCGGAGGAAGCACTGATCTTACTTCAAGTTCTGCCTCACTTTACGATTGGTCGCCAAATAGTGAAACAACACAAACTATCACTGTAACGGCTGCAGGAACATATTCTGTTTTAGTAGAAGATGCAAACGGATGTACAGGAACTGCTTCTGTTACCGTTGCTGAAACTCCGGTAAATCCTGTTATCACAGCATTGAGCAGCACTACTTTCTGCACAGGTGAAAGTGTTACACTTTATTCAAGCAGCACAACCGGAAATCTTTGGACACCAAGCAATGAAACGACTCAGTTCATTACCGTTTCAACATCAGGACCTGTTACACTAACCGTATCAGCGGGCAGTTGTCAGGGAACAACGAATGTAACGGTTACTGTTAATCCTCTTCCAACTGTTAGTTTCTCAGGTTTGGCTGCCGCTTATTGCAATGATGCCGCAGCTGCAACGCTTACCGGAAGTCCTACAGGCGGCACATTCAGTGGTCCCGGCATTTCAGGAAACTCCTTTAACCCGGCATCGGCAGGAAATGGTGTTCATACAATAACCTACAGTTATACTGACGGAAACGGATGCTCTAATACAGCATCACAAAACGTAACAGTAAACAACTTGCCAACAGTTACTTTCAGTGGACTTGCAAGTCAATACTGCGCAAACAATCCATCTGTTACTCTTGCAGGAAGCCCAACCGGTGGTACATTTACAGGAACAGGCATAACAGGAAGCACTTTTAGCCCTTCTGTAGGGGCAGGAACGTATACAATTACATATACCTTCTCTAACGGAAACGGATGTCAAAGCAGTTCATCACAAACGGTAACAGTTAACCCTGTTCCATCAGTTAGTTTCACAGGTTTAGATTCTGATTATTGTGCAGATGAGCCTGCAGTAAACTTAACAGGCTCACCAGTTGGTGGCAGTTTCAGCGGAAACGGAGTTGTTGGCAGTCAATTCTTCCCAACAGTTCCAGGTTCAGGAAGTCACACCATTACGTATACCGTGAATAATGCTTATGGTTGTTCATCATCTTCTTCACAAACAATTACAGTTCATGCTATCCCTTCAGTAAGTTTCAGCGGTTTTAATGTACCCCATGCTTACTGTGTTGATGCTTCATCTGTAACATTAACAGGTAGTCCTTCAGGGGGCACATTCAGCGGAACAGGTATTACAGTTAACAGTTTCAGCCCTGCAACTGCTGGAGTTGGCACACATGTTATTACATATACTTATTCTGATGGTTTTGGCTGCACCAATTCAACTACTCAAAGTGTAACTGTTAATCCTTTACCAACAGTTACAGCAACGGCACTTGGCTCAACAACAGTTTGCATCGGTGATGCCGTTACAATTTATTCATCAAGCGGAACAGGAAATGTTTGGGCTCCTAACGGTGAAACCACCCAATTTATTTCTGCAAGTGCATCAGGAAGTTATTCTGTAACTGTTACAGACGGAAACGGCTGCATTGCTACCTCAAATGCGGTAAACATAACGGTTAATCCATTACCAACTCCTGTTATTGCAGCAAGTGGGCCTACCGAGTTCTGCGCAGGTGATGATGTTACATTGAGCACCACAATTTCATATTCTCAGTATTTGTGGAGTAATGGGGCAACAACTTCATCCATTACGGTTGATGCCGCTGACGATTATACGGTAACTGTTACTAATGCTAACGGATGCAATAACACTTCTGCACCACAAACCGTAACCGTTAATCCTCTGCCCGATGCACAAATTACACCTTCAGGAACTGTTGGTATTTGCAGCGGTTCAACACTGACAATTACAGCAAGTGGCGGTACTACTTATCTGTGGTCACCTATTCCTGAAACTACAGATGAAGTGATTGTTTCTTCAGCAGGAACTTATTCTGCTACTGTTACAGATGCTAACGGATGTGTTTCAGTTACACCAAGTACAACAGTTGTTGTAAACAGTAACCCAGTTCCTACAGTTAGCGCATTAGGTACTACTACTTTCTGCCAAGGTGGAAGTGTAACTCTTGTTTCGCCCGCAGCAACAAGCTATTTATGGTCGCCAAACGGAGAAACCAACCAGATTATTTCTGCTTCTGCTTCTGGCAACTATTCAGTTACTATTATAGATGCAAATGGATGCACTGGCACATCAACACCAACAGTAGTTACAGTTAATCCATTGCCGGTTCCAGTAATAACAGCTAATGGTCCAACAACTTTCTGTGCAGGTGGAAATGTGGTATTAAGCACATCAACCCCTTACTCTCAATATTTATGGAGTAACGGTGCGACAACCTCTTCTATTACTGTTTCTGCTGCCGGAAATTACTCAGTGGCAGTTACTAACAGCAATGGCTGTTCAGCTACTACAGGACCTACTGTAGTTACTGTTAATAGTTTACCGACTGCAGGAATTTCACCTTCGGGGACAATTGGCATTTGCAGTGGATCAAGCATTACTCTTCAGGGAAGTGGTGGTACATCTTACTTGTGGTCACCTAATAATGAAACAACTCAAAACATTACTGTTGCAACTGCAGGAACCTATTTTGTTACAGTTACTAATGCAAATGGTTGTGTTTCTGTTTCACCAAGTACAACAGTTGTTGTAAACAGCAACCCTGTTCCAACTGTTAGTGCATTAGGCACAACTACCTTCTGTCAGGGAGGAAGTGTTACATTGGTAGCCAGTGCAGGAGCAAGCTACCTGTGGTCGCCAAACGGTGAAACCAACCAGATTATTTCGGCTACAACATCCGGAAATTATTCGGTAACTATTAATGATGGCAACGGCTGTGTGGGAACTTCAAGCCCGGCTGTTGTAGTAACGGTAAATCCTTTACCTGTTGTTTCTTATGGAACTCTTGCAGCAGCCTATTGTGTTGATGCCTCTCCTGTTCTTTTAACAGTTAGTCCCGCTGGTGGTTTCTTTGCCGGACCTATTACAGGAAATACCTTTAATCCTTCATTGGCAGGAGTTGGAACGCACGTTATTACTTACCAATACACCAACGGAAATGGTTGCACTAATTCTTACAGCCAGACTGTTATTGTTAATCCTTTACCTGTTGTGAGTTTCAGCGGATTTAACGTGCCGCATGAGTATTGTGTTGATGCGGGAGCAGTTACACTTGCAGGTTTACCTGTTGGCGGAACATTCAGTGGTCCTGGAATATCAGGGTTACAGTTTAACCCTGCAACAGCAGGTGCCGGAACGCATACAGTTACTTACACTTATACAGATGGAAACGGTTGCGTAAACAGTCAGTCACAAAGTGTAACTGTTCATCCGTTGCCGGTTGTAAGTTTCACCGGCTTGGATGCTGAATATTGTATTGACGAAGCAGCAGCAACCCTGGTGCCTTCGCCTATAGGTGGCACCTTCACCGGAACAGGTATGAGCGAAAACGTGTTTAACCCTGCAACAGCAGGTGCGGGAACACATACAATTACCTATACGTACACGGATGCCAATACCTGTACCAACAGCGTATCGCATTCAGTAACGGTTCATCCGCTTCCGGTTGTAACATTTACGGCATTGGCTAATCAGTATTGCATCACTGTAACTTCGGTTACTCTTGCAGGAAGCCCAAGCGGAGGAACTTTCACAGGAACCGGTGTAACCGGAAATATCTTTAATCCTTCTGTTGCAGGAGTTGGCTCCTTCACACTTACCTACACCTATACTGATGCAAATGGTTGCACTAACTTTGCCACACGCACGGCAGTGGTAGTTCCATTACCGGTAGTTTCTTTCAGTGGTTTAGCTGCAACTTATTGTGTTGATGCAGCAGCTGCTCCTTTAACAGGGAGTCCATCTGGTGGAACATTCAGCGGTATCGGTATTTCAGGAAACAACTTTGTGCCTTCACAGGCAGGAGTTGGTACGCACACAATTATCTATACGTATACTAATCAGTTTGGCTGTACCAATAGCACTTCACAAAGTGTAGTGGTTAACCCATTGCCTGTTATCAGTTTTACAGGATTAGGACAGGATTATTGCATTAACGAAACGCCTGCTACGCTTTCCGGAAGTCCTCAAAGCGGCACGTTCAGCGGTGCAGGAATTTCAGGAACTGTATTTAGTCCTGCTGTTGCCGGTGCAGGTGTGCACACCATTACATTCACTTATACCGATGTAAACGGTTGCACTGGTGTTCTTACTCAGAGTGTTACTGTTTATGCGTTGCCGGTTGTTTCAATTACTCCTATAACGCAACAGTTTTGTGTTACTACTACTTCTGTTCCGCTTACTGCAACACCCGCGGGTGGCACATTTAGCGGCAGCGGTGTTACAGGAAACATCTTCAATCCTTCGGTTGCCGGTGTAGGAACACACAACATCATTTACTATTACACCGATATTAATGGTTGTACCAACTCGGCAAACATCAACATTACGGTGTTGGCATTACCGGTAGTAACTTTCAGCGGACTTTCAACACAATATTGTGTGAATGCCTCTGCAATAACACTTGTTGGTAATCCAACAGGCGGTACTTTCAGTGGAACCGGTGTAACAGGAAATACCTTTAACCCTGCAACAGCGGGTGTAGGTATAACAACAATTACATACACCTTTACAAACGGAAGCGGTTGCACCAACAGCACATCGCAAAGCACTACTGTAACTCCGTTACCGATTGTTAGCATCTCAGGGCTTGCAACGCAATATTGTGTTGATGCTTCTGCAGTTTCTCTTACCGGAAATCCTGCTGGTGGCTCATTCAGTGGCGCAGGAATGTCGGGTGGTATTTTCACTCCTGCCAATGCGGGTCTGGGTATTCATACTATTACTTACAGCTACACCGATGCAAATGGTTGCAGTGCAACAGCAACAGCAAGTGTAACTGTTAACGACCTGCCGGTAGTTACCATTAATAACACCACTTTACAGTATTGTGTAAGTGAAACAACTGTAGCACTTACTGCAACTCCATCAGGCGGTACTTTCAGCGGAAACGGAGTTACGGGCAGCAATTTCAATCCTTCACTTGCAGGCACCGGAACACATACCATTACTTATGATTACTCTGATGGTAATGGCTGTGAAAACAGTGATGCAGTGAGCATTGAAGTAGTGCCATTGCCTGTTGTTAGTTTCTCGGGGCTTGCTTTGCAATATTGTGAAAATTCGAATCAGGTAACACTTACAGGAAGTCCTGCAGGTGGTACATTCAGCGGGGAAGGAATGACTGGTGACACTTTTGACCCTTCATCAACTACTATTGGATCTATAGCAATTACCTACACCTATTCAGATGGAAACGGTTGTACCAACACGTCAGTGCAAACGGTTAATGTTTATTCGTTACCCATTGTACAGTTTACCGGTTTATTTACTGAATATTGTGTGGATGCCGATGATGTTGAGTTAACACCGCTTCCTGCGGGAGGTGCTTTCATTGGTCCGGGATTAAATGGAAATACATTCAGCCCATCTTCTGCGGGGGTTGGAACACATACAATTACTTATGCTTTTCAAAATGGTGTTGGTTGTATAGGTACCGTTCAGCAAACCACAGAAATCCATGCTCTACCTGTGGTTTCATTTACAGGTTTGGGTACTATTTACTGTTTAGAATCAGATTCAGTACCTCTTACTGGAACTCCTGTTGGTGGCTATTTCTCAGGACCTGCTTTAAATGACAGCGTATTCTATCCTTTCTATGCAGGAGTCGGCCAACACACGATTACCTACACTTACTTTGACAATAATGGTTGTGAAGCCAGCTACTCTCAACTTGTTAACGTTTATCAGTTGTCGCAGCCGCAGGTAACTGCCAATGGACCGGTTGCTTTCTGCGAAGGCGATGATGTAACGCTTACCGCACAGCCGCCATTTGTTTCTTACTTATGGAGCAACGGTGCAACAACTCAATCTATTTCAATTGATACAGAAACCGAAAACTATGTAACTGTTCAGGATGTAAATGGCTGTCGTGCAACATCTGATACTATTGACGTTACCGTTTATCCGCTGCCGGTTGTTGATTTGGGCGATGATGTTTCTTTGTGCCCCGGCACTTCGCTTACCTTAGATGCAGGAGCGGGTTTTGCAGAGTATGTGTGGGTTCCGGGTGGTGCAACTACTCAAACTATTACTGTTGTAGCAAGCAATTCAACGGCTGGTGACTACCGCGCGAGCGTTACCGATGCTAACGGTTGCTTTAACTATGATGAGATGACCTTGGTTGTTTTCACGCCTCAGGTTCCGGTGATTACAGCGAATGGATCGCCATCAATTTGTGACGGACAAACGTTGGTGCTTAATGCAGGGTCAGGCTTCCAGGAATATTTATGGAGCAATACTGCAGATACACAACTTGACTCTATCACACAATCGGGAAGCTATACAGTAACAACAACTGATTTGAATGGTTGTCAGGCTACATCTACTCCATATAACGTAACAGTTATTCCTCTGCCGGTGGTTACTGTTTTTGCAAATGGACCAACAGAGATTTGCGAAGGCAATTTTGTAACACTTGTAATGCCTTCAGGTTATTCAGCTTACGTATGGAATAATGGCGCTACCACCAGTTCAATAGTAGTAAATCAGGAAGGCGATTATTTTGGTTCTGCTACCAACAGTGCAGGTTGCAGTAATATAACCTCAACTATCAGCGTAAGCGTAAACCCGCAACCTGAGCCTGTGATTACACCGCAAGGTCCGGTTACGCTCTGCTTTGGCGAAAGCATTTTGCTTGATGCCGGTGATTTGGGTTATACTACTTATAACTGGTTCCGTAACCTTAATCCGCTTACTGTTCATTCGCAGTTTGCGCCTGTGGGCACAAGCGGAAGTTACACTGTAGAGGTAATTGATACTAATGGCTGCGGTGCCGGTGTTAACTCACCCCCGGTTGTTGTAACAGTATTGTCTGAACTGATACCGCAGATTAGCATTTCTGCTGATCAAGATACGCTTTACTCAACTCCGGCACAAACATATCAGTGGTATTACAACGGAATTGCTGTAAACGGAGCCAACCTCCAATACTTTGTTCCTCAGGCAAGCGGAAACTATTCTGTAACCGTAACGGATAACAACGACTGCGAAGGAACATCCGCAATTATAGAATTCAGTTTCTCCGGAATCGGAATGAATGAGAATGTATTCAGCTACATCAACCTGTTCCCTAACCCGGGTAAAGGTAGATTTACTGTTGTGGCTGAATTTGGCTCAGTAACTTCTGCAAACATTGTAATTACGGATATGCTTGGACATAACATTATGCCGGCAATTAATCTCAAAGGAATCACATCGTTGAAGCAGGAAATTTCAGTGGAAGAATTTGCCAACGGAGTTTATTTTGTAAACATCATGACAGACAACGGTCAGAAAGTAATAAGGTATATTAAAGAATAAAAGACTTAGCATGAAGAGAATATTATTAGCAGCATTTGCCTGTCTGTCCTTTGCGGGAGCAGCAACAGCACAGGACTTTACCATTAACGCACCCAATAGTCTTGTAAATACTACCTGCGGTGCAGTAAATAACTGTGCGTTCAGTCCATCAGAAGACCAAATTATTCAGGTGAACATACCCTGCGCGGGCGACTGGAATTTCTCTCTTTGCGGATCAGCATTCAATACCAGAATGTTTCTGACAACTGCAATTTGTGGAGGCACTACATTAGCTTCCAATGATGATTTCTGCGGACTGCAATCTGAGTTTACCGCTACCGTTGGCATTGGCGTTTATTATGTGGCCATTGAAGGTGCAACAGGTGTTGATTGCGGTGCATACGCCTTGGTGGTTTCTGATGATGAAGCTCCTGTGATTGTAAATTGTCAAAGTGATATTTCTGTAAACAATGATGCAGGCGATTGCGGTGCGATTGTCAACTTTTCGGCACCATCGGCTACTGATAATTGTGTGTTAAGCGGCTTCAGTACCAATCACAATTCGGGTGAGCTGTTTCCTGTTGGAACTACAACGGTTACCTACACCGCTACTGATGGCGGAGGCAACATTACCACCTGCAGTTTTGATATTACCGTAACTGACAGTGAAGACCCAACGATTGCCAACTGTCCTTTAAGCATTACAACTTCCAATTCAGCCAATCAATGCGGAGCTACTGTTGCATGGGCTGTTCCGGTAGCTTCTGACAATTGCAACGTAAACAGTTTTACAACTACTCATAGCCCGGGCGCATTTTTCCCGTTGGGAACAACAACAGTTATTTACACCGCAACTGATAATGCAGGAAATTCAACTACCTGCACATTTACGATTACGGTTAATGATACACAAGCCCCTACCCTTTCCTGCCCTTCAAACATTTCAGTAAATAATAACCCCGGTTTGTGCGGAGCAACCGTTAATTACATTGTAACCGGAACAGATAACTGTCCCGGAGTTGTAACCACTTTAACAGGAGGCTTGGCAAGCGGCTCCTTCTTCCCTGTTGGAACTACTGTTGTATCGTATCTGGCAACAGATGCTGCATCCAACACAGCTACCTGCTCGTTTACAGTAACTGTTTTAGATAACGAAGATCCTGTTTTCAACTGCCCTGCAGACTTGCTGGTATGCGGTGATAACTCCGTTGTAACGTTTTCCATTCCTTCTTTTACCGACAACTGTTCAGGTGCAAATGCTGTTCAGGTTTCGGGACCGGCAAGCGGTTCAACCTTAACTGTAGGAACCTACACCGTAGCTTTTCTGGCAACCGATGTTGCAGGAAATTCAAGTTCATGCAGCTATGATATTGTAGTAGCCTACAATCCAGTTGCCGATTACGGTTACAGCACTTCATGCGCAGGTGATTTGATTTTCTTTACTGAATTCTCAACCATTCCGGGCGGAACAGTTGATGCTTATTCATGGGATATGGGCGATGGCAGCGGACCAATTTCTACACGAAATCCCGTTTACCAATTTCCAAACACAGGATTTTATGATGTTACACTAACCGTAACAAGCGATATGGGTTGCACAAACTCCTATACCGAAACAATTAATATCACCAACGTTCCTTCTGCTTCATTTACTGTTTCGCCACAGTGTGCAGGTTTGCAGGCAGTGTTTAACAATACCTCAACCATTATTACAGGTGATCTGGATTATGTATGGGATTTTGGTGATGGTACAACCGGGCTGGGTGATGACCCTGTTCACGTTTATCAGAACCCGGGAACCTATACCGTAATTCTTACCGTTACTTCCATTGACGGTTGCGTAGATGATTTTTCTTCTACCATAAATATACTTGCTAATCCTCTTGCTAATTTCACAACGGCAAACCTTCAATGTTTTGATGACGAAAGTGGTGAACTTAACATTTCAGGTTACGGAAGTCTTTCTCCTTATATCTATTCATTAGATGGCGGAAACAACTATCAACCTACAGGCAGCTTTACCGGATTAGATGCAGGTTCATACACCGTAATTGTTGAAGACGATAACGGTTGTTCTTCTTCTTATAACTTCTCTCTTACCGAACCTACTGAACTTACTTCAACACTTTCAAATTCTGACAACCTTTTCTGCTTTGGTGATGAAGACGGAAGCATTGTGGTTTCAACAACAGGTGGAGCAACGCCTTATTACTATACGCTTGACGGTGTGAGCTTTCTGTTAAGCCCTGTTTTCAGCAATCTTGGTGCAGGCGATTATGTTGTTGCCGTTAGCGATGATAACGGTTGTGCTGATACTGTTGAAGTAACATTGAGCGAACCAACTCAGCTAAGTGCTGTTGTTTTCTCTTCAGAAAATGTTGGTTGCTATGGAAATAATTCAGGTTACCTTGAATTGTTTGCAAACGGTGGAGTAAGTCCATACCAGTATTCTAACAATGGCGGACAAACATTTCAGTCAAGCCCTGAGTTCACTAACCTTGCTGCGGACACTTATGCTATTGTTGTAAAAGACGATAACAACTGCTCGGAAACATTTTCTGCAACTATTACAGAACCTGCGGTTCTTGCATTCAGTGTTGATGCAAATGATGTACTTTGCTATGGAGGCAACAACGGCAGTATTGTATTCTCTGTAACAGGCGGAACAGCTCCTTTTGAGTTCTCAACTGATGGCGGACAAACGTATGGTTCACTTTCAACGGTTACGGGTCTTGCTTCGGGTAATTATGTGGTGAGTGTAAAAGATGCTAATGACTGTACCGTTTCTGGCGGAGCATTTATTAACCAGCCTGCAGAAGAGCTTTCTGCTTCAGTAGCTTCGCTGCAAAATGTTTTGTGCCGCAGCGAAAATTCAGGTACAGTAACTATTGATGTAACAGGCGGAACAGAAACCTACACTTACTCTGTTGACGGAGGACAAAATTTCCAGACCAGCAGTATTATTTCAGGATTGGTTACAGGTGATTACGAAGTGATTGTTGCCGATTTCAATGGCTGCGAAACTACTGTTGATTTCTCTATTACAGAGCCGGCAGAAAACCTGCGCATTGATCTGGTAGTGGCTGAAGATGTAGTTTGCTTCGGAGACGGAAGCGGCTTAATCAGCATTATTGCCGGTGGCGGAACTGCTGCTTATGAATATTCAATTGATGAAGGAACAACGTATCAATCAAGTGACGAATTTAGCGGGCTTGGTGGCGGAACTTTTTACATCAGCGTTCGTGACGAAAACGGCTGCGTAGTTGCTGACACAGCAGAAATTGATGAACCATCGGCATCCCTTACAATAGCATTCAACGGCTCAACCAACGTAATTTGCGAGAACGATACAACAGGAAGTCTGAGCGTTACAGGTTCAGGCGGAACTCCTCCTTACCTTTATTTCTTAGATGGTCAGAACGGTCAGCTTTCAGGAGTATTTTCAGGCCTGACTTCAGGCACATACAATGCGTTGGTTAAAGATTTGAATGGTTGTGTCAACAGCGTTGACATTATGATTGAAGCGGTAAGTTATTTGCCTGATGTAGATTTCTCTTATCAGGTTGCCGGACAAAGTGTGGCGTTTCAGAATACTACTTCGGGTGCGCAGGCCTATACCTGGTATTTTGGTGATGGCGGAACATCAACACAAACTAATCCCACTCACCTGTATGCTACTTCCGGTCAATTCACGGTGAAACTTGTTGCTGAAAATACTTGTGGTTTTGACTCCATTACTAAAAACATTTCCACTGTAATCATCAGCATTGAAGAAAATGAACTGTTCAGTACATCCGTTTATCCTAATCCGGCAAACGAACAGTTTACAGTGAGTTTAACTTCAAAAGAAAATCTTGAAAACATAAGTATCAATCTGCATTCAGTTGATGGCAGACTTTTATTTTCAGAAAGCAATTCTGTTCAGGGAAATGCATTCACACGCACCTTCAACACACAGCATTTTGCTCAGGGAATTTATATGCTTGAACTTGTTTCGGACAAAGCAAGAACAAGCCGCTTAATCACTATTAATCACTAAGAGAATTTACAAGGAATACTTTAAACGATGATACGACAACTACTTTTCAGGTTTTTCGCAGCAGCATGTTTTTTTTGTCTGGTTACACAGGCAAATGCAAGCACAGCAAGTTACACCGCCACCAATGTTTGTGAAGGCAGCAACACGCTGTTTCAAAGCACCTCCACCGCAAGCAGCGGAACCATTACCCAATGGCTATGGGATTTTGATTATGACGGCCAGTTTGATGATGGCTCAGGACAAAACGTGAATTACGTTTTTCCTACATCAGGAACCTTTCTGGTTGGCTTGCGCATTACTACCGATTTAAACGAAACAGTTCAAACCTACAACACCGTAGTTATTAATCCGGTTGCAGTTGCATCGTTTCTCGCTCCAGAAGTTTGTGCAGGAAGCGCAACTTCATTTACTGACAATTCAACCATTGCTTCTCCCGGAGCGATTGCCGCCTATGCATGGGATTTTGATAACAACGGAAGCTACGATAACGGAGCAGGTGCAACAGCACAATATCTTTTTGGTGGTGCAGGAACCTATGTTGTAGGCTTACAGGTAACCAGCGACAGCGGCTGTGTTTCGGTAACACACGGTTCGGTGATTGTTAACCCCAACCCTACTGCCAACTTCAGTTTCACAGAAGTTTGTCAGGGCGATTCAACGCACCTTACAGGAAGCGGAACAGTTGCTTCAGGAAGCATTGTTTCTTACGCATGGGAACTGAACGGTGACGCACAATACAACGATGCAACAGGCGCAAGTATTTACAATGAATTCATTAACGCAGGGAATTATCAGGTTGGTTTACGTGTAACTACCAACAAAGGCTGCTCAACCGATACCGTTGGCCTGGTAGTAATTGCTCCCATTCCTTATACCAATTACAGTTTTGATGGTGCTTGCACCAACACTGCTATCAGCTTTACCAATCTTTCGTTCAGCGGAGTTGGAACCATGAGTTACACTTGGAATTTTGGTGATACAACAGCAACTTCAAATGTTGTAAATCCAACGCACATTTACGATAGTCCGGGTGAACACACCATTACCTTAATTGGTATTTCATCTTACGGTTGCAGCGATACTACTTCACAAAATATTATTATCAACGGAACACCAATTTCTGAGTTTACGGCAGATGATGTTTGCCTTTGGCAAGAAACAGAATTCAACAACTCAGCAAAACCAAACGGCAGCGTGATTGAAAGCTATTACTGGAATTTTGATGATGGCGGAGAGAGCGTGGAAACCAATCCTGTTCACCTGTATACACAGCCCGGAACGTACACCGTTATGCTGGTAACTTACAGCACACAAGGTTGTATTGACACCGTAGAAGTTGATGTTAATGTGTGGGCAAATCCTGTTGCAAACATTGTAGCTGCAAGTGCTACCGAGTTTTGTATTGGCGGAAGTGTTACACTTACCATTGATCCGGGAAATGCAAATGTATTGTGGTCAAATGCTGCCGATGCAAACAGTATTACTGTTGACGCAAGTGGCTCATACAATGTATTATTATACGATGAGCATGGCTGCAAAGACCGCGACACCATTGTGGTAACCGTTTACCAGCTTCCGGTTGTTGTTGCAGGACCTGATACTTCCATCAGCGCAGGCTTTTCTACCCAGCTATGGGCAACAGGCGCACAGGATTATGTTTGGACTCCTTCTGATTATTTAGACCAGACCAACATTGCTGAGCCAACATCAACTCCGCTGCAAACCATTACCTATACTGCAACAGGAACCGACCAATACGGTTGTGTGAATTCTGACGAAGTAACCGTTACTGTTAATTACGATTACACTTTGGTAACCTACAATCTGTTCTCACCCAACAGCGATGGAGTAAACGATTTCTTTGAAGTAATGAACCTGCAATTGTATCCCGATTGCGAAGTGATTGTTTACAACCGTTTGGGAAGCCCTGTGTTTTCTTCAATGGGTTACCAGAACAACTGGAATGGAACTTTCAACGGTGAGCCCTTACCCGATGCAACCTACTACTATGTGATTAAATGCACAGGAACAGAAAAAGTATTTACAGGACCAATTTCAATTTTGAGATAAAAAGGAATTAGCAATGAAGATGAAACATATTTACAAAATATTCTCGCTTGGTTTGTTGATGTTTTCGTTTGCAACTGCAAACGCACAACAAATGGCGCAAACCAATTTATACCTTGTAAACAGGTATATAATGAACCCTGCAAATGCAGGCGATCAGGATCAGCTTTCGGGCTATCTGTCACACCGCCAGCAATGGGTAAACATTGAAGGTGCTCCGCGCACCAGCATTCTGAGTGTGCACAGTCCCGTTGGAAAAAACGTAGGCTTTGGCGGAACCATCATGAGTGATAAGACCGATATCTTTGAAAGACTTTCGGTTAATCTGAGTTATGCCTATCACATCCAGTTCAGCAAAAAAATAAAGCACTCACTCAGCCTTGCTGTGTCGGGCGGTTTTCTGCAAAATAAAATCAATGTTACCGATGTAAGAATGGCTGCTCCCGGTGATGTGGTTATCAGTCCCGGAAAATTCAACGGCATTACCTTTAATGTTGATGCAGGTTTGCGTTATAATATTTATGGCTTAGAGATTGGCGCTGCCGTACCTCAACTGATGGAAAGCAAAGTGAAATACAAACGTGAAATACAGGATCAGTATTACAAACTGGTGCGTCATTACATGTTCTTTGCAAGCTACAAGATCAACATTGCTAAACACAATTGGTTTGTTCAGCCATCGGCTGTTTACCGTTATTTCCCTTATTCAAAATCACAGTTTGATGCCAACCTTAATTTTTATTACAAAGACCTTGCTTGGGTAGGCGGAACGTATCGCTATGATGCCGGTTATGTGGTTTCTGCCGGATTTAAAGTAGCTGACCAAATCTCCATTGCATATGCCTATGAGTTTGGAACAACAGGTATAGCAGCGCAAAGTGCAGGTTCGCACGAAGCAATGCTAAGCTTCCACCTCTTTAGCCGTAAAAATCAACAACAGGATGAAGAGATTGCCCGTCTGGATGAAAGCCAGATGTCTATTCTTGGTATGGTTGACAGTTTAAATAACCGCATTGATAGTTTATATGCCTTGCAGGACAGCGCAGGAAAAGCTAACCCCGAACAACAGAAAGAAATTGCAGAAGCAGTTAAACGAATTGATTTAGTGGAAAATCAGATGAAAGCTTTTGAAGGTCAGCTGAGCGACATGGAAACGGAAGTTGATTTTATGAAGATGCGCCTGGATACTCTTGAAATAAAAGGCAGCTACAAACAGGTAACCCGCGTTATGGATATGAACACCGGCAAAGAAAAGATACAAAGTGTTCCGCTGGAAAAAGGGTATTACGTAGTGGTTGAATCATTCCGAAGCTTTGATAATGCCGAGCGCTACATCAAAGCCTTTAACGAGCGTGGCGAAAAAGCAATTGTGGTTCATAATGTTGACCGCGGCTGGTATTACTGCTACCTGAAGAAATTTGACGATCTTAAAACGGCTCTTGCGGCTATGGAAGAAACCCGTAAAAACGGTTTTGAAGATGCATGGGTGCATATTTACAAAGGCGGTAAATAAAGCCTGAGAGAACAAAACAAGAAGAGCGGCAGGTGTACCTGCCGCTCTTCTCATTAATAAGGAAATAAATTGATAGCCAGACGCTAAATAATAAGGGTAAGAGCGGAACTGTTGTTAAATCACATTAATTTTCTAAGTTTGTTGATACTCTAAGCCAAAATCATGAAAAAAAATATTTGCTCAATCGTTCTATTTCTGCTTGCAGGCATCTCTGTACTAAGCGCTCAAAATCTTATTATTCCAGATAGCAAAGAATACCAGAAACTCAAGGTAGAATGCAAAATCCCCATGATACCAATGGAAAAGTTTGCCAAATACGTTCCTGAAAAAATCTTTAATACTGAAAACTTTGTTCCTCGTGCAGAGACAGGTGGAGGCACAAACATAAACTGCGACTGTATTCAACCTCTTAACGGTAGCTTCACTCTGGCAATGGCTCCAAATGATGATGGTTCAACTGGAATAATTCCGCTCCCTTTCAACTTCTGTTTGTATGGAACCAATCAAACCAATATGTATATCAACAATAATGGAAACATTTCTTTTGGCACATCTTACGGAACATTCTCTGCAAACCCTTTTCCCGATCCTACTTATGTAATGGTAGCCCCTTTCTGGGCCGATGTGGATACGCGTGGAACAGGCGAAGTATGGTATAAAGTAACTTCTACTTATGCAATTATTCGCTGGCATAATGTAGGTTTTTTTAATATTGAGAGTGATACTATTAATGATTTTCAATTAATAATTACAGATGGCTCTGATCCTATTATATCAGGTGGGAATAATGTTGCTTTTTGTTATGGAGATATGCAGTGGACAACAGGTGCTGCTTCTAATGGTATTAATGGATTTGGAGGTGTGCCTGCAACTGTTGGAATCAATTCTGGTAGTGGTTCTTTGGGTTTTCAATTCGGCCGATTTGATCACCCCGGAACAGATTATGATGGTTCAAATAATACTTCCGATGGAGTTGATTGGCTTGATAATAAAAGTTTAATTTTTAATGCTTGTGTAAATAATGTGAATAGTGCAAACTTTCCGCCTATAGCAGACAATATAAACTCAATTTGCGATACAATTGAACTTTGTGTTGGAGATACATTCCCTTTTTCAATAGATTTTCTTTCTCCTGAGCAAGGACAGTTGAATATAATAACTATTGACACTGGAGGTGTTTCGGGCTTTGAGCTGATTAGTAATACTTCAGGCAACACTTCTTCGTTAGCAGCAATATTCTACGCGACTGAAGGTAATACAGGATATAGTACTGTTTTTCTTAATGTTACTGATAACGGAACCCCATCACAAACTACAGTTTTTCCTGTAAATATTTTTGTAAGTCAGAGTATCACGCCTGATTTACTTGGCGACTTTTTATATTGTCCTCCCGGATCTGTTACTATTACTCTCGATTCGGCTTTTAGTTATTATGACTACGAATGGTCAACTGGAGATGTATACCCCGACTCTGTTCTTGAACTTACCGAAGGAAATTATTCTATAACCTGTTTTGATGCCTATGGTTGCAATAACACTATTGATTTTTTGGTAACAAATGCTCAACCCATTATCTCAATAAATCCAAATGGACCAACCACTTTTTGCAATGGAAATTCTGTCCAGTTGATGGCAACTGCAAATGCTTTTTTAATTTATCAGTGGCAATTAAATGGTGTTGATATCCTAAACGCTACTAGCTCCAATTACACAGCCACACAAGCCGGGATTTACACAGTAATTGTTATGGATACTATTGGCTGTTCTTCAAGTGCGGATCAAACTGTTACTATCCAGCCTTCAACTATCAACCCATCTTTTACATCCAGTCAACAATTATATACTGCACCTCCATTTGCTGTGCAGTTCACAAACACGACTCCAAATCTTAGCAATTACAATTTTTTGTGGTATTTTGGTGATGGCTTATCAGGTAATTCAAATAACATGAATTTCTTTCATGAATATCAATATAATGGATTATACGATGTTATACTTTATGCTACAGACCCAGTTACAGGTTGCACTGATTCTGTTGTTTTCAATGATTATATTTATTGCACAGGTGGGACTGATAATCCAAATGGAATAAATGATTTAGGTTTAATAGGGTTTTCTATCATTCCAAACCCAAGCAGCGGCAGCTTTACCTTAAATATGGAATCAGAAACTCCACTTGGCAGAACTCTTATAGAAATCTTTAATTCTATTGGGCAGATAGTGCACTCGGAAATAATTAATAATCAGAGCAACATTCTGAAAAAGCAAATTAATTTAGATTTTGCAGCTGGATTATACATTTTAAGGCTTACGACTAATACCAATGGTTATGCTGAAAAATTGATTTTAAAATAACCAACTAAAATCATGAAAAAAATTTTTACTCTTCTTTTCTTTCTTCCCTTTTTTACGAATGTATTTTCGCAAGCATGTGTACCTGATGCACAACATGCAGGTATCCCTGGAATATACCCTGATGTGACCAATAACTTGGCAATTGCTTATGTTGGGCAAGTATATTCAGATGTAATGACATTTGTTTTGCCAACGGATACTTTTATATATTACCCAGGAGTTGGTGGCGTTACATATACATTAAACTATCAAAGAGTAGATTCTGTAAAATATATAGTATCACCAGGAGATACATCAGGTTACCTTCAGGATATTAATTTCAGTTATGCCTGTAATCCCAGCAATTGTGTTTTACCAGGTGGAGCATCAAGTTGTATAAATATTAATGGCAATCCACTATCCATAAATGAAGGTATATACCAATTAATATTTTATGTAACTACAAATCTCTATCATCCAACATTAGGTGTATTTAACGCACCTGGGCTGAACATAATTACAGGCTATAAATTAATTATTAGTGGGAATAGTCCTCCTATTGACCCCTGCACTAATATTATTTCAATAAACGGGTGTGGTTCAGAAAACGCACAAACATTTACAGGCGGAGGTGGTTATGGATATTGGGCTAATAATTCTTGCGGATATAGTGGTCTTGGAGCAGAACAAATATATAGTTTTGTTGCACCTGTAACAGGTGATTATTACATTCAAGCATACGGGAACGCTTCCGCTATATTTCAATGGAAGTCAAATATTTGCGATTCCAGCAATTGGACATGTATTGGAGAGGTTACTATTTCTTGGGGCATAGGGGCTCCTTTGTCATGGATTGCGGGCAATACATATTATATCCAAGTCGCTTACCCCTCAAGTTATAGCTCTAATGCTTTAACAACATTTCATTTCGTTTGTCCTCTGCCTATTTCATGCACACATTGTCCAGCTTATGACTTTAGCTTAACACCTACTTCAAGCTGGCAAACACATAACAGCAGTATTCAACCGAATACTTGTAAGACATACAGATTTTTAACAAATAGTCCTATAAATTATTATACTTTTAAAACTGGGTGCGGTGATGGGGCAACTGCAAATTTTGAAACATATTTAGCCCATTATAGATACTATAATAATCAATGTGATTTATTACAAGTAACAGATAATGAATGTGAGAATAATAGATCTTTCATAGGTTTGCAAGGTGGTGATACATATTCTTATATTAAAGTCTATGGTTCAGGTTCAAATAGCGGAAACTACACACTTGCCTATAGCTACACTTATACTACAGGAATTGAGGAAAATGAAATTTCTATTACCATATTTCCAAACCCAGCTAATTCAGAAATAACAGTCACTGGTTACACCCCTGCTTACTTAAAACTTTGCAATATGCTTGGTCAAACAGTAGAAGAAGTAAACAAAAGCAATAATATATACATAGGTAATTTGCCGCAGGGTTTATATGTCCTGCAACTGTTTGATGATAAAGGTGGATTGGTGAAAACTGAGAAGGTAGTGAAGGAATAAAATTTTATAAGTTTTGAGTGCCCAAAAACTAAACCATGAAAAAAAAATTTCTATTTTTTCTCAATTCTGCCTTGTTTATTCTAAATTGCAATGCGCAATGGTCTTCCAACCCAGCTGTAAATAATGCTATTTGCACCGCCACGGAAGACCAAGTTGCCCCTCAACTCATTTCGGATGGCACGGGCGGAACTATCATTATCTGGGGAGACTATCGCAATGGAAGTTATGATATTTATGCACAGCGCATCGATGCAAACGGGGTCGAGCAATGGCTCGCCAACGGGGTGGCTGTTTGCACCGCCATTGGAGACCAAGGTGCGCCCCAACTCATTTCCGATGGTGTTGGCGGTGCCATCATCACTTGGCGTGACGGGCGCATCGACTTAAATAATAATGATATTTATGCACAGCGTATCAATGCAAACGGGGTCGGGCAATGGCTCGCCAACGGGGTGGCTGTTTGCACCGCCATTGGCTCCCAAGGTGTGCCCCAACTCATTTCGGATGGCTCGGGCGGTGCCATCATCACTTGGTCGGACGCACGCAGCGGAACCGTCCTGACAAGTGGTGATATTTATGCACAGCGTATCAATGCAAACGGGGTAGGGCAATGGCTTGCCAACGGGGTGGCTGTTTGCACCGTGACGGGCAATCAAGGTTCCCCCCAACTCATTTCGGATGGCTCGGGCGGAGTCATCATTAGCTGGTGGGACTATCGGAGCGGAAGCTCTCAAGTTTATGTCCAGCGTATCAATGCAAACGGGGTAGGGCAATGGCTCGCCAACGGGGTGGCTGTTTGCACCGCCATTGGCTACCAAGGTGCGCCCCAACTCATTTCGGATGGCGCGGGCGGAGTCATCATTAGCTGGGTGGACAATCGCAGTGGAAACCATGATATTTATACCCAGCGTATCAATGCAAACGGGGTCGGGCAATGGCTCGCCAACGGGGTGGCTGTTTGCACGGCCATTGACAACCAAGATATCCCCCAACTCATTTCAGATGGCGCGGGCGGAGCCATCTTTACTTGGGAGGACCTACGCAGCGGAAGCTATCATATTTATGCACAGCGTATCAATGCAAACGGGGTCGTTCAATGGCTCGCCAACGGAGTGGCTGTTTGCACCGCCACTTACTACCAATTATCCCCCCTACTCATTTCGGATGGCGCGGGCGGTGCCATCATTACCTGGGAGGGAATTATCAGCGTAGGAACCAATGATATTTATGCCCAGCGTATCAATGCAAACGGGGTCGAGCAATGGCTCGCCAACGGGGTGGCTGTTTCCACCGCCTTGAACAACCAATCTTACCATCAAATCATTTCGGATGGCGCGGGCGGTGCCATCTTTACTTGGGAGGACCTACGCAGCGGAAGCTCTCATATTTATGCTCAGAATATTTGTGCAGATGGTAGCTTAGGCACTTGCCTAACGGTAGGTATAAATGAAGAAGAAAATAATAGTTTAACTATTTACCCCAACCCCACAACCTCAGAAATAAACGTCAACGGTTATAGCCCCGCTTACTTAAAACTTTGCAACATGCTCGGTCAAACAGTAGCAGAAGCAACTAAAACCAACAAACTCTATCTTGGCAATTTACCGCAGGGTTTGTATGTGTTGCAATTGTTTGATGAAAAGGGCGGGTTGGTAAAAGCTGAGAAAGTCATAGTAGCTGAGTAGCATTTTTAATTTTTCAACTAATCATACTTAAAACACACCTTTTAAGAGCTATTTCGCTTTAAGTGAACCCTGCCGTAACGGTTACGGAGCTAATCAGCCAATCCAAAGTCTTACCATAACGGTTACGGAGGTAATCGGACAATGCGAAGTCGTGCCGTAACGGTTACGGAGGCAATCGGACAATACAAAGCCATGCCGTAAGGGTTACGGAGGTAATCGGACAATGCAAAGTCTCACCGTAACGGTTACGGAGGCAATCGGACAATACAAAGTCATGCCGTAACGGTTACGGTGGTAATCGGACAATGCAAAGTCGTACCGTAACGGTTACGGAGGCAATCGGACAATGCAAAGTCTCACCGTAACGGTTACGGTGGTAATCGGACAATGCAAAGTCTTACCGTAAGGGTTACGGAGGCAATCGGACAATGCAAAGTGCTGCCGTAACTGTTACGGAGGCTCTTTTTCAATAGCAATTGTTAAAATCTGTTAAAAAGTATGGAGTAGCACAATATGCAGCATCCTATTAGCGTTATCAGATTAATTAACGCTTCTTTATTAACTAAAAAAACAAAACAAAATGAGTACACAAACATGGTCACCTACCGAAAATCAATTCGATAACGGCACCAAAAACAGCAAAAAGAAGATGAACATCATTTCTTCTGACCACGACAGCAAACTGCATGCGCAGATAAGCAATCCGCTTATAGCTGTTCTGTTCAGTTTCTTTAATCCGATCAGGCTTATGTTCCTTGCAAAATATACTCAATGGAAATCTACCATTGCAGCATACAGGGGCGCCACTGTGGAGTTTGAAAAACTAATTGCCAAACTAAGCAGTGAGATGATTGAGGATTTTGACATCCGCATTCAGGTGGTATTTAAACGGGGAACAGCACAATATACTGCACTGCTTCCTAATTTCAGAATACCGTTTCAAAGCGGAGAGTATGACGAGCGCATAACTGCATTAGGTACGCTGAGCGAGAGTTTAACAGGCATACTTGCTCTGGCCGGGGTTAAAACCGATGTGGATGCTTTTCTGCTTCAGCTCACCACAGCCCGCGATACACAGCAAGGGCTGGAAGGATTGGAAAAAACCCTTAGTGATGAAGTGGAACTGGCGCGGGTAACCATTGCGCAGGCTATGTATTATACGTTAGGCGGACTGATGCAGATTTTCAGTGCCAACAGCATACAGATAGCTGACTTCTATGATCTGGAAACCCTGCGCGGCAGCGTTTCCGATACAGTAGATTTAATCTTTGATGGGTTCATAGGTGGCGGTCAGATAGTAAATGTGCTTAATCCAACCGTAACACAGTATGTTGCAGGTGTTACATTACGGATTAAAAACACTACTACCGGTCCTGCAATTGGCGGCTTGTATTTCTACACAGCCATGAGCCCTACCGATGGATGGAGCGGAATAGGTCAAAACCTTAATCCCGGTCAGGAAGCTACCATAATACTTACTGCTGCTGAGTTTCGTGCATACTTTAATGTGCAGAACCAAGGTCCTAATCAGCAGAGTTTTGAGGTAGAGATTATGTAAACTAAACAAAGCGTTAATTAAAAAGTCCTCTGCCACAGGCAGGGGACTTTTTTTGTCTGTTTGCACCAAATTAATGGCAACAATCACCGAAGTTTAGAGCCTGTAACAAAAAAATATTACTTTTCAACCCAATTTAAACGGAGTTACAGATGGAGGTTATCTCATCACTTGAAAAAAAGGTAAAGGAACTTGTAAAGCGTTATTCTGAGGTTAAACGCAGGAATACGGCTTTGGAAACCGAGCTGGCGGAACTGCGAAAAACAGTTGATTCTCAAAAAGAAGTGGTAAAAAATTTAGAGGACAAGAATAAAATAATTAAACTTGCAAAGTCTTTAGCGGACTCAAACCCGGACACGGCAGCGATGAAGTATAAGATAAATGAACTTGTGCGGGAAATAGACAAGTGCATTGCACAAATGAACAGTTAACAAAGAGGTTGTCTGAAATTAATGTTTCAGAATTTTTATGAAGATGTTTTTTGATAGACGAGGCGGAGTTTGAAGTTGATAGTAAACTTTACTATCAACAAAAACGACAACGAAGTATAGCGAAAAATAGGTCATAAAAAAATTATAGATTAAATTCAGTCAACCTCAAAATTGCTTTTAAAAATGGCAAATCTCTCGATAAAGGTAAACATAGCAGGACGGATGTATCCGCTTACAGTTGATGGCCGCGAAGAGGCACAACTGCAAAAAGCAGCAGACGAACTGGCGAAAAAACTCAAGGCTTTTGAACAAAGCTATGCAGTTCGAGACAAGCAGGATTTGCTTGCCATGTGTGCCCTTCAATATGCAACCGAAGCCCTGAAACAACAGGAAGAAACCAACGAGCATATTACACAGAGATTGACAAAATTAGAGCAGGAAGTTACGAGTGCATTACACTGATTAAAATCGTTCTTTGAGAATTTAGTTGATTTTTTACCGCTAAGGCGCTAAGACGCAGAGAAAATACTTAGCGACTTTGCGCCTCCGCGGTGAGAAAAACTAAACACAGCATACCCGCATTAATTCTACACGTTTTTTAAACTCAACACTTAAAACACTTGGAACACTAACGCTCAGGTATTTAAAAACAGGCCTCACCACGCCTTTGGCGTGATCCCGCTTACCCGGGACAGTGGACGTTTGAGAATTACCGGCAGTTCCAACCATGTCAACAGGGGTTTAATAAACCTTTGGGAATTATGCGGGTTTTTTTTTGCCCCGGGGCTAAACACCACGGGATTATTTTAACTAAACAATTATTAATTAAATGGACAATTCAATTCTTATTATCATCAGCATAGCGGCAAGCGTGGTGGGCATACTGCTCGGCATGGGCGGCACCATTTTTTACAACAAAAAAATGCAGGCTGAAAAAGCAACTCAGATTATTAAAGATGCCGAAGCAAAAGGCGACATCATTGTTCAGGAAAAAACATTGCAGGCAAAAGAACGTTTTCTGCAACTGAAAGCTGAACATGAGAAAACAATCAACGAAAAGAACGCACAAATTCTTTCGGGCGAAAACAGAATCAAGCAAAAAGAAGGAACGATTAACGCGAGAACCGAAGAACTGAAAAAGAAAGAAACAGAGGTTGATAAGGTGAAAGACCGCCTGCATGCGCAATTGGAGATCAACACCAACAAGCAGGAAGAAATTGAGAAACTGCACAAGCGTCAGGTTCAGCAACTGGAAGTAATTTCAGGTCTGAAACAGGAAGAAGCAAAAAATCAGTTGGTGGAAGCATTGAAAGCAGAAGCCCGCACCGATGCACTTTCGCACATCAAAGAAATTGTTGACGAAGCAAAACTTACAGCCAGCAAAGAGGCAAAGAAAATTGTAATCCAAACCATTCAGCGTGTGGCTACTGAACATGCGATTGAAAATTCTGTTACCGTTTTCAACATTGAAAGCGATGAAGTAAAAGGAAGAATTATTGGTCGCGAAGGAAGAAATATACGTGCGCTGGAAGCAGCAACAGGAATTGAAATTATTGTGGATGACACACCGGAAGCAATTATTCTTTCAGGCTTCGACCCGATTAAACGGGAGATTGCCCGTTTGGCGCTTCACCAGTTGGTTACCGATGGACGTATCCACCCGGCACGTGTGGAAGAAGTAGTTGCCAAAACCACCAAAAAATTAGAAGACGAAATTGTTGAAATAGGAAAACGCACCACCATTGATTTAGGTATTCATGGTCTGCATCCTGAGTTAATTCGCATGGTAGGAAGAATGAAATACCGTTCTTCTTACGGACAAAATTTATTGCAGCACTCACGCGAGGTAGCCAACCTTTGCGCCATCATGGCTGCCGAACTTGGACTGAATGTGGCATTGGCAAAGCGTGCAGGATTACTGCATGATATTGGAAAAGTTCCGGATGACCAACCCGAACTTCCGCATGCTTTATTGGGTATGCAACTGGCCGAGAAGTATAAAGAGAAGGCTGAAGTTTGCAACGCTATTGGTGCCCACCACGATGAGGTGGAAATGACCAGTTTGATTTCTCCTATTGTTCAGGTGTGTGATGCTATTTCAGGTGCGCGCCCCGGTGCAAGACGCGAAATGGAAGATGCGTATGTAAAACGTTTGAAAGATCTGGAGGCGCTGGCACAGGCTTATCCCGGAGTTAAACAATCGTATGCAATTCAGGCAGGACGTGAGTTACGTGTTATTGTGGAAAGCGAAAGAGTTTCGGACAAAGAATCGGAAACACTGGCATTTGACATCTCACAGAAAATTCAGAACGAGATGACTTATCCCGGACAGGTGAGAATTACGGTTATCCGTGAGGTGAGGTCGGTTAGCATAGCTAAGTAGTTTTGCATACATACAAATGTCATTAGTTGATTACATCAGGAAACACCCTTTCTTTACTGTTTACTGCTTCATAATTATATTCCTGTTTCCGGGAGTATATTATAAATCAGGCTACCAGTTTTTTGATGAATTGATTTTGCATTTAGTTGCATTTATTGTCCTTTACTTTTTACTGTCTAAATACCTACCCTCCTCGCCTGTCAAACTAAATCTGTTTGCAGCTGATAAATTTAAAGCGCTTTCAGAATACCTGCCCAATGCAGCATTGGTGCTAGTTTCCTGTTTTGTTGTTTTTCATTTTCTGCATCTTGGATTTCTTCCTTTGCTTTCATCAGCACAATCGGATAACATTGTTGACATTGCTTTAATCCGCCAGAATGTTACCGTACAAAGCAGCGGCTGGGTTAATTACCTGAGCAGTTTTATCATGCGTGCGGTGATACCTTTTTTTGTAGTGTACTCGTGCATTGCACAGAAAAAACAATTCTTCATTGCCTGGGTTATTGTTGGCGCTTTTTATGCGCTCAACCTTATTCAAAAAAGCCATATTGTAATGGCCTTTGTTCCGCTGGCACTGTATTTTGTACTCAACAAAAAATACCTGAAATCAATTGCTGTTATGCTTATTCCGGTTGTCGGTGTTTTTTTTCTGGTAATTCTTACCAACCCCGGAAAAGTAACACAGCAAGATCAACAGGTAGAATTTACGGCACAGGAACAATTGAATAACAGTTCACAAAGCCTGGCGCGCAGACTGCTGATTGTTCCCGGAAAAACAGTTGGCGATTGGTTCTTACTTATTCCTGCCGAGTATCCGTTTCTCCATGGTTGCGGCTACCGTTTTGCAAAACTGTTTGGTTGTGAATACACCGAATATTCAAAACTCTTTTACCCACGCTTGTATCCGCATTATGCTATAAAAGGTTTGAAAGGAACAGTGAATGTTGCCAGCTTTATGTACGAGTATTCTAACTTCGGAAAAATTGGTTTGGTGCTGGGAGCATTAATTATTGCGTTACTGTTTTTTACTGTGCAGAAGTTGTTTGCCGGTGAATTTATATGGCTGATGGTGTTTAATTTTTTTCCTGTGCTGATGCTCAGTTCCAAATCATTTACCACACTTCTTTTTTCAGGCGGCTGGGGATTAACCATTCTGTTATTTTTTCTTTTCAGAGATAAACTAATTGTTGCTGACACAGGGAAATAATGACTGTTAAAGTTTGTCATTTTACTTCTGCTCACCCGCGTTACGATATCCGCATTTTCATCAAAGAGTGCAAAACACTTGCAGAGGCAGGTTACGATGTATCCATAGTGGTTGCTGACGGAAAAGGCGATGAAGTAAACTCTGGTGTAAAAATTATTGATGTTGGGAAAAGCAGCGGAAGACTTTCACGCATGACAAAGTCAGTCTGGAATGTTTACAAAAAATCGCTTTCTGTTGATGCAGATATTTACCATTTTCACGATCCGGAATTAATTTTTGTGGCTTACTTGCTTAAGCTGAAAGGCAAAAAAGTAATTTACGATGTGCATGAAGATTTGCCTCGGCAGCTGCTTGGAAAGCATTACTTAGGAAAATTGCCTGCAACTGTTTTATCTTTTTTTGCTGAACTGGTTGAAGACTTTTTCTCCAAACGACTTACGGCAATAATTACGGTTACACCTGTTATTAACCAACGCTTTCTGAAACTGAATTCCTTTTCAGAAATGATTCGGAATTTTCCCCTGTTTTCAGAATTTGAGAATATACAAAGTGATTCAAAAAAGGAAAATGAAGTTTGCTATATCGGTTCCATTACTGCTGAACGCGGAATATTGAATATGATTGAAGCCATGAAGAATATTCAAGCAAAGCTTAATCTGGCAGGTGTTTTCGGAACGGAAAAACTTTTTCAGGAAACACAAAGAATTGAAGGCTGGAAAAATGTAAACTTTCACGGAAGCGTTTCCCGAAAAGAAGTTGCTGCTATTCTATCACGCTCAAAAGCAGGACTTGTTTTTTTTCTTCCGCTACCCAATCACGTAAATGCCTACCCGATAAAAATCTTTGAATACATGGCAGCGGGTGTACCGGTGGTATCATCTGATTTCCCATTGTGGAAGGAAATTGTGGAAGGAAATAATTGTGGTGTTTGCGTTGCGCCTGATGACACAAAAGCCATTGCTGATGGAGTAAACAAACTGCTCAGTAATGAAAGTCTTGCACAACAAATGGGAGCAAACGGCAAAAAAGCAATAAAAGAAAAGTATAATTGGGAAGCGGAAAGCCGTAATTTGCTTTCTTTTTACGCTAAACTTCAATGAGCAAAAAAGTTTCAGTTGTAATTCCCTGCCGCAACGAAGAAGATTTTATTCTCCGTTGTTTAGACTCTGTTTATAATTCTGATTATCCTTCTGAACTGATAGAAGTGCTGGTATGTGACGGAAAAAGTGATGACAAAACACCTGCACTTGTTGAAGAATATGCAAAGAAAAATTCAGGAGTTCGTTATCTGGTTAATGAAAATATAACAACGCCATTTGCATTGAATTTAGGTATCACTAACTCGCAGGGAGAAGTGATACTAATTTTGGGTGCTCATGCAGAGCTTTCAGCTAACTATATCTCTGAATGTATTGCGGTGCTTAACCAAATGCCTGATGTTTGGTGCGTTGGCGGTGTGCTAAACAATGTAAGCAGTGACGAACTGACCGCTTCTGTTTCGCTGGCTATGTCATCACCATTTGGTGTGGGCAATGCACATTTCCGGACAGGAGCAAAAGATGGTTATGTAGATACCGTTGCTTTTGGTGCTTACCGTAAAGAAGTGTTTGAGAAGATTGGCTTGTTTGACGAAGAGCTTGCCCGCAATCAGGATGATGAGTTTAATTATCGTTTGCTGAAGAACGGTGGAAAAATCTGGCTCAGTACTGCTACTTATGCAACTTATTATGTACGCTCATCTTTCCAAAAATTGTTCAAACAATATTTTCAGTACGGCTACTGGAAAGTGTATGTAAACAAAAAACACAAGTCAATCACAACGTTGCGGCAATTAGTTCCTGCCGTTTTTGTGATGGGCATATTCTCATTGATTGTGATGGTAATTTTGTTCCCCTATCGCTGGGAATACCTGATTTTGTTTTTATGTATTTATGGAGCAGGTGCCTCGCTCTTTGCATTGAAAGTGGCGGAAAGCATTAACCAGTTTTTTGCTGTTTTATATTCATTCTTTATTCTTCACATCAGTTATGGAATGGGCTATGTAGAAGGAATTGTAAATTTTATTTTTTTGAATAAAAAAGCTTCAAACACCAAATCTGAATTAACAAGATGATGGAAGAAGCAGAAAAAATAAAGGTGCGTTATGAGAAACGCAGAAACAATGATGCAGGAAAAAATGAAAATGCTGTGTTTATTGAGAATGTGATTAAAGAAAGAGAAACAGTTTATTCCAAAATACTAAAAGAACATTTCAGTGAAATTGACAAGGTCAAATTCATAGAAATAGGCGCGGGAGAAGGCGCCAACATTGACTTTTTTCGTTCGTTGGGAATTAAAGACGAAAATATTGTTGCAGCAGAATTGCTGCCTGAACGTGCAGCAACGCTGCGCGAAAAATATCCAAAGATTACAGTGTCAGAAGGCGATGCACTGCACTTAAATTTTGAAAATTATTTTGACATTGTGTTTCAATCATTAGTTTTCACTTCTATACTTGATGATGATTTTAAGAAGAGCCTCGCACACAAAATGTGGGATATGCTGAAGCCCGGAGGCATTATTCTTTGGTATGATTTCAAGTTTAATAATCCTGCAAACAAAGATGTAAAAGGAGTTACTAAAGCAGAGATTAAACAACTGTTTCCGTCCGTTAATGAAATTGCCTTTTATAATGTAACACTTGCGCCACCTGTTGGACGCAGAGTTGGCAGTATGTATGAATTCGTAAATTCGGTCTTTCCTTTTTTGAGAACTCACCTGATTGCTGTAATAAAAAAGTAATGATTCCTTTCTCCCCACCTCGCATTGACCAATTAATTATTGATGAAGTTACTGCTGCATTAAAAAGCGGCTGGATAACCACCGGTCCTCGCACCAAAAAGTTTGAAAAAGAACTGGCTGAATTTTGTGGGGTTAATTCTGTTCTGTGTCTGAACTCAGCCACTGCAGGGCTTGAGCTGGTGTTGCGATGGTTTGGTGTTAAAGAAGGTGATGAAGTAATTGTTCCGGCTTATACGTATTGTGCAACTGCAAATGTGGTAATGCATTGCGGAGCAAAACCGGTAATGGTAGATGTGAATAAAAATGATTTCAATATTTCTATCGAAAAAATAAGAGCTGCCATAACTGATAAAACCAAAGTAATTATTCCTGTTGATTTTGGCGGTTTACCCTGTGATTACGATGCATTTAATAATTTATTGGCAGAAGGTTATTTGCACAAACGGTTTAAACCTGCTACTGATGAACAGAAAAAACTAGGAAGAATTTTGGTGCTTTCTGACGCTGCTCATTCATTAGGCTCGTATTACAATAACAAACCTGCAGGAAGTTTAACCGACATTACCGTTTTCTCTTTTCATGCTGTTAAAAACCTTACCACTGCTGAAGGTGGTGCCATTGCGTTTAATCTTCCTGCACCTTTTGAAAATGAAAAACTATATCAGCAGTTTTGTATAAAGAGTCTGCACGGACAAAATAAAGACGCCCTTGCCAAAACACAAAAGGGCAACTGGAAATACGATGTAGTGGAAGCCGGCTACAAATGCAACATGACCGATTTGCATGCTGCCATCGGTTTAATAGAATTAGCGCGCTATAAAAATGACACTCTGAAGAAACGCAAGTACATCTGTGATTTATACAGCAAACTTTTATCACACTGCACTTGGGCAGAACTGCCGGTTTTTAAAACCGAAAATTCAGAATCTTCTTATCACCTCTTCCCACTGCGGATTAAGGAAATTACAGAACAACAGCGCGATGAAATTATTCAGGAAATTTTTAACAAAGATGTTTCTGTGAATGTGCATTTTCAGCCTTTGCCTATATTAAGTTTCTATAAAAACTTGGGTTATAGAATAGAAGACTATCCTGTTGCTTACGATAATTATTCGCGTGAAATTTCGTTGCCGGTTTATTATGACTTAACGGACGAACAGATTGAAACGGTTGTAAATGCTGTGGTTTGTTCCGTTGACTATATTTTAAAAAGATAATGATTAAACGAATTTTTGATTTCACCCTTTCTCTTTTGGGAATCATTATTCTGCTTCCAATCTTCGCTATTATTTCCCTCTTAATTATTTTCGATTCACCGGGAGGCATCCTTTACCTTCAAACACGAGTAGGCAAAAACAACAAAGATTTCAAACTCTTTAAATTCCGAACGATGAAAACCGATTCGGATAAAAAAGGTTTACTCACAGTCGGTAACACCGATAGCAGAATTACGCGTACGGGTTTATGGTTGAGAAAATATAAAGTAGATGAGTTGCCTCAATTAGTTAATGTGTTGCTTGGCAACATGAGCTTAGTTGGGCCAAGACCTGAAGTGCGTAAATACGTTGAGTTGTATCAAGTCGAGCAAAAAAAGGTTCTTTCAGTGAAGCCGGGCATTACCGACAATGCATCTATTGAATATGCTGATGAAAACGAGTTGTTGTCAAAACAAGCAGCTCCCGAAAAGTTTTACATCAACGAAGTAATGCCGACAAAACTTAAAATCAATCTGGAATATATCTCCAACCAAAATATGGCAGAAGATTTTCGGATTATTCTTAAGACTTTCTTAAAGATTTTTAAGCAATAGTAACTGCTTTGAGCAGTTTTCTAATATCCTTTACCTTATCAGGGTAACCTAATTTTTCATATGCATGTGCAAGATTATTAACTAATCTTCTTATCATATCAATGTTACTGCACGGCTCGTAAAAGGCGGGAACCGCTTTCAATTTCAGTTGTCGCAGGAATGAATCCACTTCATGCTTTCCGAAAACAGTTCCCTTACTGAAAGGATTTATGTAAAACATCACCTTATCATCTTTACTGCTGATAGGTACAGGTAAATCAGTTTTTTCAGTAGCATAAGCCAAAATAAAGTGTTCGGGCAAATTCACTCCATAGATAGGAATATCAAGCGATTGCGCAATAATGCTGTATAAAATAGAAAGCGAAAGCGGATTACCGCGTTTGCTTTCCAAAACATTGTTGATGTATGAATTCTGAGGTGCGTGAAAATTCGTAGTATTTCCACTGAAACCATGTACTTCAAAAATAATGTGATTCAACACGCGTACCTTTTCCAATGCTGTAAGATTCGGATTTAGCTCCAGCCAGGCATCGTGTTTTATACGTTCAATTTGTTTGAGAATTGAAGCCTCATCAAGGTCGGGATATTGATAACGTGCAATCAGGATTATTCCCGAAAGCAAATCTTTTCCTCCGCTTTCCACCCACTTTTTGAGGTTTAAAAACGTGTCATTAAACTGAATGTGATGAATTATATTTTCAATGCGTGTTTGAATAACGCTTTCAAAAGATTTCTCCCATTCTCTTTCCAAAAATGGAATAACCGGGCTTCCATAGGAAAGTAATTTTTCGCGGATGTGAGAAAAAATTTCATCGTCTGGGTCATCAAGAAGGCTAATCAGGGCTGTAATGTCTTTTTCGTTCATGCATTAAATTGTGCAGTAAATTTAATAAATTCGTGTCAGTTCATCTAATCAGCGTATGTTTTTCTTCAATAAAATTCCGCTTTTCAGGTTGGCATTGCCATTTACAACCGGCATTATCGTTGGCATTTACGTTGGCGATTATGTAATTAATTCGTCAGCACTTCTTACAGTGTTGATAACGGTTCTTATCGTTTCATTTTGTCTTTTACCCTTCTTAAAAAAAACTTCTTATCGCAAAAGGTGGCTGTTTGGAATTCCTCTTCATCTGTTTTTATTGTCAGTAGGAATAATAACAGCAATTGTAAACACCGAGCGATTTTATCCAAATCATATTTCACAACTTGACGAAAAGCAGCATCAATTTGTTGTTAAAGCAACACGCAATGTTGTTGAAAAAACTAAATCATTCAAGCTCGAAGCAGAGGTTCTGAATTTATTTGAAAACGGGAAGGAAATAAATGCAAATGGAAAAGTTATCTTGTATTTAAAGAAAGACAGTATTTCATCTACAATTAAATATGGTGATGTCTTGATTGTGAATACTGCACTTCAATCCTTGCGCGAAACTCAAAATCCAGCGCAGTTTAATTACAAACAATTTCTGCTTTTTCATCAAATTACCAGACAGTCATATATTCCTTCGGAAGCATTTGCTGTTACCGGAATAAACAAAGGCAATGCAGCACTAAAATGGATTTATAATCTGAGAGATTATTTGCTTAATATTTTGCAGCAACATGGTTTGGAAGGTCGAGAATTTGCAGTTGGTGCAGCATTAATACTCGGCTATACTGATGAATTAGACCCTGAAATTATGCGTGCCTATGCAGGTTCAGGAGCATTGCATGTATTGTCAGTTTCCGGCTTGCACGTAGGAATTATGTACGTGGTGGTAGCATGGTTCCTGTCGTTTCTTGACAAAATAAAAAGAGGGAATATTATCAAAGCATTTCTCTTAATCACATTTCTTGCTTTCTACGCTATGATTACGGGGCTTTCGCCTTCGGTGCTTCGTGCTTCAGTTATGTTTGGATTTATTGTAATTGCTAAATCATTTAACTACCATACCAACATCTACAATACACTTGCCGTTTCTGCTATTTCACTGCTTATTTACGACCCGTATCTAGTAATGCAGGTTGGTTTTCAGTTGTCATACCTTGCGGTTATTGGCATTGTGGCCTTCCAGCCTTTATTAGTTGATTTATGGGAACCAAAAACAAAACTGATGAAATGGGTTTGGGAAATCACCTGCGTTTCATTAGCAGCACAAATTGCAACAGCCCCACTAGGATTCCTTTATTTTCATCAGTTTCCGGTATATTTTATGATTTCAAATCTGATAGTAATTCCGGTGTCAACAGGGATTTTATATGCTGGACTAGCAACACTTTTATCGGCAGTTATTCCACAACTTTGTAACTACCTGACATTGATTTTAAAATGGATGATATTGGTGATGAATAAATCCGTTGAATTAACTGAAGCATTGCCCTATTCAATTCTTGGCGGTATTGACATAAGCATTATAGAAACATGGATGCTTTACTTTATAGTGGTTGCACTATTTATATTTTTTACACAAAGAAATATGGCAGGGCTTTATGTTTCATTTTTTGCATTACTTATTGTTTCTGTAACTCAGTTTGTTGAAACTGTTGAACAAAATTCGCAACAACGATTTGTTGTTTACAATGTTGCAGGAACTAGTGTATATGATGTAATTCAGGGTGCACAGAATTCATTCTACGCACCCTCAACGTTAATTAATGACAAAGACAAAATGTTGTTTAATGTTGAACACAACTGGTGGAAAAACGGGTTGGGGAAACAAAAGTTCATCCAACTTGATTCTATTTATCCTTCAAATGGAATTTTGCAATTCATTGCAGGCAACAAAAAAGTTTTAGCAATCAACAAGCAATTTAATTCTGAAATAAAATATACAAAAAAGGTAAAAATTGATTTTGTAATTCTAAGAGACAACACAGAAATTGAAATTCAGCAAGTGATGGAATATTTTAATCCGAGTCTGATTATTTTCGATTCTTCCAATTCAACTAAAATGTGCAGGAAATGGGAAACCGCCTGCAAAAAATCAGGCGTTAACTATTATGATGTTTCAAAGCTGGGTGCGTTTACCACCGGATTATGAAAATCAGTACTCCCACAAATCACTCTCCATCGTAAAAATATCATCCTTCACCTTCTCCGATTCAAGCATAGAGTTAATACCAGTGGTATAATCTGTAATTTTGCGATCGTACACATTCTGCACTTTATAAATATAGCTGCTAAACATACGTTTCCAGAATAGGTCATCATAAGTCATTTCCATATTGCCATTAAAACGTGTAAACACGCGTGTAGTTGAAAGTATATTTCGCAATTCAGGAAAGTATACCCAAAACATGGGTGAAAGTCCCCGCACCTCGCCTGTTGTAGGATCAATATTTTCTGCAACAGGACAAATACCAACAATTCTCACATTTAATTCCGACCGTTGCTTATCAAAAAACCAAACCTCTTTAATACGAAATTCTTTTACCGTAGAGGGATCAAATTCCCTCTGCACTAATTTCATTTCAACATCATATGGCGGATCAGGATTTGGAACATAGATAGTGTCAATCTTAGAACCGAAGTTGCGAACTGATGTCCATGAAAGTGGTGTAGAGAATTCATCGTTCATAGCATCATAAGCAGTAAGCGAGCCTTCGCTGAGCGCATTTAACATCAGTTGCACTAAACTAATGCGCTCTTTTGTTGCCTCAACCGGATAATAAATCGGATGGTTCATTTTTTCACGCATATCTAATTTGCGCCACACTGTGCGACTCCACATCACATCAGCTTCACGCAAATAGGGATAGGAGATAGGTGGTCTGTCACCATTATCGTTATGCCAAACTGTTTGGCTTATGTCCTCTCTGTTATTAATGTCGTAAACACGTTCGCTTTTATTATAAATTCTGCCCTCAGCGGTTTGGGCTTGCGTTGCAAATGCTATAAGCAATATGCAGCTTGTGACAATAATTGATTTCATAACACAATAATGCTTTTGATTCTGTTTTGTTACAGGGGATAAAACAAAGCCCCGTTAAATTAATAACGGGGCTTTTATCAGAATATTGTGTATCAGGAATTAGTATTCCCAAAGATCATGCTCCAGCACAAACAAATCATCTTTTACTCTTTCTGCTTCAAGCAATGCGTGAATACCTTGTTTATAGTCAGCTATTCTACGATCGTAAACGTTTTGTTCTTTATAAACGTAGCTTCCAAACATGCGTTTCCAAAACACATCTTCTAAAGTTCTGCGTTCTGCATCGTTTGAACGGTTGAATACTTCAGCACTTGCAAAAATATTTCTTGCTTCAGGGAAGTAAATCCAAAACAATGGAGTAGAACCTCTGATTTCTCCTGTTACTGGGTCAATGTTATCAGCAACTGGGCAAATTCCTATAATGCGTACATCCTGAACTGAACGTTGTTTATCAAAAAACCAATCTTCTTTAATACGGTACTCTTTAACAGTTCCCGGATCAAACTCATTTACTACAATCTTCATTTGAAGATCATAAGGAGGATCAGGATTTTCAACATACATCGTGTCTGTTTTCGCACCGATTTTGTCAATTTCTGCTTTAGTAAGTGTCAATGTAAATTCATCGTCAGAAGCAGAATATGCAGTTAAACTACCTTCACGCACAGCTTCCATAATAACCTGAGTAAGACTTCTGCGGTCTTTAATCCTGTCAATAGGGAAGTATAGTGGCTGATTGATTTTTTCTCGGAGGTCAAGTTTACGCCAAATGCGCTTGCTCCACATAACATCGGCTTCACGCAGATGTGTATAAGGAACAACCTTTCTTGTAGGGTAGTGCTCTTTTACATAAACACCATCCAACACATTTTGAGCGGAAACAGAGTTAATGCCCGCAAACGTGAGCATAAACGCCATGATACAAATTACTTTTTTCATGATTTCCTCCTTTTATTAATTGTTATTGTAACTTTAGGTTGAGTGGAGCAAGTTTTCTAGGAACCCCATCCGGACCAACTGCCTTTACTTCTTCAATATAAATCTTGGTTCCTTTCTTGGCTGATTTCAACATAGTAGCCATCTCTGCAGAAAGTTTATTTCCATTAACTGATTTAGTAATGAAATCTCCTTGCATATTCATAGATAGGTCAAACGCAGTAATTTTAAATTGCAAGTCAAAGTCAAAATTTTCCATTCTAGGAATAACCGCTCCTGCAGCAATCAATTCATTGGCAGAAACCAATCCATCTTTTTTATTAGCAATGTAAGCAACCGGATCAGGAACACGTTTTACACGGAATTTGAATTGTCCCATGTTTTTAGTTGTCGCTTTTCCATCCACCATAAACTTTGCAGAAACGCTAACAATTGCTTCACTTCCGCCTTTTACTTCGGCAATATATTCTCCTTTTTCTTTACCAGGACGCAATGTTCCGCCACTTAATGAAGGTGATAAATTCTCAGTAGGAACACCCGGAACTGAAATAGAAACAGGGTTTTCAACACCAATATAAAGCACATTCATTTTTGTAGGTGACACAACAAGTGCTGGTTTCGCAACCATGTACTCACTCTTGAAAGGGTAGCTTTTAATCTCTCCACCCGGTGACACAACCTGAATAATTCCACCCCATTTCTTAATACCTTCAGCACCTGCAGGAACTTCATATCTTCCTACACCATCTTTAATTTTTACATTTGAAGAATCTCCTCTGCCAATAAGTACTCTCTTCGCTGTATCAACTTCACCTATTAGAATACTTGGATTTTGTGTTGTGCTGTAAGCCGCTACAAATACATCAGCCTGATATTTCTCTCCAACAAGAACATAATTTGACTGAGGAATAACTCGTGCTTCCAATTTGTCAAACTTGAAATCTTCAGCACTTACATTCTGAAACAGATTTTTTATTACATCTGACTCACCGTTACGCACGTCTGTCTGAATTTTAGAAAGATTGGTAATAACAGCAGCTAATGGAATGTGATAAAAATTAGATAACATCCAGCTCTCTGTTTCCGTTTCACTTACTTTATAAGTAGTATCTGTATTAAAGTTAGCATCAAGAGCAGAAATCAATGAAGGCTCCTTTACAAAAGACTTCATCTTTTCTCTGAAGTAATCGAGCTTTCCTTTGATTTCCTGTGCTGTAAATTTTCCTAGCTTTGGTTTTGATTCCTCACCACCAATCATAATATTGGTAGCAATATCATAATTATCCTTTGAGTCTACATTCTTCAGATTGAAAATTGAATCCAACTGAACTTTAAATCTAGGCTTGTTCACATCATCTGCATCCTGCCATTGCTTCCTAAGTGCATAAATTGATGTTGAATCTAGACCATCTGTCTTAATAATAAGATAATGTTTTAAAAATTCAATATGCTCAACCAATGAATCGGCTGAAGCTTTAACTGCTTTTGCATCATCATAATATTTTTGCACTTTTTTAGGATTCAACGCATACTCTTTATCAAAAGCAGCCATTTGTGCTGCATTTTTATTTGAGAAGTTAGTGTTGGTGGTAACAAGGCCGTTGTTAATGAGAATGAATGAATTTAAAATCTCCTTTGACACGTTAAGCGCCAGCAGCGCTGTCAAAACGAGATACATCATCCCAATCATCTTCTGCCTGGGGGTTTCTTTTCCGCCTGCCATTTCTTATTACTTTTTATTTAGGTTAATGAATAAATGAATGGCTGATTATTTTTTACCGCCCATTGCAGTAAGCATGTTTCCGTAAACTGTGTTAAGTGCGCTAAGATTTTCTGCCAATGCACCAACTTCTTCTTTGAATCTCTTAGTATCGCTAACCGAAGCATTAAGATTTTCCATAAGGTCAGTAATACCGGAATGCAATTTGCTTTGAGATTTCAAGAAATCATTAGAGCCTTGTAATTGCAATTCGTATACTGCATTAAGCGAAGACAGTTTTTGAGCAACTTCCTGAAGCTGTTTGCCGAAAGATTGTCCGTCATCAGCACCTAAATCAATAGACGTGATAGCAGACGTTGCTTTACTATAGGCTTTAGAAAGTTCGTCAACATTAGCACTAGCAGATTTCATGCTTTGTGCATAATCATTTGTAGCTACTGCAGCATCAGAAAGGTCAGAAAGCTTTGCAGTGCTGTCACTCAGATTGCGCAAACCGCTTCCGAGGCTTTGTAGCAACTCGGGGCCAATTTTAGCTTCTTCAAGCATTCTGTCAAGCTCTTCAGTAACTGTACCTGATTTTTTCTTTTCTTCTTCTTTTTCTTCACCGTGCATACCTGCAAGTTCAGGGTAAACCAAACTCCAATCCGGTTCTTCGTGTGGTTTTTCAAAAGCTGAAAAGAAAAATATAAATGCTTCGGTTGTTAATCCGATAGTCAACATGATACCTGCCCCCGGCCAGTGCTGGATTTTGAAAAGCGCACCTACAATAACGATTGATGCTCCCCAGCCATAAAGTTTGGCCATAAAATTTTTCCACTTTTTCCCTTTCATAATTTCAAATGGTTTTTAGATTGTTTGTTGTGTTGGTTTATAATTAATTGTGTTGTTTATTTTTAAAAGTCGGCTTTATCACGACCGAGGAATGTCATCACGCAACGGAAACCTACGTAGCATTTTGCTGTATCCTGATATTCGTATGTTCTGGTTCCCGTTTGCATGTAGAAACCAATATCTTTCCATGAACCACCGCGAATAACTTTTCTCTTCAATGCCGGAGGATCAGACTCTTTTGCATCGTATTGATAATCCGGATTCAAATCATGAATAAAATTATAAGCAGATTCATCATAGGCATTGCTTGTCCACTCGGCAGCATTACCACCCATGCAATACAATCCGTAATCATTAGGTGCGTAAGAATTTGCTTTTACAGTATGGAAACCGCCATCATCCACATAACTTCCGCGCATTGGCTTGTAGTTACCTAAGAAACAACCACGACTGTTACGTATGTAAGGACCTCCCCAAGGATATGGTGACAAATCCAATCCTCCTCGTGAAGCATATTCCCATTCTGATTCTGTTGGCAAACGGAAATTCTGCACAAAGTGCTCATCATTTGCAAGTAACCAACTATTTAAAAGTTGTGTTCTCCAGATACAAAATGCTCTTGCCTGTTTCCAGGTAACTCCCACTACAGGATAATCATCATAAGCCGGATGCCAGAAATACATATTGGTCATAGGCTCATTGAATGAATACGTGAAATCGTGTATCCAAGCCAATGTATCAGGGTAAACATTAATAATGTCTTTTTTAATGAATACCGAACGGTCTTTCATCCCTTGCTCACGGTTTTCTTTACGCGCAGCTTCGCGCAAATCAATCCAATAATATTCAAAATTCAATTTACGGGTATCAATTTCTCTTCTGCGGTAAAAGCGTTCGTGTTCCGGCAGATAGAGTTCTTCTAATGTTTCCATGAATTCTTCATCTTCCCACTCAATATCTTCTTCCCAGTTAATACGCTCGCCATATTCACCTTCTTCTAAGATATGATCTTCACCAATAAGTCTGTGTGCCATAGAATCGCGCACCCAATAAACAAACTGACGGTACTCGTTGTTTGTGATTTCGGTTTCGTCCATATAGAAAGCCTGAACCGAAACTGTTTTTGCAGGTGTGGTGTGCGAGTAAGGCACATCCTGATCGCTATTACCCATGTTGTAGCTTCCCATGGGAATGTAAAGCATACCATAAGGGTCTTCCTGATACCACTCTTCGCGGTCCTGAACACCGATAAGATGTCCTGCTCCGTCTGATCCGCAACTACTAAAGATAGCAGCGGCCACGGGACTGAATAATAAAAGTAATTTTTTCATTGATACCTCCATTTTAGGTTTTGTTATACTATTATAACGTAACAGTATTTGATTTATTGTTCTGAGATATTAACGGGTCCTCTTTGTATATTATTGTGCAATTCAAAAAATATTTTTCTCTTACACAAAACACTATCTCACCAACCTTGTGATGAGATAGTATTTTGTCGAAAAGTCAAGGTAAAACGTAACAATTAGTAAATGGTTACAGAAATCACAATTACAGGAACCTAACGTTTCTGTACTTCTGAGAAGTTCCAGGCTTGTTAAATTTGTAGCAGTAGCCTACAAATAATTCATGAGTTCCATTGCTATAACCGCTCAATTTAGAGGTTGTAAAGTCATAAGCATAACCAAATCTGAATGAACCAAATTGAGCTCCTGCCATTGCCACAACTGCATCATCAATTCTATAAGAAGCACCAAACCAAACCATTTGTTTGATTAAAAGGTTAAGGTTAACATCTAACTGAGTAGATGCTGCATCTGATTTAATGAAGATAGATGGACGAAGAGTAAAGTTAGGATTGATTTCATAATCATATCCTGCAGTTGCATAATAGTGACGTGCAACGTTCAATGGCTCACCATTCAAATTATCAAGATCAAGTTTGCCTCCTAATAAGTGAGAAGCTGAAACACCGAAATATAATTTATCAGTGTTGTAGTAAACACCGGCACCTAAATCAGGAACCAAGTCACTTGCTTTTCCTGTAGGAATTGAAGGATCGCCCGGCTGAATTGGAACAAAATTTCCATTCATAGTTTGGTTAAGAATACCGATATCAACACCGATACCTAGTTTTCCTGAACCGACATTCATGCGGTAAGCATAAGCCAAACGCGCAGCTAAGGTGCTTTGGAAACCAATTTTATCCTGCATTACAACAAGACCAACACCACCGTGAATTTTTTCGATGGTAGCATCAATGCCCAAAACTGCTGTTTTAGGAGCACCGTCAAATCCTGTCCATTGAGTTCTGCCTATTAGATTAGCGCAGATACCATCATTACTTCCTGCATAACCCGGGTTAGTGAACAACCTGTTATACATGTACTGGCTGAACTGCGGATCTTGCTGTGCAGATGCTGCATACGCGATAAAGGCTACAGATAAGGTGGTAAATAGTTTTTTCATAACGTCTGTTTATAGCTTAATTGTTGTGTTTTTATGTATGTTTTGTTGTTTCTCTATTCAAACAAGGGGCTAAAGTAAATAATTATTATTCAGAAATGCAACTATTAAATCAAAATTTAATCTTGTCATTACCAAACACCACCAAATACTGTTGCGTTGTTTTAAAAATCATCCAAATTTATGGAAATAATATTTTACGAAGCAAATAAATCTGACTATCAACCTAAAAATTCAGACGACCGACACAATTCTTTATTGTGAAAAGCGCTATCCCAGCTTCTGAAATGCCTGCCACCACCGATTGGGCATTTCTTCTGTACAGGCAATTTTGTAATCATTATAGGAACAAGGAACCATACTATGGCGTTCGTATTTTGATTTTTTACTTGCAGGGTAAGGAACCTCCATCCACCACCGCCCGCTTTTGTCACTTTTATAAAAAACGATTTCGTATTTGCCTTCTTTAATACTAACGCGGTATTTGGTATAGCTTGATTTATCACCAACAGGGTAATCTTTTTTGCGACTGTAATATCCATTAATGAAATACCAGATCATTTCGGCTGCAAGGAAAGATGTTTGTCCGTTAATATCAACGGAAGGATTTATTTCATAGATGCCAAAGGAGGTAAGTTTATCGCTGAGGCCTGCATAGCGGGCAATACGGCAAGCCTCATCGCCAAAGAAACCATTGGGTGAAGCGTTTTTATTTCCCGGAGCATCTGAGTGACGGACGGCAGAAATATCAAAACTTAAAATATCCGCATTTCTTACAACCGGTTCAACTTCCTCTATGTCATTTTTTACATCGCCCAAACGATAAGAATCGAAGAACATTTTTTCCATCAGCGAAATACCTTTTTGTTCCACAAAATAGGTCTGATAGCCAATACTACTGAAGTTGAACAAGAAATTAGGCTGATGCAGAATTATTTTGCTCAAATAGGTTCTCGAATCAACAGGGCTGTCCATTTCGCCCATGTCAAAAGCGCAATCAACCGCAACGATATTAACCATTTGCTCCATGTCGCGGTAGGCGCAATAATTGGCATACGTCAAATCCTGGCTGCCACCTATTATTATGGTTACAATTTTTTTCTTTGCCAGAAAACCGATAACAGAAGTGAGCGCAAAATAAGTGTCTTCAATGGTATTTCCTTTTTGGATATTTCCAAGGTCGGTAACACGCAAAGCATGGTCGCCACGATAAAGATTATATAATTTTTTGCGGACAAAATCAGGAGCTTCAGAACAACCTTTATTATGAACTGCTTTGCGGTCGTCATTCACTCCGATAATAACGATGTCGGTATTTTCTAATTCAGGGAAATTGCCTTTTTCGGAATAGCGGATAATCTTTTCTCCAATGGTATTTGCCTGAAAGGTTGTTTCACCAAGGTTTGCAGGCTCAAAGAAAATGGAGATGTCCATGTTGTAGTTTTAAAACCCTTCGACTACGCTCAGGGTGACATTCAATTAAAAACTATTTCTTCTTTTTAGTAAATCTTCCTCTTGCAGGTTTGTCCGGCGCTTCGGCAGCAAGTTTCAGACATTCTTCGAGGGTAAGTGATGTTGCTTCTTTGCCTTTAGGAATTTTCACATTCTTTTTGCCAACTACAATATATGGTCCCCAACGCCCATTCAGCACTTGCACTTCTGCGTTTTCAGGAAAAGATTTAATCAGTTTTTCGCTGTCAGATTTACGCTTGGCTTGTATCAATTCTGCTGCTGTTTCACCAGTAATTGTAAGCGGGTCTTCAGTTTTAGGTAAGGAGATAAATTTACTATCGTGCTTAATATACGGTCCAAAACGTCCTGCACTTACAATCATTTCTTTGCCTTCAAATTCACCAACCGTGCGCGGAAGTTTGAATAATTCTAATGCATCTTCCAATGTTACAGCTTCTAAACGCTGTTCTTTTTTAAGACTTGAGAATCTAGGTTTTTCTCCACCTTCTTCCGCTGCCTCGCCTATTTGTGCCATCGGGCCAAATCTTCCAATTCTTACATAAACATTTTTGCCGCTTGCGGGGTCGACACCCAACAAACGCTCACCTGATGCGCGTTCGGAATTTTCGGTTGTATCAACTGTATCTTTATGAAAAGGTGTGTAAAAATCTTTAATCATTTTACTCCACTCCAGGTTGCCTTCCGCAATTTCATCAAATTCTTTTTCCACCTCTGCGGTGAAACCATAATCCAACACGTTTGCAAAATTTGCCACCAAAAAATCAGTTACTACCATTCCGATATCACTCGGAAAAAGTTTTGATTTTTCTGCGCCTGTGTTTTCTGATAATTGTTTTTCAACAATCTTTTTATCTTTCAGAACCAATTGAGAATATGGTCTCGGAGTTCCTTCGCGCTCTTCTTTAACAACGTATCCGCGATTTTGAATAGTAGAGATAGTTGGTGCATATGTAGAAGGTCTTCCTATCCCCTGCTCTTCTAATTTTTTTACCAGACTTGCCTCGGTGTAACGTGGCGGATGTAACGTGAAACGCTGTGTTGCTGTTATTTCGTTCAGGTCCAGTTTTTGTCCTTTTTCCATTGGAGGCAACATACCTTCTTCGCTGTCTTCAGGCTCTTCATCGGTGCTTTCCATGTATACTTTAAGGAAACCGTCAAATTTTATAACCTCACCTCTTGCCACTAATTTTTCGGGTGAATTGGAAACACCGATTGTTACAGTTGTTTTCTCCAATTCAGCGTTTGCCATTTGCGAAGCAAGCGTTCTTTTCCATATCAAATCATATAAACGTTGCTCCGAAGCATCTGCACCTGCCTCATGGTTTTCCATGTAAGTAGGACGGATAGCTTCGTGGGCTTCCTGTGCGCCTTTTGAAGTGGATTTATATTGCTTAATATTTACATACTCTTTCCCGAATGAGCGGGTAATTTCTTTCTCTGCCGCTGTCAGCGCTGTTTCAGAAAGGTTTACCGAGTCAGTTCTCATGTAGGTTATTTTTCCTGACTCGTATAATTTCTGCGCAACCGTCATGGTTCTTGAAACGGAGAAGCCCAATTTACGACTGGCTTCCTGCTGCAAGGTAGACGTTGTAAAAGGTGCAGAAGGACCTTTCTTTGAAGGCTTCTTCTCCAGGTCTTCTACTGTAAATTCTGAAGTTGCACAGGCATCCAAAAACTTCTGCGCCTCTTCTTTAGTCTTGTATTTCTTAGGAAGTTCAGCTTTTACCTGTGATTTTTTGCCGTCTTTATTTATTTCAAAGATGGCAACAACGCGGTAAAAGAATTCTGATTTATGATTGATGATTTCGCGCTCGCGTTCTACTATTAAACGCACTGCAACGCTCTGCACACGACCTGCTGAAAGATTTGGTTTTACCTTTTTCCAAAGGATGGGTGAAAGCTCAAAACCTACCAAACGGTCAAGTATTCTGCGGGCTTGTTGCGCATTTACCAGATTGATATCAATGGTGCGCGGGTTTTCAATTGCTTTTAAAATAGCAGGTTTTGTGATCTCATGAAAAACGATGCGTCTTGTTTTTTTCTCGTCTAATTTAAGTGCCTCAAACAAGTGCCACGAAATAGCTTCTCCTTCACGGTCCTCATCGGATGCTAACCAAACTACCTCTGCATCTTTACTTAATTTTTTCAGTTCATTTACCACTGCTTTTTTGTCGGCAGGAACTTCGTAAGTAGGTGCAAATTTATTGTTGATGTCCACATTCAATCCTTTTTTAGGAAGGTCGCGGATGTGACCGAAACTTGACTTAACTAAGTAATCTTTTCCGAGGTAACCCTCAATAGTTTTTGCCTTGGCAGGCGACTCAACGATGACAAGATTTTTAGCCATAAACAGTTTTTGTTCTTATTTTTTGGAGGGTGCAAAGAAAAGCAATTAGTATTTGAAAATGCAAATGTTGTTTAAAAGGATGGAACGGGGTTGACTCGGATTAGGCTGATTGTCGCGGATTTTAAACCAAAAATTCTATTTCAAAAATGCTGCCGCTGGGTTGATTGTCCCGAATTTTTATGGTTCCGTTGTGGCGCTCAACAAGATTTTTTACAATGTATAAACCCAGGCCTGTTCCTTTTGATTTGCGTGTATCTTCATTGCCTATGCGGTAAAATTTTTCAAATACTTTTTGTTTTTCTTCGTCAGGAATTCCGGAGCCATTATCAATTATACTGAGTAAAATATTTTTATCGCGCTGCAGTTTTACAGTTACTGTTTGTTCCGAATATTTCAAGGCATTTTCAAGCAGGTTTACTACAACGGATGTGAATGCTAATTTGTCTGCCTGCATTTTTATCCCTTGCTGAATTTCGGTTTTCAGGCGTTTATTTTCGGGATGAGTGGCAATTATCTGAGCAACTAAATCAGAGATATTCAGTTCTTCAAAATGCAGCATGTAATCACTGCGGTCAATTTTGGTGGCGAGTAAAAGATTTTCAACCAGGCTGCCCAAACGATCCGTATCGGCAATGGCTCTGGCTAGTATTTCGTTTTGTTTTTCGCGCTCCAGTTCGCGCTTTTGCAAAGTTTGTAAATAGAGTTTTACGGAAGCAATCGGTGATTTTAATTCGTGTGTTACAGCCAGCAAAAAATTCTTCTGCTGACGTGCCAGCGAAACTTCTTTGCGGAAGCTTTGCAAGGTTTGCCATACACCTATTGCCAGCAAAATAAAAAATACGCTGCCTTCGCCCAACACCATCCAGATGCGTGAATATAGTTTCTGGTCAAGGTTGGCTTTTTCAATGAGCAACTCCGGACTGCCTTCGTGAGCCATTGTTAGTATTTCTAATTTCAGATTATATATTTCTGAATTGAGTTGAACTAAACTATATGCCCACCAGCAAAACTGAATGAAGACATACGCTACCAGAATGTAAAAAAGCAATAAAGCTCGGGGGAATTTGTTTTGCACGCGGCAAAGGTAAGAGCCTGTTTAAATTTTTTTGTTATTTTTTGTATGGTGAAGAGTTTTTGAAAAAAGAACGGAGGCAAACCATATTTTCGCCTCCGTTCTTTTATGACTACAATAATTCTACTTTCTCATTTTGTATTGTATTATTTTTCTAACGGTTCACTTGGAACATAATCCGGTTTTGAGCCCGGGACAATGCTTTTCTCTAAGTCCTCTTTCTGCTTAGCCCAATAACGGTGGATTGTGTTCTTTATATTTTCATCAACCACCAACCCTTTCATAATTTGATGAGACACTTCTGTTTTTTGGGGGTTGCTATAATTTGTTACTTCAGCAAAAGCTATGTAATCAACCATTAACCCATTGGTGTTGCCGGATGCGATAACTTTAAATCCTTTACTGTCTTTATAACTAATAGCCAAGGTTACATCTGTTTTATTTGCAGTTAGTGTAACAACGGGCATTACAGAATTATTCAACTTAGAGGAGAAAGAATTACGAAAGGGGACAGTAATTTCATTCCCATTCATTACAAAACTTCCAAAATCCTGGAGGCGCGTGGTTTCTTCTGTCATTCCGAGGGTTTCTTTTATTTCTTTTATTTCAGCACGGTTATACTTTACACCGGCAAGACCCAACGTGGCGATAGCATAAATATCTATACCTGCAAAAGCTTCGTCTTGTATATAATCCGGGCTTTGATCTGTTATAACCCCAAGGTGATAGTTAGGGCGATATTTTGTTTCATGCCCTTCAGTTAAATCATCCAGTTCTTCATTATATTTATAAAATGATGGCTTAATTTTATCAATATCATTCATTACAACCTCATATGTGCTTTCATCTAATGGCGTAATATTTCTTTTAGATTCCCTTGTAGAACCATTTACAAAAGCACCTGCGTACATCCTGAACCAGTAGTTTCCTCCTGTTCCTACATATCCCCAGTTTGCATTTTGAGGAATGATCTGTTTATCATAGCAGCAACCGGGCCGGTCGGTGCGATATAGTGAAAAGTAGGTTCCACTGCTGGTGTTATACATAATTCCGTTAGAACCTTGAGACTGAAGCCATCCATCGTTATAATCATAAAATCCTCCGTCATCACTTATTGTAAGTCCGCCATTAACCTGATTATCTAAGTTAGAATAAACTTTACCATAAGTAGTTCCTGCTCCAACACCCCAATCGCGGTTATAAGCTGAGCCAGCAAAAGCACCTCCGCCACGGGCTTCAAAAGCTCCCACACGCAAGGCATTCCATGTACCTGGACTCCAACCATAAGTAGAAAACCAATTATCAGCTCCCAGCCCAAAGTGAGCACCCCATGCCCCCTCACGGTGAAATGAGATATAAGCATCTCCACTGCCTGTATTGGCAATTTCCAACTGACCTTCGTTGGCGTTTCCGCCCATGGTATTTACACCTCTTCTTATTCTTGCTTTTCCATTTACATCTAAGGTTTGGGCAGGACTCATGATACCTACGCCTAATCTTTTGTTAATACCATTTAATGTAATTACATTGTCGGTTCCATTAATATTTGCGTGTGGGTTTGAGCGTCCGCCTGCATCAGCAAATCCAAAATCAAGGTAACCAAAGCGTGCCCCCCAGTTGCCCTGGTTGATTACAAATTTGCGGTAGTCTGCAGAATTGCCGGGGTTATAGGATGCAAAAGTTAGGGTTGAGCCATGGTTATCGTTTCCTTCGCTGGAAGCAATAACCAGATCACTATAAGAGGAAGATAAAACCAATTGCGCTCTTCCGTTTGCACTTGTAGGATCATCTAAACCTGCAAAATTGGGGTCGTTTCCCTGATTTTGAAGAATATATACACGTCCCGATTTATCGATGCGCATTCGTTCGCCCATACCATTCACCGTTCCATTTTCGGTAGAAAATATTAAATCACCCGCACACCAGTTGGCATCGGTTCCTTGCCCAGTAACCTGTGCACCAATTGAAGCAAAAGCACTGTTATAGGCGGTACCGTTGCTTCTGCGTGAAAAGGTAATAAAAGGGGCATATACATTATTGGTAGTATTATCGTTATGCAGGTCAAGGCCGATAAGG